>CAYZPX010000051.1:0-15452 GCA_964480105.1 uncultured Burkholderiaceae bacterium | reverse complement strand
ACCGCCTGCAACGGGAAGATGTGGCCGGGCTGGACCAGGTCGCTGGCCTGGGCGTTGGGCGCGACGGCCGCCTGCACGGTGCGGGCGCGGTCGGCGGCGGAGATGCCTGTGGTCACGCCCTCGGCGGCTTCAATCGATACGGTGAACGCGGTGGAGTGCTTGGTGCCATTGCGCGTGACCATGGGTGGCAGGTTCAGGCGCTCGCAGCGGTCGCGGGTCAGCGTCAGGCAGATCAGGCCACGGCCGAAACGGGCCATGAAATTGATGGCTTCGGGCGTGACATGGTCAGAGGCCAGCACCAGGTCGCCTTCGTTTTCGCGGTCTTCCTCATCGACCAGGATGACCATGCGGCCAGCGCGCAGCTCGTCAATGATGTCCTGGACCGGAGAAATCGGCGCGGGAGAGAGGGGGGAATTCATGGGATGGGCAGGCTTTCTATCAGGGGGGGCTTGCCGCAAGGCCCGGGGGCTGCGGTCGGATACCGCGATGCGGGCCGCGATTTTAGTGCAGGGCGACCCTCCACGCGGTGCATGCGCGCAGGGATGGCGGGATCAGATGGCGGGGGCCTCCAGCGTCAGGTCCGACAGCGGGTAGGCCACGCAGGGCAGCACGCAGCCTTCGGCTTTCTCCTCGGCGGACAGGCCGGGCCATTCGATGGCGTAACGCACCTCGCCCTCGCGCAGCACGCCGATGCAGGTGCGGCAGCTGCCGTTGCGGCAGGAGCTCGGCCAGTCCAGCCCGCCCTGTTCCAGCGACTGCAGCAGGGTCTGCTCGGGCCAGGCGTCGCATTGCTGGCCATCGGGTTCGGTGCGGGCGATGAAAAAGGGAGCAGCGTTCATGGTCAAAGGTCAAATCAGGCGCTAGGCCAACGGATACGAGCGGTACTAGCTATCAATAGCGTAGCATTTTGGCGCAAGGCCGCCCAGACGGGGACCGGTGGCAGGCCGGTGCAAGCGGGCGATCAGGTTGCCTAAAAAATGGGCGATTCGAGCGAAGGGCTTGTGAATCAAGGACTTAACGCTGCCATCCCGGACTTGTTCAGGCTTATCCACACTTTTGTCCAGCGGCGCACGGGATAAGCCGACCGGGCTGGAGTGGCGGCTTGCTTAAAAATGCAGCACGACAGAACTTCTCTTTGTCAATCAAGGGCTTGTGTTTCCCATACAGCCCTTGTTCAGGCTTATCCACAATCTTGTCCAGTGCGGACAGGGATAAGCCCCAAGGGGCGCTCAGGGCTCGATGTTCACGCCCTTCCAGAAGGCGACGCGGCCACGCACGGCCTCGGCTTCGGGCTTGGGGTCAGCGTAGGTCCAGGCGGCCTCGGGGTTGAGTTCGCCATTCACCAGCAGCGAAAAATAGGTCGCTTGGCCCTTCCAGGGGCAGGTGCTCTTGTGGTTGCTGAAGGTGAGGTATTCGCGGCGCAGGGCCGATTCGGGGAAGTAGTGGTTGCCTTCGACGAGCACGGTGTCGTCGCTTTCGGCAACCACGACGCCATTCCAGGTGGCTTTCATGGGGAGCTTTCGGTCAAAAAACAAAAGGGCAGCGGTGCGGGCGTTACGCCAGCAGGCTCTCGAAACCGCCTTCCACGGGCCAAAAGCGCCGCTGCTCAAAGCGCAGCCGCGTCGGGCCGGGCATGGCGCGTTCGGGCACCGGGTGGCGCGGATCGCCGGGGTAGCACAGGATGCGCACGCCGTCCTGCTCGAAGGGCTCGGGCTGGATGGTCGGCGGCGGGCGCTTGCGCGCGGCGGCCAGCACCTCGTCCACGTTGGGGTGGCGGGCCAGGTGTTGCAGGCTCATGATTTGCGGGGCGGCCAGGTCCATGGCGCCGTCACGGTAGCGCAAGAGCGCATCGCGCGGGGTGATCCACAGGCTGTCGGTGGTTTCGCCGTCGTCGTGGCGTGCGGTCTGGTCGGCGGGGGCGGCGGCGACAAAAAAGCGGGTGTCAAAGCGGCGGGTGCCCAGGCTGGGCGCCAGCGGCGTGATCCAGCGCGTCCACGGGGCGATGTGGCGGGTTTGCAGGCGCAGGTGCAGCGCATCCAGCACCTGGGTGAAGGACTGGCCTGCGTCCAGCAGGCCCCGGGCGCGTTCGGCGTCAATGCCTTGGTGGGCTGCGGTGTCGCGCGCCTCGGCCAGCAGCACGCCGGATTCTTCCAGCGCTTCGCGCAGGGCGGCCATGTACAGGCCTGCGGCCTGGGCGGGGGCCAGCGCGGGTTCGTTCAGGCTGGCGTGCATGGCCGTGATCGGTTGGTCCAGCAGGCGGTGGGCGTCGCTGGCGCAGGCTTCGCAATCGGCCTCGTCGAGCTTGCCGCCCGGAAAGACGTACATGCCCGGCATGTTGGCGGCCTGGGCGTTGCGGCGCAGCAGCAGCACTTCCATGCCGCCATCCCCTTCGCGCAAGAGCAGCACGGTGGCGGCAGGACGGGGCGTTTCGACGGCGGTGGGGGCGACGGGCTGCATGGGTTTGTCTCGCGGCGGTGTTATGTTGGAGTCACCCACTTTAAGGGCAAACGTCCCCCGCTGGGGTACATTGAATTGTCGGATGAGCATCCTTGGCGACAGCGCAGGCGCCCGGTGTTTTTTCCTGTTCTCCCTCGTTTCTTCCCTCTAATGAAAGGCAAATGCAATGGAACAGCTGGATTTCAAGGGCCGTGTGGCCATCGTGACCGGGGCGGGCGGTGGCCTGGGCCGCCAACATGCGCTGGCCCTGGCTGCGCGCGGTGCCAAAGTCTTGGTCAATGACCTGGGCAGCGGTGTGCATGGCGAGGGCGGATCGGTCAGCGCTGCCGAGGCCGTGGCCGCCGAAATCCGCGCTGCCGGCGGCGAGGCCCTGGCCAACGGCGCCTCGGTGAGCGATTTCCAGGCCGTGCAGGCCATGGTGCAGCAGGCCATCGATGCCTGGGGCCGGGTGGATATCCTCGTTAACAACGCCGGCATCCTGCGCGACAAGAGCTTTGCCAAGATGGACATGGCCGACTTCCGCCTGGTGGTGGACGTGCACCTGATGGGCGCGGCCTACTGCTGCAAGGCCGTGTGGCCGCACATGCAGGCGCAGAACTACGGCCGCATCGTTATGACCACCTCGTCCACCGGCCTGTATGGCAACTTTGGCCAGACCAACTACGGCGCCGCCAAGCTGGCGCAGGTCGGCCTGATGCAGACCCTGGCGCTGGAAGGGGCCAAGCACCACATCCATGTGAACGCCCTGGCGCCCACGGCAGCCACCCGCATGACCGAGGGCCTGATGCCCGAAGAGGTGCTGGCCGCGCTGCAGCCCGAGGCGGTGGTGCCCGCCATGCTGGTGCTGGCGCACGAAAGCGCGCCCACCCGCACCATCCTGTGTGCCGGCGCAGGCAGTTTCGAGGCCGCGCACATCACCCTGACCCAAGGCATCCACCTGGGCATGGGCCCCACCGTGCCCGAGCAGCTGGCCGAGCGCTTGGCCGAAGTCACCGCCCGCGACGGCGATCAGGTCCCGGCCAATGGCAGCGCCCAGGGCCAGCTGGAAGTCGGTAAGGCCCTGGCGGCCCGTCGCTAAAACCGTCTGAAAGTCCCCCCAGGCCGAACACCGGCCTGGGGCATGCTAAGTTCCGCCCCCAATGAAGCGACTTTCCACATTCCTATGAGCACATTGCAAGGCAGGCTGGAACAGCTGTCCCTGTCCACGCTGGGCGACATCCGCCGTGGCATCGAAAAAGAAGGTTTGCGCGTCTTGCCCACCGGCGGGCTGGCGCTGACGCCCCATCCCAAGGCCCTGGGTTCTGCGCTGACCCACCCGCACATCACCACCGACTACAGCGAATCGCAGCTGGAGCTGATCACGGGCGCCCACCGCGGCGTGCTCGATTGCCTGCAGGAGCTGACCGAGGTCCACCAGTTCGTAGACCGTGCCTTGCAAGCGCAGGGCGGCGAGATGATGTGGGCCTCCAGCATGCCCTGCGGCCTGCCCACGGACGAGACCATTCCGCTGGGGCGCTATGGCAGCTCCAACATCGGCCGCGCCAAGAGCATTTACCGCATGGGCCTGGGCCACCGCTATGGCCGGCGCATGCAGACCATCTCGGGCCTGCACTACAACTGGTCCATGCCCGGGGTGACCAGCGAGCAGTACTTTGCGCTGATCCGCAATTTTCGCCGCCACGCCTTTGTGCTGCTGTATCTGTTTGGCGCCTCGCCGGCGTTGTGCCCCTGTTTCGTGCAGGGGCGCGAGCACCGGCTGCAGCCGCTGGGCCAGTCCGGCCAGGCGCTGTACCTGCCCTACGCCACCTCGCTGCGCATGGGGCGACTGGGCTACCAGAGCGATGCCCAAGCCACGCTGGCCGTGAGCTACAACGGCCTGGAGGGCTACGCCAATTCCCTGCACGGGGCGCTGACCCAGCCCTATCCGGCCTACGAGGCGGTGGGCCTGCGCAACCCGGGGGGCGACTACAACCAGCTGGGCACCAGCCTGCTGCAGATTGAAAACGAGTTTTACGGCACCATCCGCCCCAAGCGCACGGTGCGCACCGGCGAGCGCCCTTTGCACGCGCTGCGCGAGCGCGGCGTCGAATACGTCGAAGTGCGCCTGATGGACCTGGACCCCTTCGCGCCGGTGGGCATCACCCCCGAGGCCATGCGCCTGCTGGACGTGTTCTTGCTGCATTGCCTGCTGTCCGACAGCCCGCCCGACACCCCCGCCGAGATCGCCGAGTTGCAGCGCAACCAGCACCTGACCGCCGAGCGCGGCCGCGAGCCCGGCCTGTGCCTGGAGCGCGGCGGCGTCCCGGTAGTCTTGCGCGACTGGGCCGCCGAGGTCTTGGCCGAATGCGTTCCCTTGGCCGAGGCGCTGGACCGCGAGCACCGTGGCCACGACTACCAGGCCGCGCTGGCCGCCGCCCAGGCCCGGGTAGCTGCGCCCCAACAAACCCCGTCGGCCCGGGTGCTGGCGCAGATGCAGGCCCAGCATGGCGACAGCTTCGAGGCCTTTGCCATGCACCAGACCCGCCAGGCCCACACCGCCCTGCAGGCCCTGCCGTGGACCGAGGCCCAGCAGGCCCGCTACGCAGCGATGGCCGAAGCCTCGCTGGCGGACCAAAAAGCCATCGAGGCCGCTGACCGCCTGCCCTTTGAGGAATGGCGCCAGCAGTACATGGCGGTGGACGGCCTGGGCCGCTGAGGCCACGTGCCAGCCGTCAGCCCGCCGGGCCCGCAGGGGCCCCCGCGGCGGGCGCAGGCTCCTGGTGCTGGGCCCGGATCTCCAGGATTTCTGGCAGGCAGCGCATGAAGTGCGCCACCACCTCGGGGTCAAAGTGCGATCCGGCAGCGTTTTGCAGTTCGCGCAGCGCATCCTCCAGGGGCCAGGCCGCTTTGTAGGGCCGTTCCGAGCTCAGCGCGTCGAACACGTCCACCACCGCCACGATCCGCGCAGACTGCGGGATGGCGCGGCCCTGCAGGCCGAAAGGGTAGCCGCTGCCGTTCCACTTTTCGTGGTGGTGCAGCGCGATTTCTGCGGCCAGCTGCAAGAGCGGGGAATCCCCATCGTCCAGGATCGCGGCACCAATCTGCACATGGGTCTGCATGACGGCCCATTCCTCGGGCGTGAGGCGATCCTGTTTCAGCAAAATGGCGTCCGGGATGCCGATCTTGCCGATGTCGTGCATGGGGCTGGCGTGCAGCAGCAGCTCGCTCGCGTCCTCGCTCCAGCCCAGGCTGCGGGCCACCACCGCGGCGTAGTGGCTCATTCGCACGGTGTGCAGGCCTGTTTCGTTGTCGCGGTATTCGGCCGCGCGTCCCAGGCGCTGCACCACCTGTAGGCGGGTGCGCTGTAACTCGGCGGTGCGCACGCGTACCATGGCTTCGAGCACAGATTTCTGGTCGTGCACCAGCCGGTGGGCCAGGTGGGCGTCCAGCAGGTTGCGCACCCGCATCAGGATCTCGGTGCGGTCGATGGGTTTGGTCACACAGTCACGGGCACCCAGCTCCAGGGCGCGCAGCAGGTACTGGCGTTCCGTCTGTGCCGTCAAGACCAGCACCGGCGGGGGCAGGGGGTCCCGCAGGTCGGCCAGCTGCTGCAGCACTGCGAACCCGTCCAGGTGCGGCATGTTCAGGTCCAGCAAGATCAGGTCGGGCTTGCGCCGGGCATAGGCCTCCAGCAGCGTGCGCGGGTCTTGCACCAGTTCAGGTGCGGCATAGCCGGCCGAGGTGAGCAGTTTGTGGACCAGCTTGAGGTTGGAAGGCTCATCGTCCACCGCCATGATGTGGCTGGTTGGGCGCAGGGTGTCGGTCATGGGGGCAGGGCGATGGGTGGGACAACCGGGGGGCGCCAGCATACACGCCCGCGCAAGTTGCCCTGTGTGGGCTCAGCCTGGCGCGGGCGGCTGGGGCAGGTGGGCCTCTAGCACGGAAAGCAGGTCGGCCATCGTGAACGGTTTCGTCACATAGGCGGCAAAACCCGCAGCCAGGGCCCGGGCGCGGTCGCTGGGCAGGGCGTCTGCTGTGACGGCCACCACGGGGATGGCCGCCAGGGCCGGTTGCGCCCGCAGCGCCCGCAGCACCGCATGGCCATCCATGCCGGGCATCTGGATGTCCAGCAGCACCAGGTCCGGGCGGTGGTGCAAGGCCAGGTCCACGGCCGCAAAAGGGTCGTTGCTGGCCACCACCTGCAGGCCTGGCTGGCTGCGCAGCAGGCGGGTGAGCAGTTCCAGGTTGGCGTGGTTGTCGTCGATGCACAGCACCCGCCCCTTCCGCCGCCACGGTGGGGGAGGGCGGCCGGGCCCATCCTCCCAGGGCCCGCCGTCCAGCGGGGGCGGGGCATCGTCCGGCGCGCCTTCTGGCCTGGCTGCCAGCGGCAGGGTGAACCAGAACGTGGCGCCCTCCCCTGGCAGACTGAGCACGCCGATCTGCCCGCGCATCTTTTCCACCAGGCCTTTGGCAATGGCCAGGCCAATGCCGGTGCCTTCCACCTGGCTGTGCGCGGCAGGCCCCCGCTGGAAGGGTTGGAACAGTTGGGGCAGGTGCTCCGGGGGAATCCCCAGGCCGCTGTCCTGCACGGTGATCCGCACCATGCCTTCCAGCCCCTGGGCGCCCAGCAGGACCTTGCCGCCAGGGTGGTTGTATTTGATGGCGTTGCTCAGCAGGTTGAGCAACACCTGCCGCAGCCGCACCGGGTCGGCCAGGACCGACAGCCCTGCGGGCACTGTGTGTGCCAGCGACACGCCCAGGGGAGCGGCCATGCCCTGGACCAGGTTCAGGCTGTCCTGGGCCAGTGGTGCCAGCGGCACCGCTTCGGCGCTCAGGTCCAGCTGGCCGGCCTCGACCTTGCTCAGGTCCAGGATTTCCTCGATCAGCGCGAGCAGGTGTCGCCCGGCTTTCAGGATTTCCGCCACGCTCTCAAGCTGGTCGGCATTGAGCTCCGGGTCGTGTTCCAGCACCTGGCCAAACCCCAGGATGCCGTTCAGCGGTGTGCGCAGCTCGTGGCTGATCGTGGACAGGAACACGGTCTTGGCCTGGCTGGCCACTTCGGCCCTCTGGCGTGCCTCGACCAGGTCTGTCACGTCCGTGTGGGTGCCCAGCATCCGTGTGGGCTCTCCGCCCGGACCGTACTCCACCAGCTGGCCGCGGGCGGCAACCCAGACCCAGTGCCCGTCGCGGTGCTGCAGCCGGAACCGGGTGGCGTAAGGTTGTTCGTGGGGCGCTTGCAGGTGCTGGCGAACCGCCTCCTGCACGCGGTCCCGGTCCTCGGGGTGCAGCATGGCGACCCAGCGGGCGATGGTCATCGGTGCCAGCTCGGCGACGGTGTAGCCCAGCATCCGCGCCCAATGGTCGTTGATCTCCGAGGTGCCGGACTGCAGGTTCGCCTCCCAGGTGCCGACCTGCGTGCCTTCGATGATGCTGGACAGGCGCCGCCGCTCTTCGGTGCGGACCTGTTCAAGGCGCTTGCGCGGCGTGATGTCCTGGGCGGTGCCGTAGCAACGCCGGCGCCGTCCGCCCGCGCCGGGTTCGCACAGGCCCACCCAGCGCAGCCACCGCAGGGCCTGGCCCGGGGTCTGCACGGCGATTTCCTGGTCAAAGCTCCCCCCATGGAGCAGCGCGTAGCGCACGGCCTGGTCCAGGGCCTCGCGCTGACCGGCCTGGGGCAGCAGGTCCAGGAACTGCGCCCAGCCGGCGGGTGACTGTGTCCAGCCCAGCTGTGCCTGGAGGCTGGGGCCTGCGTACAGCTGGCGGGTGCCGGGGTCCAGCTCCCAGCCTTCGATCAGTGCCAGGCGGTTGGACATTTCCAGCTGCTTTTGGGCCAGGATCGAGGCCCGGGCATGGTGCAGCAACCAGCGCCAGATCAGGCCCAGCAGCAGCAGCGCCACCGCCAGCACCACTGGCACCAGCGAAAAGACATGGAGCAGGCGCAAGGCCGTGACGGTCTGCGGGTGCACCTTGTTGACCAGAACCACGGAGGGGCCTTGCGCCAGGGCGAGCGTGTTCGTGCGCAGGTCGGCCTGGCCCAGCTGCGCCGTGTGCCAGGCCCACAGGCCGTCTGCGTCCTTGTGCTGCCCCAAGGGCTGGGTCCCCATCCGGGACCACAGCGCGGCATGCCGCTGGACAAAGCGGCCAGGGGGATCGCTGGCCGTGGCGGCCTGTTCTTCGGGATGGTTGACGTAGAGCCAGCGCCCCTGGGCATCCACCCATTGCATGCTGCTGCCAAAGCGGTCTTCCGAGGCCTGCAGCGCCAGCAGGGCCTGCAGGTTCAGGCGCAGCACCAGCGCCCCTCGGACCAAGCCCTGGGCGTTGCGCACTGGCGCTGCCAGGTAGAGCTGGGGTTCCAGCGGGTGCACCAGCCGCCCCGCAGGGTCCTGCCGCAGCACGAAGTGGGACAGCAGCGCCTTGCCGGGGGGCAGCTGCAGCACGTCGGCGCCCAGCCCCTCCGGCAGCGGTGGCGAGGGCGTGGCCTGGCTCCCTTCCCGCGCCACCGACACGCTGGCCTGCGGGGTCCACCACTGGACCTGGTCTACCTCGGCGCTGCGCTGCAGCACGCGCGTGAATTCGGGGGCCAGCACCTGGGCTTCGGGCGGACCGGGGCGCAGCAGCAGGGCCTGCAGTGCGACGTCGTCGGCCATTCCCGACAGGAGCTGCAGCTGCCGCAGCAAGTGGGCTTGCAGCAACTCGGCGCTGCTCTGCGCGGTCAGGCTTTGCAGTGCCAGCACCGTGCGCACCGCCATCTGCTCGCGCCCCAGGGCGACGGTGGCTGCAATGCCCAGGAACAGCACCACCACCGGCACAAACAGCAGCCAGAACGCATGCCGGTGCAGCAGCAGGCGGTTCAGCCGCTCCAGCAATGCAGGGGCCTTGCGCATGGGCTTGAGGCCTTGGAGGACGCAGGCTTCAGCGCCGGCGCTTGCGTGCGCCCGAGGACATGGCCGTGGGGGTGGGGGCCGCTGCGGCAGCCGCCTGGCGTTCGGCCCGCCGCGCCAGCCCGTGGCGTCCGACCAGGGCCAGGCCCAGCACCAGGGCAAACCAGCCCACCACACTGGACTGCGCCACGATGCCCTGCATGCCGGGCGAGGTGATGAAATGCGGCGACAGCAGCACCCCCAACCCGATCAGGGCGCACAAGATGCCCTTGAACAGCCATTCGTTCTGGCGGTGGGCGCGGGGGCGGGATGGGGTGTGGGGAGCAGGCATGGCGAGCGATTATCCTTGCGCCCCGCACCGCGCGCCCGTTTTCTTCCCATCCTCCCCATCCTTCCCGAGAAAGTAGTTCCTGCATGGCCATCCAGTGGTTTCCCGGTCACATGCACCTGACCCGCAAAGCGATCAGCGAGCGCATCCAGGACATCGACGTGGTGATCGAAGTCCTCGACGCCCGCCTGCCCGGCTCCAGTGCCAACCCGCTGCTGGCTGAACTCACCGGCCACAAGCCCACACTCAAGGTGCTGAACAAGCAGGACGTGGCCGACCCGGCGCGCACCGCGCTGTGGCTGGACTGGTACCAGGCTCAGCCCGACACGCGCGCGGTGGCGCTCGATGCGCAAGATGCGGCCCCGGCGCGCAAGCTGATTGACGGCTGCCACCAGCTCGCGCCCAACCGGGGCGGCATGGCCAAGCCCATGCGGGTGCTGATCTGCGGTGTGCCCAATGTGGGCAAGTCCACGCTGATCAACACCCTGACCAACAAGCGCCAGGCCAAGACCGGCGACGAGGCTGGCATCACCAAGCAGGAGCAGCGCATCACGCTGGCCGACGATTTCTACCTCTGGGACACCCCCGGCATGCTGTGGCCACGCATCGTGGTCCCTGAGAGCGGCTACCACCTGGCGGCCAGTGGCGCCGTGGGTCGCAATGCCTACGATGAAGAACTGGTGGTGCTGGAGTTGCTGCGCCGCCTGCAGACCGACTACGCTCCGCTGCTGGAAGCCCGCTACAAGCTGGGCCTGCCTGCCGAGGCCATCGCCGCGCTGCCGGACCACGAACTGCTCGACGCCATTGCCCGCAAGCGCGGCGCCGTGATGGCTGGGGGCCGGGTCAACCTGCAAAAGGCGTCCGAGATCGTGCTGACCGACTTTCGCACTGCCATCCTGGGCCGCATCACGCTGGAAACGCCCACCGAATTCGAGGCCTGGCGCGCCGCTGGCGAAGCCGAGGATGCTGCCCGCCAGGCCAAGAAGCTGGCCCGTAAAACCCGCAAGGGCAGTGGCCGAACCGATTCCGTGGGCGAAGGCGCAGATTAATGCCCTGATTGGCCTCCAGGCCAATGAAATCCAGCGGTACTAGCTATCAATAAAATAGCATTTTTCCGCCCTCTCCCTGGAAGAGGATACAGGGGGCAGGGTCACTGCGGCAGTGGCCAGCCCTGGTCGCGAAACAGCCGCAGTGCGGCATCGACCACTGCCGCGTCGTACAGCCGTCCCCGGCCGGCTTCCACTTCGGCCAGTGCCGGCGCCAGGCCCAGGGCTGGACGGTAGGGCCGGTGGGCGGCCATGGACTCGATCACGTCCGCCACGGCCAGCACCCGTGCTTCGGGAAGGATGGCCTCGCCCCGCAGGCCCTGGGGGTAGCCGCTGCCATCCATGCGCTCGTGGTGCTGGTGTGCAATGTCGGCCAGCGGGATGGGGAAGGGAACGTCCTTCAGGATGTCGTAGCCCGCCTGGGCATGGCGCTGGATCAGCGCCATCTCCAGCGGGTGCAGCTGGGTGGGCTTGGTCAGCAGTTCCAGCGGCACGGCGATCTTGCCGATGTCGTGCACCAGCCCGGCCATCTCCAGCGTCTCGCAGCGGCTGGCATCCCAGCCCATTTCCTTGGCGATGGCGCTGGCGATCAGGCCCACGCGCCGTTCGTGGCCGGCGGTGTAGGGGTCGCGCAGCTCCACCATGCTGGAAATCGCCTGCAGCGTGCCCCGCATCGAGCGCTCCAGCTGCGCGACGTAATGCGCGATCTGGTCCTCGGCTTTCTTGCGCTCGGCTTGGCCTGGGTCTGGGCGTGCCTGCGGGCGGTCACGTCCCGCACCACCTGCACCAGTGTGGGAACCTCGAAGTGGCCGGTGTAAGGCGCGATGCTGCACTCCACCGCCTGCGCACCGCCCAGGCGCAGGAGTTCGATGCGCTCGTGAAAGGCGTGTGGCTGCGGGGCCGCACAGACGGGGCAGTCCGCTTGCGATAAGCGGTCGTCGTGAAACAGCGCATGGCAGGACTGGCCGACCAGGCGCTCGATTGGCAGGCCCGCAAACTCGGCGGCTGCGCGGTTGGCCTGCAGGATCTGGCCCTGGAGGTCGGTCACCAGCGTGGGGTCGGGCACCGCGTCGTAGGTGCTGGCGGCGCGGGCCAGCATGCTGAAAGGTTCCCGCAGCGTGGTCTGCACCAGTGCCAGATAGACATACCAGGCGGCATAGATCTTGAGCACATGGCCCACCATGTTGGCCGCACCGTACACGCTCACGTAGCGGGTGAAGGCGAATTCGGACAACACCATGAACACCAGGGCCGCCGACAGGCTCGCCCACAGCCGGGGCGACATCCAGTGCCGCTGCTGCCAGAAGCGGGCCAGCGCCAGCAACAGCACGGCAATGATCAGGTACTCGCCCAGCACCTTGAAGGGCGTCAGTCCCTGGCCTTCGACGTAGGCGTCGGGAAAGCGTTCGCCCGCAATCGCCAGCACTGTCAGCAGTGCTGCGCTGCCAAAGCCCAGGTGCAGCCAGCGCAGCCGCACTGTGCGGTTGAGGAACCATGTCGCCCCCAGCAGCGCCAGGGCCTGCAGGCTGCGCGCAGCCATCCACAGCTGGGTGGCCGGGTTGGCGTTGTCCACCGGCAGCAGGCCCATGCCCTTGTAGGCCAGCGTGTGGACCAGGTCCAGGCCGCCACACCAGCCCAGCGCCACGGCAATGAACACCACGAAATGGTTGCGGGTGAACTGCAGCGACGTGGTGGCCACCACCAAGGCCACCAGGGCCAGGACGATGGAAAACAGCTCCCCCAGCGTGTGGAACAGCAGGTAGTTGGCCTGGCTCCCCAGCACGCTGATCCCTGCCAGCAGGCTGGGCAACCACAGACTGCCGAGCACCGCGGGGCGGCCAAGGCGCTGCGCGGTGGAGAAATGGCCTTCGGGCGGCTGGGGCGTCGTGGGGGGCAAGGGGCGCATGGGCGGGGTCTGCGGTGGGGCGGCCATCCTAGCCTAGCCTGGCAGAGGGCTGGGCAGGGGCCGCCAGGCCGGGTGCTGGAACAGGCGTTCCCAGTCCTGGGCGTTGGGCCCGGTGCCCTCCAAGGCGGCAGGGTGTTCCGCCGTTGGAGGGGTGGGCCACGCTGTCGGCCAGGGCAGGCCACTGTTCACCTGCAGCCAGGCCCCCGTGACCGGATGGGGCAGCCCCAGTTCCCAGGCATGCAGCCACAGCCGCTGCTGGCCCAATTGTTGGGCCCACCAGCGGTTCAGCCAGCCTTTGCCATGCGTGGCATCGCCCAGGATGGGGTGGGCCAGGTGCTTGAGGTGGCGGCGGATCTGGTGGCGTCGGCCCGTTTGTGGCTGGGCCTCCACCAGCGAGGCCCGCACCGTGGCAAAGCGGGGGTCGGGGCCCTCGCTGCCCGTGGCCAGTTCCAGCCGGGCCAAGCAGCGAAACGCGGTCCGTGCCTCCTGCGCTGGCGCCTCGGGCGGTGCGTCGTCGGGGCGCAGCGGGTGGTCTACCGTGGCCGCCTCGGGCAGCCAGCCACGCACCAGGGCCAGGTAGCGCTTGGTGACGCGGTGCTCGGCAAAGGCCAAGCCCAGCGCCCGGGCCGCCTCGGGGTGCAGCGCCATCACCAGCACGCCGCAGGTGCCCTTGTCCAGCCGGTGCACGGGATAGACCCGCTGCCCGAGCTGGTCGCGCAGGGTTTGCATCACAAACCGCGTCTCGCCCGCGTCCAGGCCGGTACGGTGCACCAGCCAACCGGCGGGTTTGTACACCGCGACCAGGTGGTCATCGCGCCAGAGCAGGGACAGGGGGGGAGACATATCGGGCCGCGATTGTGCCCGTCGGGGTGCGCACCACCCTGAACAGGGCGTTTGACCATGCGGTTTTTGGGTTCCGCCGGCGACAATCGGCGCATGAAAACCCTGCTGCCCCTGCGCCTCCTCGTTGCGCCCGACCGCCAAGACCCCCAACCGCTGATCCTCTACCACGGCAAGGGCTGTCCCGATGGCTTTGCTGCCGCGCTGGCCGCCTGGCTGTTCTACGAAGGCCAGGCCGAATTCCGCGACCTGGACCATGGCCAGGTCCAGACCCTGGCCGATCTGCCGCCGCTGGACGGCCGGGCCGTGTACGTGCTGGACTTTTCCTTTGACGCGCCCCTCCTGCGCGGCATCGAGGAGCGCGCCGCCAAGCTGGTGCTGCTGGACCACCACAAAAGCGCTGCGGACAAACTGGGCGGCTTTGCCTGCCGCTGTGGCACCGTGTTTTTTGACATGCACAAGTCCGGCGCCCGCCTGGCCTGGGAGTTTTTCCACCCCGAGGCCCCCGTGCCCGACCTGGTGCGCTATGTCGAAGACCGCGACCTGTGGAACTGGCAGTACCCGGACAGCGCCGCCTACCTGTCGGCCCTGGACATGGAGCCGCGCACGTTCGAGCGTTGGCGCGATCTGCTGGCGCTGGACGCCACCGCCCAGACCGCCTTCATCGCCCGGGGCGCGGCCATGGACGAGAAGTACCGCAAGCTCGCCGCCGACATTGCCGAAGGCGCCCAGCCCCTGCGCTTTAACGGCATCGACGGCCTGATGGTCAACGCCCCCGGCCTGTTCCACAGCCTGGTGGGAGACCTGCTCTCGGCCCAGTCCGGCACCTTCGCGCTGATGTGGAGCGCCGGCAAGGGCGGGCTGGTCAAGGCCGGGCTGCGCGCGCAGCGCCACTTCAATTGCATCCCCCTGGCCGAAAGCCTGGGCGGCGGCGGCCATGCCCAGGCCTGTGGTTTCCGCATGGGGGTGGAGCGCTTGCCGGAGCTGCTTTCCGGGGTGTTTGACAGCATTCCGCCCACCGCCTGAGCCAATTGCCTGTTTTGCAGGCATTCCGTCGGAAGCCAATAAAGACGCGGGTTCTGCGGGTTTTCCCTAGGGTTTTCCACAGAACCGCCCACAGACCCTGGGCATAAATGGATCGCAAACCGTGTGCGGTGTTTTTGGGCCCATCGTTGTTTTCTTGTCGCTGAATCCCATGCCTTTCGCCCTCCGTGCTGTGCTTTCTCCATCCCGCGTGCCCTCGCTGTGGGCTGCTCCCCGGGCAGGCCTGGTGCGTTGGACCGGTCGGCTGCTGGGCATCGCCGCCGTGACCAGCCTGACGGCTTGCCTTGGCACCCCTGGCAAACCGTCTGTGCAGACGCCCGAACACTTCAACTCGGTCGCGACCTACTCGCGGCTGTTTGATGCGCCGCCAGCCCAGACCTGCGAGGCCGCCCGCCGCGCGCTGCTCAGCCAGGGCTACCTGATCCAGCAGGTCCGCCCCGAGGAGGTGGAGGGGCGCAAGAATTTCCAGCCCGACCCCGAATCGCACCTGCAGATGATGATCCGTGTCGTCTGCGTCCCCGAAGGGCGAGAGCAGCGCCTGAGCCTGGGCTTTGTCACCGCGCTGCAGGACCGCTACACGCTGAAAAAATCCAACAGCTCGGCCAGCGTCGGTGTGGGGGTGGGATCGGTGTCCTTGCCGTTCATGGGCAGCACCGATTCGATGGTCAAGGTCGGCAGCGAGACCATCGCCATCGACAGCTTCTACGACAGCTTTTTTGATCTGGTCAAGCGCTACCTGCTCAGCGACCAGGCCGAAGCGCTGGAACTGGCGCCAGAAGCCACCTCCAGCACGCGCTGATTGCTCCTAAAATAAGAGCTGGTACCGCTTGAAAACAGGGCCTTGCGGCCCTTTTTGATTACTTGCCCCAGCTGTCCTTGAGCCCCACGGCCAGGTTGAAGACGGGCTGGTCGACGCGGTGGTCGATGCGGTCGGCGACAAAGTAGCCGTGGCGCTCGAACTGGAACTTCTG
>CAYZPX010000050.1:0-15538 GCA_964480105.1 uncultured Burkholderiaceae bacterium | reverse complement strand
CCGAGCACCCATGGCTGGCCAAGCAGGTGGTGGAGCCCGCCCCTGGCCACTTGGCGGTGCTGGCCCATTTCGTGGGCCAGTGCGAGCTGCTGATGAAGCCGGCCGACTACCGCCACCTGCCGCTGTTTTGCGCCACCAACCAGCGCGACAAGCTCAGCCTGCGGGTCGAACTGGTGGGCGCCAGCATCAACAGAGACAGAGCTTTGTTGGATCTGATCGAAGCCGCTCGGCATGCTGCCCAGCAACACTGCCCAGTTTGCTCGGCGCCGGTGATTGGCGGCGATGCGAACGCAGGCCAGGGCGTGCGCTGCAAGCAGCACGAGGCCACCATCGGGCTCTTCGCCGAAGACCTCAAGCGCAATCACAAACTGGCGGTAGCGGCAGGTCTACTGCCAGCCGCCACCAAGCCCGAGAAGTCGGTGCGTGGCGAGCCGCTCGATCCGTCCATCGACGATGCCGTGCACGCGCTGGTGCAGTCGCTGCCCGACATGAAGCCACCGGCAGCGGCGCCGGATCAGCCCGCCCCGCAGGCGCCTCGGGCAACACCCCAAATCGCGTTCATGGACGCCACAGGCCTGCGCAGCTTTGTCGAGCGGCACCGGGCCAAGCCAGACGAGAAGGCCAAGCGGGCTCAGTACATCGCCGAGCGCATCCGGGCTGCTGGCCACGAACGCCGCAAGCTGGGTGAGCTACCCGATGACTGGACAGAACTGATCGAAGACTTCCAGCGCGACTTCCCCAATTTCCTCGAGCTGGCCGAGGTACTGCACGACCACTTCGCGTTGCATGCGATGGGCGATGGACGTGTGGCATGGTCTCCCATCCTGCTGGTCGGCCCTGCCGGCATTGGCAAGACAGAGGCGGCGCGCTGGCTGGCTGCACGCCTGAGCTTGCCGTTCAGAGTGATCGACATGGCCAGCACCCAGTCCAGCTCACCGCTGGCCGGGTCAGAATCGTTCTGGTCGAATTCGGAGCCCGGCGTGGTGTTTGAGCTGCTGGCGTACCAGCAGCTGGCCAATCCGGTGATCGTTCTGGATGAGCTCGACAAGACCGACCAGCAACGTCAGTACGACCCGCTCGCGGCGCTCTATACCCTGCTGGAACCTCGCAGCGCGCGCGACTTCATCGATCTCTCGATCCGCGATTTCGCCATCGACGCCAGCCATGTGAACTGGATCGCCACGGCCAACAGCATCGCAGGCATCCCGGCGCCGCTGCTGTCGCGCATGACGGTGCTGCACGTGCAGGCCCCTACGCCAGTGCAAGTGGCTCACATCGCTCGACAGATTTATGGCCGCATGCGGGCCGAGAGCCCGTGGGGGTCAGGTTTTGCGCCTACGCTGGACGACCAGGTGGTGGACAAGCTGAAGAGCTTGCCACCCAGGACCTTGGGGCTGGCGTTGAAGCGCGCGCTGGGGCGTGCTGCTCGGGAAGAGCGGGATCACATTCAGGTGTGCGACCTGCTAGCCCTCGCCAGCTCGCCCCGAAAGGCGATGGGATTCGTGGCATGACAGCACACAACGCTGCACGCACAGTACGCTTGTGAGCGTTTCAGCGTAGATCCAGCCTCTGCGACATCCGTGGGACGCAACCAGGCGATTACGGTAATTACGATAGTTACGGTAGTCGCTGCAGCGGTCAGCCCCGCTGGTGTGCCTGCCCGCACGTGTGGCAAAACCACGTGCTCTGCCACTGGCGCTTGCCCGCGCTGTAAGCCTTAGCCTGGGCGTGCCAGCCCTTCATTAGCAGCCAGCCCAGCGCGATGACTCCAATCCCGACTGCAGCTTGCTTCCAGTTGTAGATGAGCAGCGCCCAGAAGGACATCCCGACCCGGCATCCCCGCTCGAAAAGGTCGCACACCGATGCCGCGTGATAGATGGTCGCTCCACCCAGCCCAAACGCAATGATGAACGGCAAAGGTGACGGAGGAGCTGGCGGCGCGCAATGCTGGGCTAACGCCGTCAACTGGTGGCCTTGGCTGCTGCCTTGAACGAACTGCCCATCTGAAGTGACCGCCGTGTGTGTAGCGTGGAAATGCTGTGTGCCGCCCGCATGCACAACGGCCATTGGCTGGATATGCGTGCTGCCACAGCTCGGACATTGCAGTGCCATGGTCAGCCCTCCGAACCTTCGGCGTTGACGGTACAGGTCAACGTGGCCTCGCTGCCCTCCATGCCCACCGACAACACGCCCACTTTGGTCAAACGGCCATAGGTCTTGCCATCCTTGCCCAATCTCAGCGAAGCTGATTTCGCGAGCTGCTGGACCGAGGTGCCAGCCAAGTAGCTGCGGTAGGTTTGCTCACCACCGTCACGTGACACCGCCACCTTGCGGACGCTGAACCCATAGACCTTGACGGGCTCGGCGAGCGTGACCGGCGTGACGCCTTGATCTGGATTCCACCCCGACTGCTTGAGCAGCGACTCTGCCAGTTCAAATCGTGGACCGATGGCCGCGCAGCTCAGCGCCTGTTCGAGCTGCGCCTTGGTCTTGGCGTCCACGGGCTGCGATGCTCCGTTGCTGGAGGCAGGAGGCACGGTTGGCTTGATGACCGCGTTGGCGTCATACCCTACCAACCAGAGATTGGTCGGTGCGCCCGGCTGCCATCCGGTGTCTAGCACCAGCTGCTGGACAAACCCCTGGAAGGCGAGCTGCTGCCGCTCGCTGATCGGCTGCCGGTCGGGGATGGCCAGCATGGGCGGCTTGGGGCCAACAGTGCGGACATTGCCGCTGTGCTCGACCGCCATCTGCTGCATGAAGAGGTGCAGGTTCGCGGCGTTGTTGACCGCGTACCCCACCGACTGTCCCCAGCACACAGAGAAGGCGGGCACAGCTTCGGACTTGCTCTTGCTCCACCAGATGGTGGCCGTACCGATCCAGCAGTCACTGCGGGACCAGTCCGTGACTGTGACTGCCACGCGGGGGAAGTAGGTCTTGGGTGTTCCGTCGTAGGAGTGCTTGCTGAAGACGGCTGCCAGGGCTGTCGCACGGATGCTGGGGAAACTGACAGAGGCGCTCGGGGCTGTCCTCGGCTGTTCAGTAACTGGCGCCGACCGGACCTTTGGGGTCAAGACTTGAGCGGATGGTTCGCTGCCCTTACTGACCTCGGATGGCGCACCGAGTAAGAAGCGCACCTTGGTTGAGCCATCAGTCTGGGGCTGTGTCGTGACGCAGCCGCCCAGACCGATAGCTGCCGGGATGATCATGAAGGCCCTCTTCGCCACGGCGCCAAAAGCGCTCAATGAGAAGGTGAGTCCGGTGCTCTGCGCCAACAGGGTGTGTACGTCCTTCATCTGCCTCCCATAAAAATCCGATAGCAGTTCGATTGTTATCTATAGACACGTGTCAATAGTAAACTAAACCAGAAGACTTTGGGCCTATGCGTCCAAGTCGAAACCAACTCCTGATCAATGCCCTGGGGGTAGAGGTCAAGGTGCGCCGGTTGGAGTTGGCGCTATCCCAGGAAGACGTAGCGGGGCGCTGTGAGCTCGACCGCCCGTTCATCACGATGATTGAGAGCGGACGAAAGCAGCCCACCATCAGCGTCCTGCACCGCCTGGCGGGGGCCCTGGATCTTTCGTTAGGTGAGCTATGTCAAAGGGTGGAAGGGCGATACCGCGCAGAGGCGGCAGCCGCAGCTGCCAGCCTATCCACAGGCCAGTCCGGTAGATGAGCGGTAGAAGACGGTAGAGGCTGCTCGGCCAGCCGGAAACCGTTGTGCCAGTTGGTCTTTCAGGAAGCGTGACGGAACGCCATCCCGACGGATCGGAAAGTCATCCCGATGGCGCAGCATGCCATCCCGAACAGCATGGAACGCTATCCCGATGCCTGCCCCCGAGTTATCCACAATCAGCCGAGCTTCTTCGCTAGGTCCTCGGCTCTGGGGTGGTAGTACCGCTTGAGCATGCGCAGGTCTCGGTGGCCAGTCATCGCCGAGAGTTCCAGGACGTTCGTGAGCTTCTCTACGAGCCGTGACGCAGCCTCGTGCCGCGTGTCATGGAAGTGAACATCTTCGAGGAAGCCCGGGGCGGGCCTGCGCTTGGCCTGCTTGCAGTCGGCCCGATATTGCTCCTGCGCGCGCTCAATGGCCCTCACAAAGCCCTTTCTCAGTGCCAACGCCGTTGTCGGGAAGACGGCCCCTGTGCGCTGAAGCTCTGCCTCTCCCTCGACATGCTCGTCGGCTTCTGGTTTTGGCAGCGCCTTGAGGATGGCCACAGCACGCGTCGAGAGCGGAACTGTTCGCGCGTCGCCGTTTTTGGTGTCGGGCAAATGAGCGGTCTGGCGCTCCAGATCTACGTTTTCCCAAGTCAGCGAAAGCAACTCCCCCCTCCGCATGGCCGTTTCAATGGCGAGCTTCACAAGAGGTAACAGCCACGGGTTGCGAGCTCCTTTGCTGAACGTCCCATCAACCAGGCGCTCCCCACCCGTCAGCGCGGCCAGGAGGTAGGACTCTTCCTCAGACGAAAAGCGGCGATCCCGCGCACGCGCTTTTTCGGGACGCTTGATGGACTGGATCGGGTTTTCGACGTGGATGCCCCACTCACGTCGAGCATGGTTGAATACAGTCGAGAGCACGTCGATTTCGCGGTTGACGGTCCCCCCGGTCACCACCTTGAGTCGGCGGTCTCGCCATTTGGCGACCTCCGCGCTTGTGACGGCGGTCATCTTCAGGCCGACCAGCGCTTGGTCGCGCAGGAGCACATCGATCTTTACGGACTCGATGGCCGCCGACTTTTTAGAGGGGGTGACCTCGCGTTGATAGCGCTGAAGGACTGCGGCAAGCGTGGTTTTGTCTGCTTCGCGCCTGTCGATGAAGCCCGTGGTCTCCAGTTCGCTCTCGACCATGCGAACCCACTTCTCCGCGTCCTCCCGGTAGGTGAAGGTGCGCGACTGCTCCGGGAAGCCCTTGCGCCTGACCTTGGCCCGCCACTGGTACTCCCCACGCTTCGTGATCTGCCCCATACGTCTCCCTGATGGCCCAACGGCCCAAGAATGGCCCAAATAATCAGAGAACAGCTTAGAGCAACAGTAAAAACGGCACAAGAGCTAAGCGTTCGGGACGTAGAGGCCGGAGGTTCGAATCCTCTCACCCCGACCAGGATTTTTTGAAACTTTCAAAAAAAGTCCCTTGCACAGGGACTTTTATATTTCCATTGCCAGGAACCAAGTTGACGGACGGCAGGCACTACATCGTGGCGTACACCCACCACAGGCGCAGTCGCATGCCGATTTCAGAGGTGTAACCCACTGTAGGGGTGCGAACTCTCCCGGATGGGTCAATGACCAGGAAGCCGGGAACCGCCTGTACACCGTAGGCCTGTGCCAGAGCGCCTTGGGGATCGACGACAGCGTACCAGGGCAGGCCACGCTCGCGCATGACGGCTTCGACCGCTTGCTGCGGTCCAGATTGCATGGCCACCGTCAACACGGGCCAATCTTTGCCAAGACGGGTAATGCTGCCTTCCTCCGCACGGCAAATGGGACACCACTCGGCCCAGAAGTGCAGCGCGACAGGTTGGTCTGGGTGACCTTCTCGCCATTTGACCAAGGTCGTCGCCATGGCTTGGCCATCGGCCCGGGTCACCGTGACAGGCGTATCTGGGACAAGCCTATCTGGCACATGGCGGGTTTGCCACGAGTGGATCACCAACAGGACCACGAGCAGGGTCAGCAACTGCGGCAGGTAACTTCTCCATTGCCTCCACCAACGGGTAGCCATTCGTGCGAGCAGCAAGGGCGTCACCATGCCAGCTCCCACCCAACGCGTGCCGCAAAAAACTGGACCATGGCTTATTTCCGGATGCTGAGCGCGTTGGAAACCAGCCGGGAAGTGATGTCAACGATCTGGATCATGCGATCGTAAGGCATGCGGGTGGGACCAATGACACCCAAGGTACCAACCACTTTGCCATCGATCTCATAGGGCGAACTGACCACCGACAACTCTTCAAAGGGAACGGTCTGACTCTCTCCACCAATGTAAATACGGACACCCTCCGCCTGGCTCGAAATGTCCAACAAGCGCAGCAGCTGGGTCTTTTGCTCAAACAATTCGAAAGCCCGCCGCAGATGGCCCATGTCGCTGGCGAAGTCACTGACCGCCAACAGATTGCGCTCCCCGGAGATGACAACATCGCCCTGCGTGTCGCCCAGCGCTTCAGAACCGACTTGGACCGCTGCCTGCATCAGGCCTGCAATTTCACCGCGCAGCATCTCGACTTCGGTGGTGATCTTGGCGCGGACCTGCTCGATGGCAAGGCCCGCGCAATGTTCGTTCAGGTAATTGGAGGCCTCCCCCAGCTGAGAAGGGGTGTAGTCCATTTCGGTGAAGATCACACGGTTTTGCACATCTCCATCCGGGGAAACGATGATCACCAGCAACCGACGCTCGGAGAGTCGAAGAAACTCAATGTGGCGGAAAATCGAAGAGCGACGTGGCACCATGACCACGCCAACGAACTGTGACAAGTTCGACAGGAGATGGGCGGCATTCGCAATCACCCGTTGCGGCTGTTCAGGTGCAAGTTCGGGTGTGGTGAACTGGTTGCGCTGGACAGTCAGCATCGTGTCCACAAAGAGACGGTAGCCCTTGACGGTGGGCACACGGCCCGCCGAAGTGTGGGGGCTGACGATCAACCCAAGCTCTTCCAGATCTGCCATGACATTGCGAATGGTGGCTGGCGAGAGCTCCAACCCAGAAGAACGCGACAGAGTGCGCGACCCCACAGGCTGGCCTTCTGCAATGTATTTCTCGATCAGGGCCTTGAGCAACAACTTTGCGCGATCATCCAGCATCATGGGACTTTAGTGATGTAATTTCTTCATGAATTCTAATTTTCGTCGTGTTGCGCTCATTGGCAAATACCAGATCCAGACAGGCGAGGCGTTGGTCCACCGGGCTGTCTCCGCACTGACGCACATTGCAGACTTCCTGCAAACCCAAGGGTGTCAGGTGGTGTTGGAAGAAACGAACGCCCAGCAACTGGGATTGGTGGAACACTACCCTTGCGTGAATGTTGAGCAGATCGGAACGACATGTGATCTGGGTGTTGTCGTGGGTGGTGACGGCACGATGCTGGGGATTGCGCGGCAACTCGCCCCTTACGGAACGCCACTGATCGGAATCAACCAGGGCCGTCTTGGGTTCATCACCGACATCTCTCTGGACGGCTACGCTGCCAAATTGGCGGCCATGCTCCACGGAGCTTACGAGGAAGATGACCGCCCCCTGATGCTGGCCCGGGTGTTTCGCAACGATTCCACTCTGCTGTTTGAGACCCTGGCAATGAACGATGTGGTGGTCAACAGGTCTGCCACCTCTGGCATGGTGGAATTGCAGGTCAAGGTCAATGGACGGTTTGTGGCAAACCAGCGGGCAGATGGACTGATCGTGGCATCCCCGACTGGATCGACGGCCTACGCCTTGTCGGCAGGTGGTCCCATGCTACACCCTGCGATTCCAGGCTGGGTGATGGTGCCGATCGCACCGCACACCTTATCGAACCGCCCCATCGTACTCCCGGACTCTGCGGAAATCGCCATTGAAATTGTCCATGGCAAAGACACCAGTGCCAACTTCGACATGCAGTCCCTGGCAAGGTTGCAACCAGGCGACCGCATCACGGTTCAACGATCAGAACACCGGGTACGGTTTCTTCATCCCCAAGGATGGAACTACTTTTCAACATTGCGCAAGAAACTGCACTGGAATGAAGGAGAAGAGTGACCATGGCCCTTCGGCGCCTCACGCTCAAAGACTTTGCAATTGTCGAAACCCTGGACCTGGAATTTTCCGAAGGCTTTTCAGTGCTCACAGGAGAAACCGGCGCAGGTAAATCTATCCTGATTGATGCACTCCAACTGGTGCTGGGAGGCCGTGCAGACCTCCACATGGTGCGTGAAGGCACATCGAAGACCGAAGTGTCTGCCGAATTTGAGGTCCCGCACGGCATGGACGACTGGCTGCAACAGGCAGGCATCGATACCGATGACATGCTGTTGCTGCGCAGAACCGTGGACACCCAGGCCCGAAGCCGGGCCTGGATCAACGGCACGCCAGTCACTGCCACACAGCTCAAACAACTGGGTGAGTCTTTGCTTGATGTCCATGGACAACACGCTTGGCAGGGACTGATGCAGCCCAGGACCGTTCGCAATCTCCTGGATGCCTTCGGCAGACTGTCCACGCGAGAGGTGGCGTCAGCCTGGGCCGCCTGGCAAGCCAAGCAGCAAGAGCTGGCCGACTGTCAAGCCCAGCAGGCCTCGCGCCAAACGGAGCGGGACCGGCTGCAATGGCAGATCAATGAGCTGGAAAAACTGGCGCCCCAAACCCACGAGTGGGCTGAGTTGGAAGAACAGCACCGGCGCCTCTCCCACGCAGAAGGAATACTGGTGGCTGCTGATACCGCCCTCCAGCACCTCACGGAAGAATCGAAGGGCGTTTGTGTGCAACTGGGCAAGGCCATCCAGGCGCTGGCGCGACAAAGCCAGGTAGAACGGTCATTTCAAGAACAAGTGGAGGTGCTTTCTTCCTGCTTGGCACAGATCGAAGATGCACGGCATTCCCTAAAAAGCCATGTGCAACATACAGAGTTGGACCCTCAACGGCTGGGCGAGATCGACACACGCATGGCCGAGTGGGTCAGTGTTGCACGAAGATTCCGACGTAAGCCCGAAGAACTCCCTGAAACCCTGGCAGCCTGGCACACCGCCCTGGCCGAACTGGACCAAGCCACGGATCTGGACAGTCTGGCGCACGAAGTCGATACCTTGGCCGCGCGTTACCAGAAAGCCGCATTGACGCTCTCTCACGCACGCAAACAGCATGCTGCGCTACTGGCAGACACCGTCACGCAGCGCATGCAGACCCTAGGCATGGCAGGCGGTCGCCTGGAAGTGGTGGTGTCCAGCACCACACCGTCAGCCCACGGGTTGGACGAAGTGTCCTTCATGGTGGCCGCCAATCCTGGCAGCACACCCAAACCCCTTGCAAAAATCGCTTCTGGCGGCGAACTGTCGCGACTGTCCCTGGCCATTGCGGTGGCGACCAGCGCACAAGGTGCGGCGCATTCGTTGATTTTTGACGAAGTGGATTCCGGGATCGGGGGACATGTGGCCGAAACCGTGGGCAAACTGCTGTGCGCACTGGGCCAACACAAGCAAGTGCTGGCTGTCACCCATTTGCCGCAAATTGCAGTGTTCGCCGACCATCACTTTCAAGTTCACAAGCTGCGCGAGTCCCACCGCAGCGTGAGTAGCGTGCACGCGTTGCCCATGGCGGAGCGGGTGACAGAGGTGGCACGCATGCTTGGCGGAAAAAACGCCTGGAAAACCTCTGTGGCCCATGCCCAGGAAATGCTCAAACAGGCACGGTCACGCCAGGAGGCACCAACGGAATGACGCTCGAACTGTTGCTGATCACGGGAATGTCGGGCTCGGGGAAATCCGTCGCCCTCCATGCCCTGGAAGATGCAGGCTATTACTGCGTGGACAATTTGCCACCCGAGTTGTTGCTGGCATTTGCCGCCTTGGAACACCGCCACCATGGACACCGCGTGGCCATCGCCATGGATGCACGCAGTGCAACCTCGTTGCCCCAAGTGCCCAAGGAGTTGGCCAGGCTCAAGGCCAAGGGGATTGCCATCACCAGCCTTTTCCTGGATGCAACGACAGACACGCTGATCCGCAGGTTCTCCGAAACACGCCGCCGCCACCCCTTGTCCCATGGCGATTCGCCCGAAGGCCGGCAAGCACTGATTCAGGCCATTGAGGTGGAAAGAGACCTACTGGCTGAGTTGCGTGCGACATCCCATGTGATCGACACCAGCGCGATACGGACTTACCAGTTGCAGACTTATGTAAAGCAGTTTGTTGCTGCTTCCGCGGCCCAGATCACACTGGTTTTTGAATCATTCGCCTTCAAACGGGGGATTCCGAACGACGCCGACTTCGTTTTCGACGTACGCATGTTGCCCAACCCCCACTATGAGCACGCACTGCGGGAGCAGACTGGCTTGGACACGGCTGTCCAAGACTTTCTGCAACAACAGCCCGAGGTAAGGCAGATGCGAGAAGACATTGCCAGTTTCATTGGCCGGTGGCTTGGTGGCCTGGTGAAAAACCATCGCAGCTACGTCACGGTGGCGGTGGGCTGTACCGGTGGACAACACCGCTCGGTTTACCTGGTGGAGGCCTTGGCATCACATTTCCAGACGCTGTGGCCAGTTTTGCGCAGGCACCGCGAACTGGATGGCCGAGCCTGAACTGCCGACACAGGCAAAGGGCCAAAAGCAAGCACTCAGAAAAGGGCTGAGTGCAACTGCTCCATCAAGGCACGCACTGGCTTGGGTAGGCCCCATTCTGCGGCTTGGGCAGGATGTACCCATGCGCCAGGCGGACCTGTCTCCAGCAGCAACGCCTGGTGTGCCGCGACTGGACACAACACCGGGTGCAGATGCAGATCCATGTGTGTCAGTACATGCTTGAAAGCGGAAAGTGCTTGCATGTCCTGTAGGCCCAAGCCCGCTTGGGCCTGGGCTTGCTGCAGCAAGGCATTTTCTTCTGCGAATGTAGGGAAGCAGTACAAGCCCGCCCAGACCCCTTGCTCAGGCCGGCGCTGCACCCAGAATGCACCCTCGGTATTGCGCCATAGCAAAAGCCACCAGGCCTGGGATTGCCGGCGCAGCTTCCGTGTCTTGACCGGATATTTCTCTGGTTGGCCCTCACGGTGTGCGGCGCAAGCGGCCTGGACTGGGCACTCGGGGCAACGCGGGTTGCGTGGCGTGCAAACCATGGCACCCAAGTCCATCAAAGCCTGGGTGTAGCGCGGCATGGTGGTGTCCAAAGCCTCCGAGGGCAGCAAGGCATGCGCCTGGTCCCAGAGCTTGCGTTCGTTGGCAGCTTGGGCAAGGTCCCCATCGAACCCCAGGTAGCGGGTCAGAACACGGCGCACATTGGCGTCCAAAATGGGAACCCGTTCCGAAAAACAAAAAGCGGCAATCGCACCCGCAGTGGAACGACCAATGCCTGGCAATTGGGCCAGAGCCTCGGCCGATCGCGGAAACTCCCCACCGTGCATGGCTACCACCGCCTGGGCACAGCGGTGCAAGTTGCGGGCACGGCTGTAATACCCAAGGCCACTCCAGAGTGCCATGACATCGTCGTGAGACGCCTGGGCCAAGGCGCTGACTGTCGGAAATCGTGCCAGGAAACGGTCAAAGTAGGACAGCACCGTGCTGACCTGGGTCTGCTGCAACATGATTTCCGACAACCAGACACGGTACGGATCTCGGGTTTGCTGCCAGGGCAGATGGTGTCGGCCTTGGGCCGCTTGCCATGCCACGACGGCATGCGAAAAAAGGAAAGAAGTCTCAGGCATTGGTGAAGGGAAAGGCGTCGCGAGCCCAGGGCTCAAGCCTGGCAGTGGGGGCAAAAATAGGTGCTACGCTGGGCTTGGCGCATGGATTGGATGGGCGTGGCACAAACAAGGCATGGCAGGCCAGCGCGGCCATACACTTTCGCAGCATGCTGAAAATGCCCCGGCATGCCATCGGTATTCCGAAAATCGCGCAAGGTGGTCCCCCCCAGGCGCACAGCCTCTTGCAAGACTTGGCGAATCGCTGCGTGCAAGGCCAGCGCTTGTGCGGGAGTCACCTGTGCTGCAGGCGTTGCTGGCGCAATGCCTGAGAGGAAAAGCACTTCGCACGCGTAAATATTTCCCACACCCACAACCAGCTTTCCACTCAGCAGCAGGGGCTTGATGGGCACACGTGACTTGCACAACCCAGCGGTAAAAGCCTCGACCGAGAATTGGTCTGACAAGGGCTCTGGCCCCAAGTGGGCGAGCAACTTGTGGGCCGGGTCGATGGATTCGTGGTCGGAATACACGACGGCACTGAAACGCCGAGGGTCATGCAGCCGGAGGGTGCCCCTGGAAGTCTGCATATCGAAATGGTCATGCACCCCCCTTGGGGGCATGGGCTCTGCCAACAAGAGGCTGCCAGACATCCCCAGATGGAGCAGCAACAGCCCCCGATCCAGATCAAGCAGCAGATATTTTCCGCGGCGGCGTACTGCTTGAATCTGCCGCCCGACCAAGCTGGCGGTCTGACAACCCAGAGGCCAGCGCAAGGGTTTTCCGAGCCAGACCGACTGAACCAGCGCCCCTTGCAAGCTGGGTGCAAGCCCGCGTCGGGTGACCTCGACTTCAGGCAACTCAGGCATAGGCCACTCTCGGTATTGGTGTTTTGTGCATGGATTATTATGGGACGATGTCCTTTGTCCTGATGACGATTCGCCAGCTTGCCCTTTTGGGAATACCGGTTGCCGCGGTGGCCTGGAACGGCACCGCTGCAGCACAGACCACCCCGGAACGGGTGGTGAGGGCCGAAGCCAGGCAGGCCGCTGAACGGGGCGCACTGTTCTATGAAACCCTGTTGGGCGAATTGAATGTCCAGGCTGGCCAGCCGCAGGTGGGGTACGCGCTGCTGTTACAGGCCGCACGCCGTTCGGGAGAGTCCCCGTTGTACCAGCGTGCCGTGGAGTTGGCGCTGCAATCTCGCTCAGGTGAACATGCGCTGCAAGCCGCACGCGCGTGGAAATCAGCCCAACCCGCGTCCGACGCAGCCAACCGCTACCTGCTGCAGATCGCGATTGCCCTGAACCAGATCGCCGAAACAGGGCCCCTGCTCCAGCAACTGCTGGCACAAGCACCGGCAGGGGAAGTACGCCCACTCTTGCAGGCCTTGCCATCCATGTACGCCCGTGCCAGCGACAAGGGACTGGCTGCTACAGTCGTTGAGCAAGGACTGGAATTCCAGCTGCAGACACCTGAGCACATGGCTTGGGCATGGACAGCACTGGGTTTTGTGCGTCTGGCTGCAGGACAGAAAGCCCAAGCCCTGGACGCCGCCCGCAAGGGTGGTTCGGTCGATGCCGCCTTCCCTGACCACCTGCGTTTGCTCCTGGCCCTGATGCAAGCAGGCGTTCCGGAAGCAGAAATCCTCTTGCAGGCCCGCACTGCACACACACCGCTGCCGCACGCTCTGGAACTGGTCCATGCAGAAATTCTGGTGGAGCAAAACCGCACAGTGGCAGCAGAAGCCGCCCTGCAGTCTGCCGTGCGCCAGGCACCGGACCATGCAGAGAGCTGGCTGGCATTGGCGCGCTTGGCAACCCGCATGCGGCAATGGGACAAGGCAGTGCAGGCAGCGCAGCAAGCCTTGCAGCTTGGCCAAGGCATGCCCACAGGTGCAGGACAGGAAAAAATCCTCTCGGAAGCGCTTCTGGCACTGGCCAACCTGGCAGACAAACGCAAAGACCTGGTGTCCATGGCTCGCTGGCTTGAGCAGGTGCCTGCGTCCACCCCCCCTGGTCGCACCGCCTACCAGCGGGCGCTGCTGTTGGCACGACGGGGAAATCTGGACCAGGCCAGGCAACTGCTGCAAGCCTTGCCAGACCAGGAACCCCTTTTCAAACTGCAACTGGAAGTGCAGTTACTACAAGACGTGGAGCGTCTGCCTGAGGCGATGGCATTGCAAGCCACATGGGCGCAACAGCAGCCCGATGATCCGGATGTGCAATACAACCTGGCAATGCTGGCGGAAAAAAACGGCCAAGCCGCCTATGCAGAAACCTTGCTCCGACGCCTTTTGGCACAGCACCCCGATTACCACCACGCCTACAACGCCCTGGGCTACCTGCTGACCCAGCGCAACGCGCACCTGCCTGAAGCCAGGCAACTGATCCTGAAAGCGCTCAGCGCATCGCCGCTAGACCCGCTGATCACCGACAGTCTCGGCTGGGTGGAATACCGCCTGGGCAACACCATAGAAGCTTTGCGGCTCTTGGAGACGGCATACCGGGCGCGCCCTGACGCTGAAATCGCTGCACATTGGGGCGAAGTGCTCTGGCACCAGGGCGCGAAAGAACAGGCCAAGCAAGTATGGACAGAAGGTCAATTGCTGGACCCGGAAAACACGACCCTGCAAGACACCTTGCAACGCCTCAAGGACCAGGATTGAAGCAACGCACATGGCATTGCGCCAACAGCAGGAACCTCTCCCGAAGGTGGGTACTGGCCGTCCTGGGAGCGGGCGCTCTGGCGGCTTGTGGAAGCGTCCCACCGCAGTCCGAAACCACAGGCCCGCGGGATGGTGCGCAGACGAGGGGGCCTTGGCAAGGCCGTTTCGCCCTGTCTTACCGGGACGACACCGGCCAACTCCAGTCCACCACCGCCAGCTTTGAACTGAGGGGCATGCCCCAAGAGGGAACGCTGCAGCTTGGCACTCCCCTGGGGACCCAGATGGCGGAGATCCGCTGGTCAGCGGCCAACGCAGTTCTGCAGCAGGCACAGGAAACCCGAATTTTTCCCTCGCTGGACGAGCTGCTCCTCGAAGCTTTGGGCAGCCCGTTCCCTGTCAGGGCCTTGTTCCAGTGGCTGGAAGGACGCCCCACCCCCGATCTCACAGACTGGGAGGCCGATCTGTCGGCCCTGCCGCAAGGCAAGTTGACCGCTTCCAAAGCAGGTCCTGCACAGATCTCCCTCCGCATTCTTTTGACACGCTGACCCTTTCCCATGCAGGCCCTCTACGACGTTCCGGCACCGGCCAAGATCAATCTCTTTTTGCATGTGCTGGGGCAACGACCCGACGGTTACCACCTCATCCAATCGGTGTTCACCATGGTGGACTGGTGCGACACGTTGCACTTCGAACTGCGCCAGGATGGCCAGCTCACACGGGAGGACCTTGGCACGCCCTTGCCCCCTGACGACCTGGTACTGCGAGCAGCCCGCGCACTACAACAGGCCACTGGCTGTCTGCTGGGTGCCCACATCGGGGTGCTCAAGCGCATCCCTGCGCAGGCAGGGCTTGGCGGTGGATCCTCCGATGCAGCCAGTACGCTGCTGGCCCTGAACCGGCTGTGGAAACTGAGGCTGAGACGGGCAGAACTTGAACAGATGGGCGCCGCGCTGGGGGCGGACATCCCATTCTTCCTTCGCGGCCAAACCGCATGGGTTGAAGGGATTGGCGAACAGATCACACCCTTGTTGCCAGAGCAGTGCCCACCACACACCACATACCTGATTGCCAAGCCTGACGCAGGCATCGACACAAAATCGATTTTTTCTTCAAAACTTCTCAAACGAGACACAAAGCCTGCTACAATTCAGGTCTTCGCAGCAATGCACGACGAATTTGGTTGCAACGACTTGCAGTCGGTTGCTTGCAAAGCTGAGGCAAAAGTTGAAAAAGCACTTGAGTGGCTTACACAGCAGGACCTCAGCGCAAGAATGACGGGTTCTGGAAGTGCAGTATTTGCGAAAATTTCACACAACGCACTTGTGCCAGCGCCCTATCAGGGTCTGCAGGTGAAAAAATGTGAAAGTTTGAACATCCACCCTTTGCGGGACTGGGTTTCAGATTGAATACCGGTCGTTTGCTTTCTGTAAACGTCCAGTGTAGGGGAGTCGCCAAGTTGGTCAAGGCACCGGATTTTGATTCCGGCATGCGAGGGTTCGAGTCCTTCCTCCCCTGCC
>CAYZPX010000049.1:0-15595 GCA_964480105.1 uncultured Burkholderiaceae bacterium | reverse complement strand
CGGTCTATTACTTCCCGACCGGCGTCGTGGGCCGCCTGCGTGCCCGGGCGCTGGGGCGTAAGCGCTGAGCCCCGCCCGCTGACGCGCTCCCGCGCTTCCCCATTCTGATTGAGTGATTCCCAACTTTTCGAAGGACTGCCATGCCCGAAGTCCACGGCCCTGTTTCGCGTTACGTCCGCTGCGCCGGTTATGAAATCCACGTCACCGAATGGGGCGATGCCGGCGCCCCTGCCGTGATTGCCTGGCATGGCCTGGCGCGCACCGGGCGGGACATGGACGACCTGGCCCAGCACCTGGCGGGGCAGGGCTGGCGGGTGCTGTGCCCCGACACCCTGGGTCGGGGCCTGAGCGAATGGAGCCGCGCACCGGCCCAGGAATACTGCCTGCGCTTTTACGCCCGGCTGGCGGCGGACCTGTTCGAGCAGTTAGGGTTGGATCAGGCGCATTGGGTGGGCACCTCGATGGGCGGGGCGATTGGCCTGGTCTCGGCTGCTGGCTTGCTGGAGCCGCGTCTGAAGGGCCGCGTGCGCAGCCTCTTGCTCAACGACATGGCGCCCCAGCTGGCCCAGGCCGCGCTGGACCGCATCAAGGCCTACGCCGGTCAGCCGCCGGCTTTTGCCACGGTGACGGAGCTGGAGGCCTTTTTCCGGCAGGTGTACCAACCCTACGGCTGGCTCAGCGACGCCCAGTGGCGCCGGCTCACCGAGACCTCCACCCGCCGCCTGCCCGACGGCCGGGTCACGCCGCACTACGACCCGGCCATGGTGCAGCAGTTCATCCACCACCCCGAGGACTATCGGAACTGGGACCACTACGACGCGCTGGACCTGCCCGTGCTGTGCCTGCGCGGCGTGGACTCCGACCTGGTCGAGCGCGAGGTCGTTGAGGCCATGCGCCATCGTGGCCCCGGCGCGCGCGGCCAGCTGCAGGTGGTCGAAATCCCCGGCTGCGGCCACGCCCCGGCGCTGAATGTGCCGGCGCAGTGGGACCTGGTGACGGAGTTTTTGCGGGGCAGCGAAGCGCGGGGCTGAGTCGCAGCTCTGAGGCACTTGCTTACCGCAGCGCTGGCCCGCCGTAGGCCAGCCCCGACGCCACGCCGCCAAACAGATCGCCCTCCACCAGCGGCACACCCGGAAAGCCCTGGGCCAGCGCAGCGCGGAAGGGCCGCAGCGCGGACGAGCCGCCTGTCAGGTAGATGCCACCCAGCGCGCCCGGTGCCAGTTGGGCCAGGTGCAGGCATTCCTGGGCGCAGATCACCACCTTCTCCAGCAGCGCGGCCAGATCTTCGGCCAGGTGGGCGGGGCTGAGTTCCGCAGCCAGCCCGGCCTCGATGGCGTCCAGTGGCAGGGTTTGCGGCGCTTCGCTGCTGGAGGCGGCAATCTTGGCCTGCTCCACAGCTTGGGCCAGGCCGTGGCCCAGGCGTTCGCGCAGCACGGTCATCAGGCGCTGGTGTAGGCGCGGGTCGCGGTAGTCGCCGCGCAGGGCTTCGGCCTCGCGGATCGCCTTGGCGCTGGACTGCCAGTGGATCAAATGCCAGGTCGCCAGGTCAAAAAACACCCGGCTGGGCACCTCGCGCCCTTGCGGGCCGGTGTGGCGCAGGCCCAAGAGCGGCATCACCCGCGCCAGGTTGAGTTGTCGGTCGTAGTCGGTGCCGCCAATGTGCACGCCCGCCGTGGCCAGGATGTCGCTGCTGCGGTCCGTCTGCGCAATGCGCGCCGGCCCCAGGCGTACCACGGTGAAGTCCGAGGTGCCGCCGCCAATGTCCACCACCAGCACGGTCTGCTCGCGGTCCAGCCGGCGTTCGTAGTCCAGAGCGGCGGCAATCGGTTCGAGCTGAAAGCCAATCTCGGCAAAGCCGCAGGCGCTGGCAGCAGCGCGCAGCGCTTCCTGGGCCTGGGCATCGCGGGCCGGGTCCTCGTCGACAAAGTGCACCGGCCGCCCCAGCACCAGCCGCTCGGGCAGGCCGCCCAGCTGCGCTTCGGCCCGGCGCACCAGCTCCTGCAAAAAGCCCGAGACGATGTCCTGGTAGCTCTGCGGCTTGCCGTGCACCACGGTCTGCTCGCGCAGCAGCGCGCTGCCCAGCAGGCTCTTGAGCGAGCGCATCAGCCGCCCCTCGTGGTGCGCCAGGTAGCGCGCCATGGCCGCGCGGCCAAAGTGGGTGCTGTGGTCCTCGTCGTCGAAGAACACCGCCGTGGGCAGGGTGGTGGCCTCGCCCTCCAGCGCGATCAGGCGGGCGGTCTGCCCCGGCCCCGCCCAGGAGACCGCCGAATTGGAGGTGCCGAAATCGATGCCCAGCGTCCCGGGAAGAATGCCTGCCGTGCGTGCCATGTGTCGTCTGCGTCCGCGAAAAAAGGGGCGGATTCTGGCACAGGGTGGGGGAGGTTGGTTTTCGGGAACAATGGTCTTCTGATTGGATTTGATGGCCCAATGCCGCTCCCGATGCCCATGCTCCCGCTCCCAGCCCCAACCCTCCTGCGCGCGATGTTCCATGCCGCCATCGCCGCCGCCCAGCCGGCGCGCTGCGTGCCGCCGTTTCTGCCTGAACCGCCCAAGGGCCGGTTGGTGGTGATTGGCGCGGGCAAGGCCTCGGCGGCCATGGTGCGGGCGGTGGAGGACCACTGGCCTGGGCCTCTGTCCGGCCTGGTGGTCACGCGCCATGGACACGCGGTGCCTTGCGAGCGCATCGAGGTGGTCGAAGCTGCCCACCCCGTGCCCGATGCGGCGGGCGAGGCAGCGGCGCGGCGCATCCTGGAGCGGGTGCAGGGGCTCACGGCCGATGACCTGGTGCTGTGCCTAATGTCGGGCGGCGGCTCCGCGCTCTTGCCGCTAGCTTTGCCGGGCCTGACGCTGGCCGACAAGCAGCAGCTCAGCCGAGCGCTGCTGGCCAGCGGGGCGGGCATTGGCGAGATCAACACCGTGCGCCGGCACCTGTCGGCCCTCAAGGGCGGGCGGCTGGCAGCGGCCTGCGCCCCGGCGCGGGTGGTGAACCTGCTGCTGTCCGACGTGCCGGGCGATGGCCCCATCGACATTGCCTCGGGCCCCACGGTGCCGGACCCGACGACCTGCGCCGACGCGCTCGCCATCCTGCGCCGCTACGGCATCGCCATTCCGCCCGCCGCGCTGCAGTTGCTGGAGAGCGGGGAGGGCGAGTCGCCCAAGCCGGGCGATCCCCGCCTGCCGCCCATCACCACCTACCTGGTCGCCACGCCGCAGATGGCGCTGGAAGCGGCAGCCCGCGTGGCGCGGGAGGCCGGGTACGCCGTCCACATCCTGGGCGACGCCATCGAGGGCGAGGCCCGCGACGTGGGCAAGGTGCTGGGTGGCATGGCGCTGCAGGTGGCGCGGCGCCAGCGGCCCTTTGTGCCGCCCTGCGTGCTGCTGTCGGGTGGCGAGACCACCGTGACCGTGCGCGGCACAGGCCGGGGTGGGCGCAATGTGGAGTTTTTGCTGTCGCTGGGCCTCACGCTGAACGGGGCGCCGGGCATCCATGCGCTGGCAGGCGATACCGATGGCGTCGATGGCCAGGAGGAGATTGCGGGTGCTTTCCTGAGTCCCGACACCCTGCAGCGTGCCCAAGCCCGGGGCCTGCGCCCGCGCGAGCACCTGGACGCCAACGATGGCCACGGCTTTTTCACCGCGTTGGGCGATGCGATCATCACAGGCCCGACACTGACCAACGTCAACGATTTCCGCGCCATCCTGATCGAGGCGGGCGCCCCATCCCCTTGAACTTTCCTTGTCCTGAAAGAGTGTGTCCATGCAACGCCAATGTAACGCCAAGATCGTCGCCACCCTGGGCCCCGCCAGTTCCGACCGCGCCACCATCGAGGCCTTGGTGCGCGCCGGCGCCGATGTGTTTCGCCTGAACTTCAGCCACGGCACCCACGCCGACCACCAGGCGCGCAGGGACCTGATTCGCGCCATCGAGGCGGACCTGGGGCGGCCGATCGGTGTGCTGATGGACCTGCAGGGCCCCAAGCTGCGGGTGGGCACCTTCGCACAGGGACCGGTGCTGCTGGAGCAGGGGGCGCGTTTTCGGCTGGACCTGGACCGCGACCACCCTGGGGACGAGACCCGGGTGGCGCTGCCGCATCCAGAGATTTTTGCGGCCATCGGCGTGGGCGATGAGTTGCTGTTGGACGATGGCCGTCTGCGCTTGCAGGTGCTGGAATCCGGCGCGGACTGGGCCGACACCCGGGTGCTCAACGGCGGCAAGCTCTCCGACCGCAAGGGCGTGAACGTGCCCGGCGTGGTGCTGCCGCTGTCGGCCCTGACGCCCAAGGATCGGGCTGATCTGGACTTTGGCTTGCAGTTGGGCGTGGATTGGGTGGCTTTGTCGTTTGTGCAACGCCCAGAGGACATCGTGGAGATCAAGGCCCTCATCCAGGGCCGCGCTGGCATCGTCGCCAAGCTGGAAAAACCCGCCGCCATCGACTGCCTGGAGGCCATCGTTGACGCCACCGATGCCGTCATGGTGGCGCGCGGCGATCTGGGGGTGGAGATGCCGGCCGAGCAGGTCCCGGCCATCCAGAAGCGTATCGTGCGCGCCTGCCGCCAACGGGGCAAGCCGGTGATCGTCGCCACGCAGATGCTCGAATCGATGGTCAGCGCCCCCGTGCCCACTCGGGCCGAGGCGTCTGATGTGGCCACCGCCATTTACGACGGTGCTGATGCGGTGATGCTGTCGGCCGAATCGGCCTCGGGCCAGTACCCGGTGGCTTCGGTGGGCATCATGGACCGCATCATTGGCCAGACCGAGGCCGACCCGCATTACCGCGCGATGCTCGATGCCTCGCACACCCCGCCGGCAGCGCAGATTCCGGACGCGATTGGCTGGGCAGCGCATTCCATCGCGGGCCTGCTGGACGTGGCTGCGTTGGTGGCCTACACCACCTCGGGCTCCTCGGCCTTGCGCATGGCGCGCGAGCGGCCCCGCGCGCCCATCATCGGCATCACGCCCGAGCCGGCCATCGCCCGCCGGCTGACGCTGGTCTGGGGCGTGACCCCCGTCTGCACTCCAGGCGTGTTCAACGATGCTGAATTGACCGAACTGGCCATCGAAACCGCCACGCGCCTGCACAGCGCCGAACCCGGCGACACCCTCGTGATTGCCGCCGGCATGCCCTTTGGCACGCCCGGCTCAACCAATATGTTGCGGATTGCCCAAGTCCCTTCCTGAGCGATTTGCCCCCCGGGAGGGACAATAGGCGGCTTCACCGCTTTCTTTCAGCGCCCGATGATCGTTCGCCCCCGCCCCCACTGGCTTCGCCTGTTGTTTGTTCGCCGGGGGTCGCTGCTGCCGCGCATCCTCGGCCAGCTGCTGTTCATCGTGGCGCTCTCCACGGCGGTCGTGCTCCTGCATGGGCAGGTCTTTCACTGGAAGGTGACGCTGACCTCGGCGCCGTTTTCGCTGATGGGCGTGGCGCTGGCGATTTTTCTGGGCTTTCGCATCAATGCCAGTTACGACCGCTACTGGGAGGCGCGCAAGCACTGGGGCGCCATCCTGGTCGAGTCGCGCAACTTGGCGCGCAAGTCCCTGGGCATGGTGGGTCCCCCGGACACGGTTCGCCCGTTTGTGCTGGCCCTCGCTGGTTTCGCTGCGACGGTGCGCAACCACCTGCGCGGCGAGGCGCCCGACCATGGCACCGCGCACTTGCTGCCGCCAGGCCTGCGCGCGCAGTTGGCGCACCAGCGCCACGCCTCCCAGCAGGTGCTGCGCTGGCTCAGCGAGTGGCTGCGCGACCGCCGCGAGGCTGGGGCACTGAACCCGGTGCTGCTCCCCAGTCTGGAAGACTCGCTCGACGCGCTGTCCATGGCCGTGGGCAGCTGCGAGCGCATTGCCAGCACCCCCTTGCCCTTTACCTATTCGGTGATCCTGCACCGCACGACCTATTTTTATTGCATGTTGCTGCCCTTTGGCCTGGTCGATGCGATTGGTGTGATGACCCCTTTGGTGGTGGCCTTCGTCTCCTACACCTTCTTCGCGCTGGAGTCCCTGAGCGATGAACTGGAGGAGCCCTTTGGCCGCGAGCAAAACGACCTGGCCCTGGACGCGATGGTCCGCACCATCGAGATCAGCCTGTGCGAACTGCTGGGCGACCCCGCGCCGCCAGCGTTGAAGCCGGATGGGAATTTTGTGCTGAATTGAGCCGAGGTGACATGGCGCGGTGGCGAGAAATGCTCCTAAAATAAGAGCTGCTACCGCTGGTATTTACTGGGCTGGAAGCCGCTGTGAATGGGCAATGCACCTCCATCGTGACCTGGAATACCCGCGACTTCGCGGCGGCTGCGGGGTTCGGGATTGCAGTCATTACCCCGCAAACTTTCTTGAACCTCCCAAAGGAGCCTTGACCATGAGCGCACTGAGCATTCGCCTGCCGGAGTCCTTGCACCGTAACGCCAAGGTGTACGCCGCCCAAGAGGGGATTTCGGTCAACCAACTGATCAGCACCGCGCTGGCAGAAAAGCTGTCTGCCCTGGCCACCCAGGACTATTTGGAGCAGCGCGCCGCCCGAGGAAGCCGTGCCCACTTCGAGGCAGCGCTGGCCTCGGTGCCGGATGTGGAACCCGAGGCCCATGACCGCAAGTAAGGCCGGTTTCAAGGCGCTCCGTCGCCGGGTCCTGGCGCAGGTGCCCGTTTTCTCCTCTTTTCCGATTTCCGATTCCCGTTCATGACCACCCCCCATGCGGCGCTGCTGCAGCAACTCGACCAACTTTCCGCCCCTGAACTGCGCCGCCTGCTGGCCGAGCACCTGACTCGCCAGAAGCTGGGCCTGTACTGGGAGCGCAGCGCCATTGCGCACGACCGGGCGCTCAATGCCAACGTGGTGCTGCCGCGCCTGGTGGTGGACTGGAGCCACACGCCCACCGAGGGCCCCGGGGCCTGCACCGCCCACCGCAACCTGGTCATCGAGGGCGACAACTTCGACAGCCTGCGCCTGCTGCGCGCCACCCATGCGGGCAAGGTGCGGGTGATTTACATCGATCCGCCGTACAACACCGGCAACAGGGACTGGGTTTACAACGACCAATTCGTCGGCGCGAACGACCGCTGGCGCCACAGCCAGTGGCTGGAGTTCCTGTACCAGCGCCTGACGCTGGCCCGCGAGTTGCTGACAGCCGATGGCGTGATCCTGGTCAGCATCAACGACGAAAACCGGGCGCGGCTGGAGCTGCTGATGGACGAGGTGTTTCCGGGACGGCGGTTGGGCAGCATCGTCTGGCGCACCAAGGACACTGGCAACGACCTGACCCAACGCTTCAGCCATGTGCATGAGCATGTGCTGGTCTATGCCAACAGTGGTTTTGCGTTCAATGGCCGTGCCACCGACCGCAGCAAGTTCCGTAACCCCGACCAGGACGAGCGTGGGGATTGGTCGCCTCAACCACTTACGGCAAACAAATCTCTTATCGAGCGCCCAAACACTTATTACCCCATACAAGACCCGATAACTGGTTATTGGTATCCCTGTGACCCAGACAGCGTTTGGCGATTTGCGTCCGAAACCGTCATTCGCCGGCTTTGCAATGGAGATGAAGAGGCGGTGCGCGCCGCCTTGGGTGCCTTGCGCAGCGACACCATCGAAGCCCTGATTACCAAAAAGCTGATCTATTTCCCGCCCTGCAAGCCCGAGGAAGTGATGCTTTTTGCCACCAAAGCCGATGTGCTGGCGGCCATCGCGGCTGGCAAGGGGCCTGCACTGCCCAAGAAGAAGACCCCACTATTGCGCACCGACTTGCCCGATCTGGACTTTTGGGTGGGTAAGCCGATTGCTCCTGGCCGTCCCTCGCGCAAGGAGCATTGGACCGCCCGGCCTGAGGCCGAACGCCTCGCACCCTTGAGCAGCTGGATTGCCGGCATGAATGAGGGGACAGACGATGACGATGTGGAGCATGTGTTGCTGCGCTCCGCGCGCGGCGGCGTGGCGACGGAGGAAATCAAGAACCTGCTGGGTTCCAAAGCTTTTCCTTACCCCAAACCCCTATCCCTCATCAAAGGCCTGCTCTCCCAAGCCACCCGCCCCGGCGACACCGTGCTGGATTTTTTCGCGGGGTCCGGCACGACCGGGCAGGCCGTGCTGGAGCTGAACGCCGAGGACGGCGGCCAGCGTCGCTTCATCCTGTGCTCCAGCACCGAGGCCACCGCCAAGGAGCCCAACAAGAACCTCTGCCGCGACGTGTGCGCCGAGCGCCTGCGCCGCGTCATCCAGGGCTATGGCGGCAAGCCGGGCTATACGCTGGCGCAGGGCGGCGAATTTGCCTATCTGCAACTCGACAAGATCGAGGCTGCCGATGTGCCCATGGACGCCACCGCCGCCCACGCGGCCCTGCTGCTTTCCATGCGAAATGCGGGTGCAACGCCCATCAGCTCTGCGGTACTAGCTATTCAAGTGATAGCAAAAGGCAGCGACTGGCTGCTGGTGCTTTGCACCCACACCGATGCCCAGGTGCTGGCCACCCTGCAGGCCTTGCCCGCCCAGCACGGCGTGGCCCGCCTGGTGGTGGTCGCGCCGCGCCCCAAAGCCCTGGCCCTCAAGCTGGCCGAGCTGGGCGTGGCGGCGCAGACCCTGTCGCTCAATGAGGTGCTGCTGCAAGGGCAGGGCGATAAAAAACCAATCACGTTGGGTTAGCATCCCACCATGTCCAGCATTCGAGCCAAGCAGTTTCGGCTGGTGATCTATCCCAACGACCACCCACCACCCCACACCCATGTCATTGGCCCGGGCTGGGAAATCCGCATCGAGTTGTCCCATCCGCCTGCGCTGATGACGATTGCTGGCAAACCCAAAACCACCGAGATCGCGGCGGCCTTGATGGCCACCGCCGAGCATTTGAGCCAATTGCGAACCTTATGGAGCGAGCTGTATGACTAAGCCGGCCCTGCCTTCCTGGATCGAAGCCGAATTGCAGCGGGTGCCTGAAGCAGCCGCGCGTGGCGTGGTCGAGGGCACGCCCCACCTGCAAGCGACGGCGGCCCGTTACGACGCCCGCCACAAGCGCATCGTGGTGGAGTTGGCCAACGGCACTTCGTTTGCCTTCCCGCCCAGCCTGGCACAGGGCTTGGCGGACGCCCGTTCGGCCGATCTGGCCGAAATTGAAATCACTCCCCTGGGCACGGGCTTGCACTGGCCTCGGCTGGATGCCGACTTGACGGTCGAGGGCTTGCTGGCGGGTCTGTTTGGCAGCCGCGCCTGGATGCGCCAGCACGCGGCCAGGGCAGGGCGCGCCACGTCAGCGGCAAAAGCCGAGGCAGCCCGGGCCAATGGCGCCAAGGGCGGTCGTCCGCGCAAGGCGGTGGCATGAGTGAGACTGCTGCGCCATTCAAGCTGCGACCGCTGCAAGCAGCGCTGGCCTTGCCCCTCCAGGCCACCACGCTGCAGCCAGAGGACTTTCAGTCCGAGCTGATCGCCAACCTCAGCGCCGCGTTGTTGCGCGATCCTTCGCCGCCTTGCCTACTGCGCGCCCCCACGGGGGCGGGCAAGACCCTGGTGATGGGCCAGGTGCTGCAGCGGGTCAGCGCACAGCGCGGGGTGCTGTGGTTCTGGTTTGTGCCGTTTGTCACCCTGGTCGCGCAAACGCTGGATGCGCTGCTGCAGCACGCGCCGGGCTTGGCACCCATCCCGTTGGCGCAGGGCCGCAACCAGGATGTGGGCGCGGGTGCGGTGCTGATCTCTACCGCGCAGGCCGTGGCCCGCGCCCAGTGGCGCACCAAGGGCTACGACGCCGACGGCGACGACGAAATCCGTACCCTGGCTGCCCTGGTGGGGCGTGCCCGGGCCCAGGGCCTGCAGATCGGTCTGGTGGTGGACGAGGCGCACATCGGCCTGCAGAAAGAAACCGAGTTCGGCAAATTTGCCCACTGGCTGGGCGCCGATTACCTGCTGATGGCCACCGCCACGCCCAAGGACCAGCGCCTGACCGACTTTGTGGCCCACGCGGGCTATGGCGCGCAGGAACATTTTTCAGTCAGCCGCGACGACGTGGTGCAGGCCCGGCTGAACAAACAGTACATCGAGGCCGTGGTCTACAGCCTGGGCGCTGCCATGGCCCAGGTAACCGATTTGCGCCGCACGGTGTTGCGTCAAGCCTGGATGCGCAACCAGCAGATTGGCCAGCTGCTGGCCCAGTACGGGATTGACTGCGTGCCCCTGCTGCTGGTGCAGGTGGCCAACGGTGCTGGCACGGTGGAAGAGGCCGTGGCCGACCTGATGCAACACTGCCAAGTGCCGCCCGAGGCCATTGGCCAGCATTCGGCCGACGACCCCGACCCGGTGCTGATGGCCGCGATTGCCAACGACACCACCAAGCGGGTGCTGGTGTTCAAGCAATCGGCGGGCACGGGGTTTGATGCGCCGCGTGCCTTTGTGTTGGCCAGCACCAAGCCGGTGAACGATGTGGACTTTGCGATGCAGTTCATCGGTCGGGTCATGCGCGTGGCGCGCCCGGTGCGCGATGCCTTCCCCAGGCCCCAGCCGATTCCGCCCGAGCTGAACACCGCCTATGTCTATTTGGGCAATGCGCAGGCACAAGCCGGTTTCGAGGCGGCGGTGGAAGCCACCAGCGCGGTCAAGAGCCAGCTGGAAGGCCAGACCGAAAAGCTGATGACCCGTCACACCGTCTCGGGCGCGGTGGTCTATACCAACCGTCCGATCGACCAGCCCCCGCTGTCCTACACGCTGGGCTTGCCTTCGGCTTTGGGCACTGCTGCCCAGTCCGGTTCGCTGGGTGCCAGTCAGGGCGCCATCGTGATGGGCGAGCACGCCGATTTGCCGCTGTTCGCGGCCGTACAGGCCCAGTCGCCCCAGCCCTGGGGCCAGGATTTGTTTGGACATATTCCTGGCGGGCTGGATGCCCTGGCGCCCGAGGCCAAGGCCAGCAAGCCCGCGCCCCCCGGCAAGCCCCGCACCCGCAGCGAGGTGCTGGCCCGCCTGGCCGAGAACCGGCTGAAGGCCTACCCCCGCAAGCGACCGTTGCCCACCTTGGGCGATTGCCTGAAAACCGAGGAAAAGCCGGATTTCGTGGACCTGTCGGCCATCTCCCTGCAGGTGGCGCAGACGCTGCCCATCAGCCCCGCCCTGCAAAACACCGCCGTGATGGCAGCGCTGCACCGCATTCAGCAAAAAGAGCTGCACAAAGAACTGACCACCGGCGCCAGCTACAGCCAGGATATCCAGGTGGTGACCGACCGCAGCGCCCTGGCCCGCGAAGCCATGGCGGCCTTGCAGGCGCTGCCCCACGCCGAAGAAGAGGATTACCGCATCGTCGTGCAGACCCTGGCGGCCCGCTTGCGCCCGGCGCTGGATGCGGCACTGGCCGCGTCGGAGGAGGAGGCGTCCGAATGGGCCAGTCTCGAACGTGAGCGCGAACGGGTGCGGCTGTCCCGCGACGCGGCGCATTGGGTCATCCGCGACAGCGCCCAGGATTTGCGCGAGGCGATCTTCAACGCGATTGCCCAGCAGGCCAAGCTGGTGAACGCCCAGCCCTTGCCGGATGTGATGGTGTTTCCGCAAGACCTGCCGCTGGAGCCTTCGGCCAAGAACATTTACGGCGTGCTGCCGCCGTCCCGCGAAGACTCCGAAGCGGTGGAGTCGGTGCTGTTCATGGACGAGCGCCACTGGTGGGCGGATCAGGTGTTTGCGCTGGACGATGCCCCCACATTCAGCGTGGGCCGCTATGACGGCACGCTGCGTCTGAACCAGCTGGAACGGGATTTCGCGCTGGCGCTGGATGCGGCCGACTTTGTGCAGTGGTGGCACCGCAACCCCGACAAAAAACCCTACGCCGTGCGCGTGGTGCGGGCCGAGCACGAGCACTACTTCTATCCCGACTTCGTGGTCTGCGTGACACATGCCCCCGGCGAGCCACCATTGCAGCGCCTGCTGGAAACCAAGGAAAGCACCAAGGACGCCGCCCGCAAGGCGCGGCATTTCCCGGCAGCGTTCGGCAAGGTGCTGTTCCTCACCCCCGACGGCACCCGCTTGCGCTGGGTGAACGACGACGGTAGCCAGGGCGAGGTCGTCAAGTTGAGCGAAACGGATGCCATCCGCCAGCGCTTGGCCGAAACCCAGCCTGTGATCGCCTGATTCTGCTCCTGAAATAAGAGCTGATACCGCTGGAATTGATTGGTCTGGAGCCTATTTTGATGCCTGAACGCAGGGGAGACTCTTCCCTGCACAGGGCATCTCAATCCGGCATGGAGCAATGCCCGCCCGCTGCCGCCTGGCCGGAGCCGGCGGCGATCAGGGGCGGTTCGTTGCGCAAATCGACGGGCTCGGAATGCTGGAAGTCCCAGGCCAGGAAGCCCAGCAGGAGCAGCCAGAACACAGAGCGCAGCAGCAAGGTTTGGATGTTCATTGGGAAGTCTCCGTGGCGGTTCAGAACTGGAAATGGCGACGCACGCGCAGGCCAATCAAGGTGCCGGCAAAGGCGACGGGCACCCAGATCCAGCCGTGAATGCTGCCGGTGGCGATGCCGCTGAGCATGGCGCCCACGTTGCAGCCAAAGGCCAGCCGCGAGCTGTAGCCCATCAGCAAGCCTGCGGCGATGCCCACCAGCCATTGCGGGCCCGTCAGGGGCTTGCTGGTCTCGGTCTTTTTGGCGGCCACCCACAGCGCCCCGCCCAGGATGCCGATGTTGGTGATGCTGGTCACGTCCAGCAGCACGGTCTGGGTGATGCGCTGGGCATTGCCCGGCTGGCTCCAGAACCAGTTGGCGCTGGGGTCAAACGCGCCCACACCCTGCGCGATTTTGGCGGCCCACAGGCCAAAGCCATAGACCACGCCCCAGGGTTGGCCCGCCAGCAGCAGGTTGGCGGTGGCCAGCAGCGCCAGTGCGATGGCGCCGACCACCCAGCGCTTTTCCCACAACGGGTGGGCATCGCCCGCCCAGCGGCGCACACCCCACCCGACCACGGCCAGGGCAACCAGCGTGGCCGCCAACGCGGGCATCCAGCCCCAGGCGCTGACCAGGCCCACGGGTTCGGTCTTGCCCAGGGCCAGCCAGTGGTCCAGGTGCACCGATCCCAAAAAGCTGCCCAGCGCAAACAGCGGCAGGATGGCCATGTTCAGCGGGATGCCCAGCCCGGCCTTGTACAGCGTGCCCGAGCCGCAGCCGTCGGCAATCTGCATGCTCAGCCCGAAGAAGAAGGCGCCAATCAGCAGGCTGACGCTGGGCGGGCCCAGTGCGGCGGTCAGTTCCGGAAACAGGCCCAGCAGCGGCATGGCGAGCAGCGAGGCCAGGGCCAGCAGCAGCAACTGGCCCATCACGCCGCGTGCGTCGCGCTGCTCGACCAACATGCGCCAGCCGGTGGTAAAGCCAAAGCGCGCACCGGCCAGAGCCGCACCCAGGCCGATGCCCACCAGAAACAACAGGCCTTGGCGTGCTGAGACGCTCCAGACCAGAAAAATCGCAAAAGCGGCCAGCGCGGCCGCCAGGGGAAAACGCTTCATGGGAGGGCGTCCTTCAAGGCTGACAAAGGGAGAAATCCAAACACCTGAAAAGGCAACGCCCCGGCCAGGACGGACGGGGCGATGGGAGGGTGCGAACCGTGCTTACTTGAACAGCGATTTGAGCTGCTGCGCGCGGCTGGGCACGTTGTCCATCGGCAGGTTGCTGGCGTCCTGGGTCCAGTCCACCATCGAGCCGGCATAGAGCTTCACATTCTTCTGGCCCAGCACTTCGGACTGGGCAAACCAGTTCGTCGCGGCCCAGTGGCCAGTGTTGCAAAACGCCACGGTTTCGGTTTCTGGCTGCTTGCCCAGTGGGGTGCTGGCGGCGGCCTTTTGGGCTTCGGGCACGGACAGCATCGCGGTGCTGCCGTTGGCGAACCAGCGCGAATGCTCGACGTTGACCGCACCCTTGAGCGTGCCGGCCTGCTTGGCAGCGGCGTGCTTGGTTTCGCCCTGGAAGAAGGCGGCAGGGCGGGCATCGACCAGCAAGGCCTTGCCGGACTTCACTTTCTCCACCACCTCGTCGCGGCTGGCGATGTAACGCTTGTCCAGCGTGGGGGTGAACTTGGAGGCTGTGATTTGCGGCACCACGTTGTCCTGCGGCAGCTTGGCGCTGCCCCAGGCCTGCATGCCGCCGTTGAGCACCGACAGTTGCTGCACGCCCAGCACCTTCAGCGTCCAGTACACGCGGGCGGCGCTGCCGAAGTCGGTGGTGTCGGCGCCGCTGGAGACGACGACGGCGTGGCTGTCCGGGGTGAGGCCCAGGCTTTGCACCAGCTGGGTCAGCTGCGTCAGCGGGGGAAGGTCGCCGGGGTTGCTGGCCGGGCCGCGCCACTGGCCGTAGGGGGCGGAGACTGCGCCGGGGATATGGCCCTCGGCGTAGGCCTTGGCGTCGCGGATGTCGATGATCCGCACTTGAGGCGCCTTGGCCTGGGCCTGCAGCTCGGCGGGGCTGAGCAGGGGTTGGGCCGCAAACGCACTGCTGGCGGCGGTGAGGGCAAAGGCGAACTGGAGGAGCTTTTTCATGGGGGTTCTGGAGATTCTGTGAAAGAGAAGGGCCAGCGGCCGTGTACCGATGGCCGCGATTGTGGATGTCCAGCCTCAGATTCCCAACCATCTTTAAATTGGTTGCTTATTTGGTTTTGTCATAAAGAAGTTGCTGTAAACCAAATTCTCCGATTTCCCTCAGGCGGTTCGGGGGGCATTGGCCTGGGGCAGGGCAGAGGGCCCGGGCCTTGGCTACAGTCGCGCGCCATGGCGTATGGCGTGGTGTGGTTCAAGCGGGATTTGCGGGTGCATGACCATGCGGCCCTGCACCATGCCGCCCAGCGCGGGCCGGTCTTGTGCCTCTACATCCTGGAGCCCGGCCTGTGGGCCCAGCCCGATGCCGCGCCCCAGCACCTGGCCTTTGTGCGCGAAAGCCTGCGCGACCTGGCTTTGGAGCTGCGCCGCCTGGGCCTGCGCCTGCAGTTCGCCTGGGGCGATGCGGTCCAGGTACTGGCCCGCCTGCACGCGCTGCAGCCTTTTGATGCCCTGTACGCCCACGAAGAAACCGGCAACGCCTGGACCTACGCGCGCGACTTGGCCGTGGGCCGCTGGTGCCAAGCCCAAGGCGTGGGTTGGCACGAGTTTCCGCAATTCGGCGTGGTGCGCCGCCTGGCCAGCCGCGATGCCTGGGCCCCGCGCTGGGAGACCTTCATGGCCGCCTTGCCCTGGCCAACGCCCGAGCCCGGTAGCCTGCAGGGTCCGACGCTGCCCTGGACCGAATCCGCCTGGCCCGACGCCCAAACCCTGGGCCTGTGGGGCGAAGTGCCTCCCGGCCGCCAGACCGGCGGGCGCACCGCAGGCCTGGCCGTGCTGCACGACTTTTTGCACGACCGCTGCGGCCAGTACCGGGGCGGGATTTCCTCGCCGCTGTCCGCGCCCACGGCCTGCTCGCGCCTGTCGCCTTACCTGGCGCATGGCTGCCTGGGAATGCGCGAGGTGGTGCAGGCCACGCGCCAGCGCCAGCAGGCCTTGCCTCCCGGCTGGCAGAAGAAGGGCCTGGTGGCCTTCGTCAGCCGCCTCCACTGGCATTGCCACTTCATCCAGAAGCTCGAATCCGAGCCCGAACTGGAATGGCGCAACCTGCACCGCGGCTACGACGG
>CAYZPX010000048.1:0-15725 GCA_964480105.1 uncultured Burkholderiaceae bacterium | reverse complement strand
TGCGCATCGGCCAGGGCTTCTTGGAACTTGGTGGTGAGTTTGTCGTGGCGCATGGGATGAATCCTCCGAATGCCAGAGAGTTGGGGCAAAAGCTGCCCGATTTCAAGGCACCCCACTGCATCTTGGCTTGATCCAGCGCAAGCCGCCGCACACCACCACGGGCTTCGTTGCTCCTGTTTTAAGAGCTGCTACCGCTGGTATTCATTGGCCTGGAGGCCATTTTTGCCCCAGAAAACGAACTCTCAGCCCCAACGCTGCGCAGCCAGGTCGTCGCTCTCCCGTGCGTCCACCCAGCGGGCGCCTTGGGGGGTGGCTTCCTTCTTCCAAAACGGAGCCTGGGCCTTGAGGTGGTCCATCACAAATTCGCAGCCAGCAAAGGCTTCTGCCCGGTGCGCGGCGCTCACCGCCACCAGCACGATCTGGTCCAGCGGCTGCAGCAGGCCCACGCGGTGCACCACCCGCACGCCCAGCAGGCCAAAACGCTGCACGGCGGCTTGCGCGATGGTGATGATGGATTTTTCGGTCATGCCGGGGTAATGCTCCAGCTCCAGCGAAGCCACCGCATCGCCCTGGTTGCGGTCGCGCACCAGGCCGATCAAGCTGCAGACCGCCCCAATGCGGGCATCGCCTTGGCGCAGCGCGGCCAGCTCGGCAGCGACGTCGAAATCCCCGGTCTGGATCGCGATGTGGATGGAGGGCACGATGGGTGAGATGGACTCAAGGAGCGCGGTGCAGGCGGGGCGCAGCGAGCAGGGCGCGCTCTTCCTCGATCACCTGCTGGAGCTGCCGCAGCGCTGGCGACGTGGGCAAGGGTGCCACCAGGGCCTGTAAGCGAGTGAGGTCTGCTACGGTGGGCGCAACCTTAATCTGGGCGGTTGCAGCCGCCAGGTTGCCAGAACGCACCAGGGACAGCACCTTGGCTGGCCATTCACTTTTGGGTTTTGCCATGGAAGATAGTCGGTGAAAGCGGCGATTATCGGTAGCATTCGCCCCCCAAGCTGGACAAAGCACGCACCATGGCCACTGAAAAAACCATCACTACCGCCCACTACAAGCTCTACCCCAACCCGCGCAGCGCGCACCGCGAGGTGTTTGCACACGAGGTGTTCGTGCCGTATCCGTATGCGCTGATCGACCTGCCCAGTTTTGACCTGCAAGGCAAGACCAGCCTGTTCGCCGCCTGCCGGCTGAGCGACATGAAGATGGGGCAGTTGGTGAGCTTTGAGCGGGCCGAGGATGCGGCCCGGTTTGAGAGGTTGTTTGTGGCGGATTGACCAAATTCGCCAACCATCGGATCACGGGGAAACCCCGGGGCATTCGGTCGTATTCACTGCACCACTGATGCAGCGCTGGTGTTTGACCAAGATCGCCTGGGGGGGAAAGGCTGGGTTGACCTCTGAGACAGGGATAGGTGCTTCAGGCAAGCCATTGTTGCCTCTGAGCTTCGGACAATCTGCAGGAATGTCACGTGCCACGCCAGTGAACAGCATGTAATTCTGATCCGAAAGGATATAGCGGACCCTTCGATAAGGCTGTGTGTTGCTTTTGTTGTTCAGATAATCGGCCACATCGCCCTGCCCCAGTCCAGCAGGGGCGAGGACGTTGGTGAACTGGTAACGGCACACCAAATAGCTGACTGGGGTCAATGCAAACGGATTCACATTGAGACCGACCCGTATTACCCCCCCCCAAGAACCAGCCTCTTGCGGTGCTGGGTCAACAAAAGGAATGGTGCATTTGTAATAAAAGTACTCATCTCCACCAAGCAAGCCAGTGACCAGGTTCGTAACAACCGACAGAAGCCCCGTCGAGTCCCGGGTAAAACTGCACTGGATAGCAGAGGAAGCATTTTTAACGTTGACACCGCTGTAATTTATTCCCAGCCCCTGCACACTCCCCAAGGCATCCCCGAGCAGCCCCAAAAGATCCGAAATGAGACAGTTCAGGCCCAAAAGTCCACAATCACTGGGGGCAGATGGCTGGATGGCAACCTGCTTAACATACCCTTCCAGATAATATGCCTTCAAATTGGTGCAAACATTCAAGGCACTACACCGCCTGACAACCATCCCAGTCTGATTGTCAAAAAATATCTGGCTTGTCCCCAAAAGCAGACTGCTTGTTCCGTCCAGGCGATCGATTGCCAACGTGGGAATACTGATATTGCGGTCGTTCGGGTTACGAAACAAAGGCGCTGACGTTTGCGCGACAACGGTCCGGCCAGCATCTGCAGGATCGGACTTTGCGATGACTGTAGTGAAATCTAGCGAGTGCGTTTCGCCAGCCCGATCTTGCCAACTGACCTTGACCGTCACTGGCTTCAGGTTGTCAGACACGGCAGCGCCCACAAACACTTGGCGCGTGTAGCTGGTGTTTGAACCCACAGGGGCAATCGTGGTCGGTCCTGCAGGACAGACACTGGCTCCGCTGGCATCCTGAGGCCGGACTGGCAAGCCAGCCCAGTCTTCTGGAACGGCGTAGGCGCGCAGCGCCTCCAAGCATGCATCTGCAATCACCGTCGCCTGGGTGCGTTGCACCGCCAAGTCACCGTTGCGGGCCAGGAACATTTGCACACCTGCCAAACCCATGCTGCCCAAGCTGACAACCGCCAACGCCACCAAGGCTTCAATCAGGGCAAAACCTGGACTTTTTTTCGGGGGCGATTTCACGAGGGATCTCCCGGACAGTTCTGTTTAGCAAAGGAATCCATGGGCTTGCGCGGCAAGGACTGCAAACTACAACGATCAGTCCACGACCCCGGCACCCGGGTCATTTTTCCAGTCACTCCCAAACGGTTGATGACAGTGGATGAATAAGCAATGTCTCCCGAGCCAGTATTGACGTAAATACTGCAACTGATCAGCGCACCATGGATATTGGCATTTGTCAAGTTCACATCTGCTGCAACAGCACTGTTGGAGAAAACAAGACCTTTTATAGTCACTCCACCACCTAAATTGAGCTTCTTATTGGTGACCAAGGTGACTGGATCCGTTTCAGCACCGAATGTATTATTGGACAAACCAGAGCCTGCATCCAAACTAATTCCATTAGGAAAATAAAATTCTCGCCAACCTTCTTCATATGCATTCTTCAAGACAGAACCGCACGTTGAAAAACTGCCTCCACACTCAGGAACCGATTTAACAGTCGGTGTACGAAGAGGATTAGCATAAGTCTCAATGTCTGTACCAAAGTACATTTTGAAAACCCCACTGCGATTACACTGCAAAAGATTAACACCCACATTATTGAAATTTAGCAAATCAGTGAGCGTCCCTCCAACACCATCAAGGACATTCACCAAAATACCCAATAAACCCGACTGGGATAAAAGTGTATCACCCAGGCCCTGCCCCAATAAATTCGCATCAGGCGCAGCGGTCACGTTGTTGGGTGATTTTCCAGGGAGGGTAATCATCTCGGCAAACAGGTTCAATCCCAGCAGGCTGTTGGTCAGCGTTTGCAGGGTGCTCAAGGTCGACGTGAGCGCATTCAGCCCCAGAAGATTGCTCATCCCAGGAATGGACAGCAAGCCGGCATTGACCAGCATGCCTCCTGTGGCTGGGTCCTGGTTAATGACACGCAGCTTCTTGCCTGTGTTGAGGGTGTCCAAGTTCAACAAAACACATGCGACCCCGCAGGTCAAAGGGACGCTGGGCTTGTACATGACCGTAGGGGAGAGCTTCAGAATCACCGAAACGGTCGCGGTGGCATCTCCCTGATTCTTCTCAGTGGGGACGCAGGCCCCTGACTTGGCGGCACATCCTGTGGAGATGATGCGCACGGCGGTTCCCGTCGGGTCCTGCTCGGCGCTCAACGGTGAGAACTGCACCGTAAATCCGGGATTGGGTGCAGATGCTGCATTTCCAAAGTTTGGCAAGCTGGTTTCGCTGGCACTGACTTCGGGGCAACTGCAACTGAACTGGTGCTGGTATTGCGGATTTGCAGAATCAAATGGTGTGACAGGCGCCAAGCCCAGTTTGCATCCAGGCAAGGTATTGGCAGCTGGCTGCATGAGGCTGGCACTGCCATACAGGGACGTGGTGACGTATTTGTTACGAAAAGATTTCGCATCGGCCGCAGTGGACAGTGTGCAGTTGTTATTCACTTTGTGCGTGACATTCAACATTCCTGTCGCCCAGTCAATACCGGCATCGGCCATTTCCAGGGCCACCTTGGCACGGAGGTGGTTCGCGGCAATTTTTTGCTCAAAGATCACGCTGCGGTTCAGATAAACGACACCCAAGGTGGCGCCGAGCATCAGCAGCATGACCACAGTCAAGGCGGCCAGGCCGCGCTGACTCGCCTTGGAATCAAACGGTGGTTTCATATTCGCCCTTTTCAACATCATTTCCTTCCCCACAAGATCAAATTGGGGGGGCTCAAGGCGCAGGACAAACCGGGCACACGTTGTCCAGGATCTGGTCGTTGCGCACACGCACCGTGGTCGCCAAGGTCTTGCGCAGGCTCGTGTCAGAGCGCGAAACGCCCGTCAGCTCGATGCTGTAGACGCGAAGGTCCGTACCGCGGCACTGGGGCGCTGGAGCGGGAGCGGGACAGGTGCAGCAATCGTTGGAGGCTGCCAGCTGTCTGGACAGCTGCGTGTCCAGGTTTACGTTGAACGCAGTAATTCTGACCGTGTCCGGGTCTGTCAAAGGCTCCCAACTGCCTTGCCTATCCCGACGAATCTGCAGAACGCCTGTGCCCGCCTGGGCATCTTCCAGCACACGAATGCTGAAGTCCTCAGTACTGCTCAAGTCATTGTTCAAATCCTTGGAGGAGTAGGTGTAATCGACTTGCCTGCTGTTTGTCACCGTGATGGGCACATGCGGATTGCGCGCGACGACCGCCTGATTCGGGTCAGGCTTGCGTCCCTCAAACATCGCATCGCTCCAATACCCCGCCCGCCGCAATTCCCGCTCGACCACCGACAGGGCCGAGCGCACGTCCTGCTCCAGCCGGGCCTCCACCATGCCACGGCGGGAACTGGTGATGGTGGCCACGGCGATCGTGCCGCCTGCGGCCACCACCAGGAGCCCAAGGACCACGCTGATCAAAAGCTCCACCATGGAGAGGCCCTGCATGCGCCGCATCCAGCGCGGGGCGTGTGCAAATCGCTTCAGTTGCTGCATTTGGGGTATCCCGAAAATTTGCCCTCTGGCGAGCAGATGCTGATCCGCCCCGTGCTGTGCACAGACACACGCAGCGCAGCGGTCAGCTGGGTGCTTTGCACATTGATGTGGACGGGAGCAGTCACCCCGGTGGGCAGGACCAGACTGCCGCGCTCTGGCTCGAACGCCAGCTTGGCGAGCGCGGCGGGTACCCGCGTCAAACTCACCGCCGGGGGCAGTGCGGGCGATTTCTTGTAATCGACGGGGGTGGTCGGCTCCTCGGTGGCGGACTTGTCCGGATCCTTGTTGGTGATCCGGTAGCTGTTGGCCTGCTTGGTATCGACCCAGACCAGGTCGTTGTTGTCCACCGCTTGCGCGCGCGCGTACTGCAGATCGGCGCTGAGCTCGTTGGCCACACCTTCCAGGCGACGCCGTGCCAGGTAATCGGTAAAGGAAGGGGCCACGGCCACCAGCAGGATGGCGGTGATCACCAGCACCACCATCAACTCGATGAGCGAGAGGCCCTGTTGCGCAGTCCGCCTCATTTGCTGAAGCACTCCGCCGGGGTGTAGGTGGCCGTGCCATTGGCCGCCGCCATGGTCAGCACCGTGCAATCGAGTGCAGCCGATGGCTTGTCCTTGGCCTGGGAGGTCCCGGCGACGGCAGTGGCCGTCACCTGGTAGGAGAAACCGGTGGGCGCGGGGTCACTGGCAATCGCCAGGGTGTAGTACCGGTCCTTACTTTTGGCGGGAGCGGTATCGCCCGCCTGGGCGGGCACGTCAAAGCCAAGCCCGTCCGGCCATTTTTTCCGGAGATCGCCGTTGCCCGCATAGGTGGTCTTGACGCCCCGCCACCGCTCCTGCGCCTGTTGGATGGCGGTCAGGGCCTGCAGGGCGTCGGCACGGCGGCTTTTGCGCAGGTATTGCTGGTAGCTGGGAAAGGCCACCGCCGCCAGGATGGCCAGGATGGCGACCACGATCATGACTTCGATCAGGGTAAAGCCCTGCACTGGCGTGCGTGGATGGGGGGCAGCGGGCGAAGAGGACATGGAGCGGGCAGGCGAAAAAGGAAGGCCACGATTGTGCGCTGGCGCCGCCCTGGATCCCAAGGGGTTTCCGACCAGCGGGCGAAAAGGACAACCGAACGGTCAAAAACCACCCACTGGCCGCTGGCTGGCACCGGGCTGCCGGAGATACCGCCTGGCCTCCCTGAAGGGTCAGCCGCCCGTCACGGGCGGAAAGAACGCCACTTCGGCGCCCTCGTGCAGGGGGGTCTCAGGCGCGCACTGCACGTGGTCCAGCGCCATGCGAATCGCCGGGCCAGACGACAGGGCCGCTGCCAAGGGGCCTGAACGTGCACGCAGCTGCACCAGCAAATCGCCCACCGTGGCGGCCTGGGTCTCCAGCCCCTCGCTGCCCTGCCCCGCCGCTTCGCGCAGGGCGGCGAAGTAGCGCACCGTGACCTTCATGCCAGCAGGCCCGCCAGCGGCAGGTAGCGCACCGTGTCGCCGGGCGCAATCGCCTGGCCGGGCGGGTTGTCGATGAGTCCGTCGGCCCAGGCCACCGAGGTGAGCACGCCCGAGCTCTGGTTGGGGAACAGCTCCAGCCCGCCGTCCGGATGCTGGCGCACCCGCAGAAATTCACGGCGTTTATCGGGCCTAGGCCAATGGAATCGGGCGGTACTAGCTATGGTTTTAGGAGTAACGTCTTGCACCCCCTGCAGGCGCAGCAGGAAGGGCCGCACCAGCAGCACAAAGGTCACAAAGCTGGACACCGGGTTGCCCGGCAAGCCGATGAAATGCGTGTGCAGCCCCGGCCCCAGCCGGCCGTAGGCGAAGGGCTTGCCGGGCTTCATCGCGATCTGCCACAGGTCCAGCCGCCCCAAGGCCTCGACGGCAGGTTTGACATGGTCTTCCTCGCCCACCGAGACGCCGCCGCTGGTCAGCACCAGGTCGTGGTCCTGGCTGGCCGCTTGAAGCGCCTGCAGCGTGGCCTGGCGTTCATCCGGCAGCTGGCCCAGGTCGGTGACCTCGCAGCCTAGGCGTCGCAGCAGGGCGCGCAGGAAAAAGCGGTTGCTGTCGTAGAGGGCCCCGGGCGGCAGCTGCTCCGGCGGAATCTCACCGGGCATGACCAGCTCGTCGCCGGTAGAGCACAGCGCCACCCGGGGGCGGCGGGCGACGGTCAGCCGGTCCAAACCGATGCTGGCGGCCAAGCCCAGCTCGGCCGGGCCCAGGCGGGTGCCGGCGGCGAGCAGGACAGCCCCACGGGCAATGTCCTCGCCGCCGCGGCGGACCCAGTCGCCCACGCAGGGCTGCACGGCAAAGCGCACCTTGCCGTCGGGCAGCACCGTGGCCTCTTCCTGCGGAACGATGGTGTCAGCGCCGGCCGGTAGCGGCGCCCCGGTGAAGATGCGCGCGACCGTGCCCGCTTGCAGCGGCGCGCCCGCTTGCCCCGCCGCGATGCGCTGGGAGACGACAAAAGCCTGTTCCGGGGAAACCCAATCCGCGCAACGCAGGGCGTAGCCGTCCATGGCGCTGTTGTCCAGCAAAGGCACCTGCAGCGCGGCGCGCAGGTCCTGGGCCAGCACCCGGCCGTCCCCGTCCAAGGTGGGGACCGTTTCGGTGCCCGCCAAGGGACCGGCCTGGGCCAGCAGCTCGGCCAGGGCTTGATCCAGGGGCTTGAGGGGCGGACGGGAGGCGGTGGCGGTCATGAAAAGCGCTCCTGGCGGTCGAGTGGCCTGCGATGCAAGGAGGTCAGCGCACCGCAGATTGCTCCTATTTCAGGAGCATGTACCGCTTGAATCTAAAAGGCTGGATGCCGTTTTGGCATCCAAAACCCCCTGGACAAGGTTCAAGCAGCCAACTCAGGGCAGTGGCGCTCGATGTAGGCCTTGACCTGGGCCACGTCGGCCGGCATGACCTGCACGCGCTTGGGCAAGTCTTCGATGCCGGCGAACTTGGCTGGGCACTCGGGCGGGCGGCCCAGGGCTTCGGCGATGGTCTCGGCAAACTTGATCGGCAAGGCGGTTTCCAGCACCAGCATGGGCACGCCGGGGCGCAGGTGCTCGCGGGCCACCTTCACGCCGTCGGCAGTGTGGGTGTCGATCACCACACCAAAGCGGGCGTCGGTGTCTTTGATGGTGGCCAGGCGGTTGGCGTGGGTGCTCTTGCCGCTGGCAAAGCCGTATTTGGCGGCGGCATCGGCAAAGCGGGGGTCCTGGCTCAAATCGAACTGGCCGCTGGCGGACAAGGCATCGCTGAACAAGGCCTTGGTACGGGCGGCATCGCGGCCCAGCAGGTCGAACACAAAGCGCTCGAAATTGCTGGCCTTGGAGATGTCCATCGACGGGCTGGAGGTCTCGTGCGTGTCGGCACTGCCGCGCACGCGGTAAATGCCGGTGCGGAAGAACTCGTCGAGCACGTCGTTCTCGTTGGTAGCCACGACCAGCTGGTCGATGGGCAGCCCCATCATGCGCGCCACATGGCCGGCGCAGACGTTGCCGAAGTTGCCGCTGGGCACGGTGAAGCTCACCTTTTGCGCGTTGGCCTCGGTGGCCTGGAAGTAACCGGCAAAGTAGTACACCACCTGCGCCAGCAGGCGGGCCCAGTTGATGGAGTTGACGGTGCCGATCTTGTAGCGGCGCTTGAATTCCAGGTCGTTGGAGACGGCCTTGACGATGTCCTGGCAGTCGTCGAACACGCCTTCGATGGCGAGGTTGTGGATGTTCTCGTCCATCAGGCTGAACATCTGCGCCTGCTGGAAGGGGCTCATGCGGCCGTGCGGGCTGGTCATGAAGACGCGCACGCCCTTTTTGCCGCGCATCGCGTACTCGGCCGCGCTGCCGGTGTCGCCGCTGGTCGCGCCCAGGATGTTGAGTTGCTCGCCGCGGCGGGCCAGTTCGTACTCGAACAGGTTGCCCAAGAGCTGCATGGCCATGTCCTTGAAGGCCAGCGTGGGGCCGTTGGACAGGGCTTCCAGCCACAGGCCTTCTTCCAGGTGGCGGATCGGCACGATCTCACCGGTGCCAAAGACCTCGGCGGTGTAGGTCTTCTCACACAGCGCGCGCAGGTCGGCTGCGGGGATGTCGTCGATGTACAGCGACAGGACTTCAAAGGCCAGCTCGGCGTAGCCCTGCTCGTGATAGACCTTGCGCCAGCGGGCCAAGGTAGCGTCATCGACCTGGGGGTAGGTCTCGGGCAGGTACAGGCCGCCGTCCGGCGCCAGGCCTTCGAGCAGGATTTCGCAGAAGCGCTTGCGGTCGGCGTGGCCGCGGGTGCTGAGATAGCGCATCAGTTCAGCTCCTCTTTGCGGATGAAGGTGATGGGCGCCAGCACGGTGGGCAAGGCCTGCATCTGGGCGATGGCCGCCTGCATGGTGCCTTCTTTGGTGTCGTGCGTCAGGATGATCAGGTCGGTTTGCGTGGAACCTTCACCGCCCACCTCGTCGGCCTCGCGCTGCAGCACCGCGTCGATGCTGATGCCTGCCTCGGCCACCAGGCTGGTCACCTTGGCCAGCACGCCAGGCTGGTCGGCCACGCGCAGGCGCAGGTAGTAGCTGGTGACGATTTCGCTCATCGGCAGCACGGGCAGGCTGGCCATCGCGGCGTCCAGGGTGTTGGCCTGGAAGGCCAGGTGCGGCACGCGGTGCTCGGGGTCAGCGGTTTGCAGGCGGGTGATGTCCACCAGGTCGGCGATCACGGCGCTGGCGGTGGGCTCGCTGCCCGCACCCTTGCCGTAGTACAGCGTGGTGCCCACGGCGTCGCCGTGCACGACCACGGCGTTCATCGCGCCTTCCACATTCGCGATCAGACGCTTGGCCGGCACCAGGCTGGGGTGCACGCGCAGCTCAATGCCCTTCTCGGCGCGCTTGGTGATGCCCAAGAGCTTGATGCGGTAGCCCAGCTGCTCGGCGTACTTGATGTCGGCAGCGGACAGCTTGGTGATGCCTTCCACATAGGCCTTGTCGAACTGCACGGGGATACCAAAGGCGATCGCGCTCATCAGCGTGGCCTTGTGTGCGGCGTCCACGCCCTCGATGTCGAAGGTGGGATCGGCTTCGGCGTAGCCCAGGCGCTGCGCTTCCTTGAGGACCACGTCGAAGTCCAGGCCCTTGTCGCGCATCTCGGACAGGATGAAGTTGGTGGTGCCGTTGATGATGCCGGCGATCCACTGGATGCGGTTGGCGGTCAGGCCTTCGCGCAGCGCCTTGATGATCGGGATGCCCCCGGCCACAGCGGCCTCGTAGGCCACCATCACGTTCTTGGCAGAGGCGGCCGCGAAAATTTCGGTGCCATGCACGGCCAGCAGCGCCTTGTTGGCGGTGACCACATGCTTGCCGGCGGCAATCGCCTCCAGGACCAGGGCCTTGGCAATGCCGTAGCCGCCGATCAGTTCGATGACGATGTCGATGTCGGGGTTGGCAATCACGGCGCGCGCGTCATTCACCACCTGGACGCCCTCGCCCACGATGGCCTTGGCGCGGTCCACGTCCAGGTCGGCGACCATGGCGATTTCGATGCCGCGGCCGGCGCGGCGGCTGATTTCGTCCTGGTTGCGACGCAGAACATTGAACACACCGCTACCGACGGTGCCGATGCCGAGCAGGCCTACTTGGATGGGTTTCATAAGACAAATCAACAATCAAAAAAGGGGTTAACGCCCTGAATACGGGCGGCAATAGCTATCAAAACAGGAGCAAATCAATCCGTGCCGTGGCGCTTGCGGTACTGCTCCAGGAACCTGGCCAGGCGGTTGATCGCCTCGCGCAGGTCCTCCTCGTGGGGCAGGAACACGATGCGGAAGTGCTGGTTGTCGGGATAGTTGAAGCCCGTGCCCTGCACCAACATGACCTTGGTTTCCTGGAGCACTTCCAGGAAGAATTGCTGGTCGTCCGCAATCGGATACACCTTGGGATCGAGGCGCGGGAACATGTACAGCGCCGCCTTGGGACGCACACAGGTCACGCCCGGAATCTGCGTGATCAGCTCCCAGGCCAGGTCGCGCTGCTTGCGCAGGCGGCCGCCCTCGCCCACCAGGTCCTTGATGCTCTGGTAGCCGCCCAGCGCGGTCTGGATGGCCCATTGCCCCGGCACGTTGGCGCACAGGCGCATGTTGGACAGCATGTTCAGGCCATCGATGTAGTCCTTGGCGGGCTTCTTGTCCCCCGAGACCACCAGCCAGCCGGCGCGGTAGCCGCAGGAGCGGTAGCTCTTGGACAGGGAGTTGAAGGTGAGCGTGAGCACGTCCTCGCTCAGCGAGGCCATCGCAATGTGCTGCACACCGTCGTAGAGCACCTTGTCATAGACCTCGTCGGCAAACACCACCAAGCCATGCTCACGGGCGATTTCCAGGATGCCCAGCAGCAGCTCCTTGGAATACAGCGCGCCAGTGGGATTGTTCGGATTGATCACCACGATGCCCTTGGTGCGGGGCGTGACCTTGGCCCGGATGTCGTTCAAGTCGGGCATCCAGCCGTTGGCCTCGTCGCACAGGTAATGCACGGGCGTGCCGCCGGACAGGCTGGCGGCCGCCGTCCACAGCGGGTAGTCGGGAGAGGGCAATAGCAGCTCGTCGCCGTTGTCGAGCAGGGCATTGGTAGCCATGACGATCAGTTCGCTGGCGCCATTGCCCAGGTAGATGTCGTCCAGCGTCACGCCCTTGATGCCCTGCTTCTGGGTTTCGTGCATCACTGCCTTGCGCGCCGCAAAGATGCCCTTGCTGTCCGAGTACCCGGCCGAATTGGGCAGGTTGCGGATCATGTCCTGCTGGATTTCTTCAGGGGCATCAAAGCCAAACGGCGCCAGGTTGCCGATGTTGAGCTTGATGATCTTGTGACCGTCTTCCTCCATCGCCTTGGCCGCGTCCATGATCGGTCCCCGGATGTCGTAGCAGACGTTGGCAAGCTTGGCGGATTTCTGGACGGTTTTCATGCGCGGATCGCTTCGGTGAAGGTCGGACACAGCCCCGGCGCCAAGCGCAAGGGCGAAACCTATAATTTGACCACAGTTCCCCAGCCACCTGGCCCAGCGCCCTGCCGGGCTTTTTTGAGTGCTTCTCCCATGAAATTCCAGCCCGACCGATCCAGTGCACAAACCATCCGCGGCTACGGTCCAGGCTGGATCGCCATCGATGCCGACCGCATCGAGCACAGCGTGGTGATCGGTGCTTCGGGCCTGCGCCAGGCCTGGGATTGCACCCGTTTCGAGGATCTGACCGCGGCCCACTTTGAAACGCTGGCCAGCCTCGAGGCCGAGGTCATCGTCTTTGGCAGCGGCCTGCGCAACCGCTTCCCGCCACCCGCCTGGCTGCGTCCCCTGATGGCCCGCCGCCTGGGCCTGGAAACCATGGACACCCAGGCCGCCTGCCGTACCTACAACATCCTCGCGGGAGAGGGTCGTAACGTGGTCGCCGCCCTGCTGCTGGAACGCTGAATCGCGCACAGCCAACGCGCTTGTCGCAAGTGGGTATCGTTAAGCGTCACGGGATGGAAAACATTTGGCGCTAAAATAGCGGGTTGCGGTCAGGGCGGCTCTTAGCGCACATCACGGGTATTTCACCTACAGGCCCTGGCTTACCGACAACTACATCTTGAGAGATAGCAGTGTTATGGCGATCGTTGTCAACAAGCCCCTCCCCGAGTTCGAAGCCAATGCAACCGGCGGGATCAAAGTCTCCAACGTGTCCCACAATGGCCAGATCCTGATCCTCTACTTCTACCCCAAGGACAATACCCCGGGCTGCACCACCGAAGCCATGCAGTTCCGTGACAAGTACGAGGACTTTGTGAAGGCTGGCGCCACCGTGTTTGGTGTGTCTCGGGACAACATGAAGTCGCATGACGAGTTCAAGGCTAAGCTGGAACTGCCTTTCGAGCTGATCGCCGACACCGAAGAAAAAATGTGCCATATGTTCGGCGTGGTCAAGAACAAGATCATGTATGGCAAGAAGGTCAAGGGCATTGAGCGCAGCACCTTCTTGGTGGGCGCCGATGGCATCTTGCTGCAAGAGTGGCGTGGACTGAAAGTGCCTGGCCATGTGGATGAGGTTCTCAAGGCGGTCAAGGGCATCAAAGCCCTTAAGAAAGCCGCCTGATCCGCCAGGGCAATTCCGCCAACACCCCAAAGGCATGGGCATAATGGAACGCATGCCTTTGGACCTGTTTGCCAAGACCCCCCTCTGAAAAAAGCCGCCTGGTCCTCCCGGCGGCTTTTTGCTTTTCTGACCTTCCTGCTCCAAGACTTCGCCCATGCCTTTGCCTCCCGCCCCCAGCCGCCGCGCCGCCACCCTGAGCCCCGAGGCCTACCGCAGCAGCGACCGCAAGTCCTCCAGCCGCAAGTCGTCGCCCCCTAAAACAGCCCCCGAAACGCCCGCCCCCGTGGCAGAAGCCCTGGTGGCGGTTCAGGACAAGGGCACACCCACACGGGCCGCTCTGCTCAGCGCGGCGGCACCCACGCCCACGGTGGTAGCCCCCGTGGTATCCCCCCCTGCGGCCGCCAAGCCCAAAACCACGCGCACACGGACCAAGGCCGCGCCCAACGAATCCGTGCAGCCCCCGCTACCAGCCGCAGCGCCAACCCCGACCAAACGCCGCCGCAGCGATGGTCCGCGCAAGCTGTTCGTGCTGGACACCAACGTGCTGCTGCACGACCCAACCAGCCTGTTCCGCTTCGAGGAACACGACATCTTCCTGCCCATGATCGTGCTGGAAGAGCTGGACGCGCACAAAAAGGGCATGACCGAGGTCGCGCGCAACGGCCGCCAGGCCAGCCGCACGCTGGACGCCCTGGCCGCCGTGCACAAGGACGTGGACATGGCCCAGGGCCTGCGCCTGGATGCCACGGGCCAGAAAGCCGCTGGCGGTCATTTGTTCTTCCAGACTGCCCCCCTGGACGCCAGCCTGCCCGCCAGCCTGCCCCAGGGCAAGGCCGACAACCAGATCCTGGGCGTCGTCGAAGGCCTGCGCAAACTGCACGCCCCGCGCGAAGTGGTGCTGGTGTCCAAGGACATCAACATGCGTGTCAAGGCCCGGGCGCTGGGCCTGGCCGCCGAGGACTACCAAAACGACAAGGCCCTGGAAGACGGTGATCTGCTCTATGCGGGCGCACTGGCCCTGCCGCCAGACTTCTGGACCAAGAGCGGCAAAAACGTCGAAAGCTGGCAAAGCGGCGCCAACACCTACTACCGCATCACCGGGCCGATCACCGCCCAGATGATGATCAACCAATTCGTCTATTTCGAAGCGCCGGGCGAGCCCAGCCTGTTTGCCCGCGTTACCGAAATCCGCGACCGCAGCGCGGTGCTCCAGACGCTCAAGGACTATGGCTCCAGCAGGAACGCCGTCTGGGGCGTGCTGGCGCGCAACCGCGAGCAGAACTACGCACTCAACCTGCTGATGGACCCGGAAATCGATTTCGTCACCCTGACCGGCACCGCGGGCACTGGCAAGACCCTGCTGGCGCTGGCTGCCGGCCTAACCCAAGTGCTGGACGAACGCCGCTACACCGAGATCATCATGACCCGCGCCACCGTCAGCGTCGGCGAAGACATCGGCTTCCTACCCGGCACCGAGGAGGAAAAGATGGGCCCGTGGATGGGCGCGCTCGACGACAACCTGGAATTCCTGGCCAAGGGCGACGGCGGCAACGCCGGCGAATGGGGACGTGCGGCTACCAACGAGCTGATCCGCAGCCGCATCAAGATCAAGAGCATGAACTTCATGCGCGGGCGCACGTTCCTGAACAAATACGTCATCATCGACGAAGCGCAGAACCTCACACCCAAGCAGATGAAGACCTTGATCACCCGCGCCGGCCCCGGCACCAAGATCATCTGCATGGGCAACCTCAGCCAGATCGACACGCCCTACCTCACCGAGGGCTCCTCAGGCCTGACCTACGCGGTGGACCGCTTCAAGGGCTGGCCCCACAGCGGGCACATCACCCTGGCACGGGGCGAACGCTCGCGCCTGGCCGACTTCGCCAGCGAAGTGCTGTAAGCGCCATGGCCATCGGCTGGATGACGGCACTCAAATTGGTGCCCTGGGGGGAAGTGATCGAGGTCGCCCCCCAGCTGGTGCAAGGTGCGCGCAAGTTGCTCAAGTCCTCGCGCAAAGGCAAGTCCGCAGAGGGGGTTGGCGATGAGCCGCAACCCCTGGCCACGCGCATCGCCCAACTGGAAGACACGCTGCAAACCACGGTGGATCTGCTGGAGTCGCTGACCGAGCAAAACGCCCGCTTGGTCGAGGCCGTGGAGACCTTGCGCCAGCGCCAGCGCTACCTGGTTTGGGCAGTGGCGCTGCTGGGCGCAGCGGTGGTGGGACTAGGGTTCTGGGCCATGGACGCCGCCTGACACAGAAAACGGCTTGGCAGCGGGCAGAAACACCATATTTGCTATTTATTTAATAGCAACTACCGCTCGTATTCATTGGCCTAGAGGCCAAAACACTCAAAAATCATCACCAGAGCCACTGGCCAGGTTTTCAAAACGGGTCTGTGATTTCTGGAAGTACAGCTTGACGGTCCCCGTGGGGCCGTTCCGCTGTTTGCCGATGATGACCTCGGCCACGTTCGGCTCCTTGCTGTCCTTGTTGTAGTAGTCGTCGCGGTAGATGAACA
>CAYZPX010000047.1:0-15740 GCA_964480105.1 uncultured Burkholderiaceae bacterium | reverse complement strand
GGGTGGACTTGCCGACGTTGGGCAGGCCCACGATGCCGCATTGGAGGCTCATGGATATTCCTTGTGGTGCAAACGGTGCAGAGGGCGCGAAGGTTCGGGGCGCGGGCCCCGCAGCGCGGTCGGGGGCCCTGGCCGGCATCGCCTGGTGGGCGGCGCGGAGCCGGGGGGCCTCGGTGGGGCGGGATTCTACCGACCCCTCCCTGTTCACTGCGCGACAGGCCCTGCGCGCGGCGCCCGGTGTAATCCGGCCCACACCGCACGGCGCCCAGGCCCCAGGCGGCCACTGCTTCAGCCCCCCTGGACGACCGGAGAACCCCCATGAATTTCGAATTACCCCCTGAGGTCCGCGCGCTGCGCGACCGCACCCGCGACTTCATCGCCGAACAAGTCATTCCCCTGGAAAGCGACGAGCGCCAAAGCCACCACGGCCCCAGCGAGGCCTTGCGCAAAGAGCTGATCGCCCGCGCCCGTGCCGCCGGGCTGCTGACGCCGCACGCATCCATCGAGATGGGCGGCCTGGGACTGAGCCACATCGCCAAGGCGGCGGTGTTCGAGGAAGCCGGCTATTCATGGCTGGGCCCCACGGCACTGAACATCCACGCGCCCGACGAAGGCAACATCCATCTGATGGAAGAAGTGGCCACCCCGGCGCAAAAGGAACGCTGGCTGCGCCCCCAGGTCCAGGGCCACACCCGCTCCTGCTTTGCCATGACCGAGCCTGCCCCCGGCGCGGGCGCCGACCCCAGCATGCTGGCCACCACGGCGGTGCGGGATGGGGACGACTATGTGATTGACGGCCTCAAGTGGTTCATCACCGGCGCCGAAGGGGCGGACTACGCCATCGTGATGGCACGCATGGAAGACGGCTCGGCCACCATGTTCCTGACCGACATGGACCGCCCTGGCATCACGCTGGAGCGCAGCATGGACGCGATGGACAGCTGCTTTACCGGCGGCCACGGGGTGCTGCGCTTTAAGGGCCTGCGCATTCCGGCCAGCGACGTGCTGGGCGAGCTGGGCAAGGGCTTTCGCTACGCACAGGTGCGCCTGGCCCCGGCGCGGCTGACGCACTGCATGCGCTGGCTGGGCCAGGCCCGGCGCGCGCACGACATCGCGCTGGAATACGCCAGCCGCCGCACCGCCTTTGGCAAACCCCTGGCCGAGCATGAGGGCGTGGGCTTTCAGCTGGCCGACAACGACATGGACCTGCACACCGCGCGCCTGCACATCTGGCACACCGCCTGGCTGCTGGACCAGGGGGAGAAGTGCAATTACGAATCCAGTCGCGCCAAGGTGGTCTGCTCCGAGGCCGAATGGCGGGTGGTGGACCGCTGCGTGCAGATCCTGGGCGGCCAGGGCGTGACCAGCGACACCCCGGTGATGCGCATCTTCATGGACATGCGCGCCTTCCGCGTCTATGACGGCCCGAGCGAAGTCCACCGCTGGAGCATGGCGCGCAAGCTGGTGCACGCGGCGCAAAAAGCGGCCTGAACCGGCAAGCCCAGGCACCCGCCAGGGGGATGGGGCGCTCCTACAATCGCGGCCATGGCGCAAACCTATGACATTTGTATCCGTGGAGCCGGCGTGGTCGGCCGCACCCTGGCCCTGTTGCTCGCCCGCGAGCGCCTGCGCGTAGCGTTGGTCTCGCCGCCCGAGGCACCTTCCGCCAACAAGCCCCCGCAGGATGTTCGGGCGTACGCGCTGAACGCCGCCTCGCGCCAGCTGCTGGAATCGCTGCGCTGCTGGCCCGACGAGGCCCATGCCACCGCCGTGCAGGAAATGCAGGTCTATGGCGACCAGGAAGGCGCGCTGCGCTTCGACGCCTTCCAGCAAAACGTGCCCGCACTGGCCTGGATCGTGGAGGTCCCGGCGCTGGAGCAGCGCCTGGGCGAAGCGGTGCGCTATCAGCCCCAAGTGGACCTGGTGCCCGCCCCGGTGCCTGCGGCGCTCACCGTGATTTGCGAAGGCCGCGCCAGCCAGACCCGCGCGGAGCTGGGCGTGGATTTTGAAACCACCCGCTACCCCCAACATGCGCTGGCCACCCGTGTGCGCTGCGAACAGCCCCACGGCCAGATCGCGCGCCAATGGTTCAGCCAGGAAGGCGTGCTGGCCTTTTTGCCGCTGGGCGGACCGGAGGGCCAGGAAGTGGCCGTGGTCTGGTCCTTGCCGCAGGCCCTGGCCACCCAAGCCATGGACTGGGCCGACGACGCACTGTGCCACCGACTGGAAGCCGCCAGCCAGTTCGCGCTGGGACGCCTGGAACTCTCGGGTGAGCGCGCCACCTGGCCGCTGCAATGGGCCACCGCCGAACGCTGGTGCGGCGACGGCGGGCCAGACTGGGGCCAGGGCCGCTGGGTGCTGGCCGGCGATGCCGCCCACAACGTCCACCCCCTGGCCGGCCAGGGCCTGAACCTGGGCCTGGCCGACGCGCAAGCCCTGGCCCGCATCCTGCACGGGCGCGACTATTGGCGCAGCGTGGGTGACATGCGCCTGCTGCGCGCCTACGAGCGCGAGCGCAAAGCGGCCATCCTGCCGATGGGCTGGGCCACCGACGGCCTGCAACAGCTTTTCACCCGCCCGGAGTCTGCGCTGCAACGCTTGCGCAACTGGGGCATGAACAGCGTCGAACGCGCCTCCCCCTTGAAAGCCTGGCTGGCCAAACAGGCCATTGGCCTGGGCTGATCACGCCCTCCCCCTTCGCGGCACACGCCTTGCCGTTCGTTTTGCCGTATTGGTTCGTTTTGCCGTATTGAATTGCCTTGCCATGAAACTGCTCCCCACCCTGCTGGCCAGCGCGGCCCTGTTCCTGGGCCTGTCCGCCTCCGCCCAGGAGGCGGCGATCCGCAAAACCCTGGCGGAGCGCATTCCGCAAATGGAAAAGATCGACGAAATCCGCCTCACCCCCATGCAGGGCCTGTACGAGGTGCGGATTGGTACCGACGTGTTCTATTCGGACGCCAAGGGCAATTTCGTGATCCAGGGCGAGCTGATCGACACCAAAGCGCGGCGCAACCTGACGGAAGACCGCATCAACAAACTCACGGCCATCGACTTCGCCAGCCTGCCGCTGAAGGACGCCTTCACCATCGTGCGGGGCAACGGCAAGCGCAAGCTGGCAGTCTTTGAAGACCCCAACTGTGGCTACTGCAAGCGCTTTGAACGCGACCTGCAAAGCGTGGACAACGTCACCATCCACCTGTTCCTCTACCCCATCCTGAGCCCGGATTCGCTTGAGAAGTCGCGCAACATCTGGTGCGCCAAGGACCGGGCCCAGGCCTGGCTGGACTACATGGTCCGCGAGAAACCTGCCCCCACCGCCACCTGCGACACCAGCGCGCTGCAACGCAACCTGGCCTTGGGCAAGAAGCACAAGATCACCGGTACGCCCACGCTGCTGTTTGCCAACGGCGCGCGCGTGCCCGGCGCCATTGGTGCCGCCGAGGTCGAAAAGCGCCTGGCCGAAGCCGGCGAAGCCACGGGCGCGCCGAGCGCCAACTGAGTCGCATCGACCCATTGACCGATCTCCCACGCATGTCCACCGCCCGTCCCACCACTGCCGAGATGGCGCCAATCCACTACGCCATTGACCCGGCCAACCTGCACGGCCACCGCTTTGTGGTCACGCTCACCGTGGCCGAACCCGCGGCGGAACAAGTCCTGGCCCTGCCGGTGTGGATTCCCGGCAGCTACCTGGTGCGCGAATTTGCCAAGAACCTGCAAAACCTGCGCGCCCGCCAAGGCCGCAAAGCGGTGGCGCTGACCCAGCTGGACAAGCACCGCTGGCAGGCCGACTGCCGCCCGGGCCAGGCCCTGGTGCTGGAATACGAGGTTTGCGCCTACGACCGCTCGGTGCGCACCGCCTGGCTGGACGCGGACCGGGGCTTTTTCAATGGCACCAGCCTGTGCCTGCAGGTCGTGGGGCAAACCGACCGCCCCTGCACCATCGACCTGATCGCTCCTAAAAAGAGAGCTAGTACCGCGCAGTGGATGTGCGCTACCGGCCTTTTTCCTTTAAAAATTGACGCCCAGGGCTTTGGCCGCTACCAAGCCCAGGACTACGACGAGCTGGCCGATTGCCCCGTCGAAATGGGCGCCTTCTGGAGTGGCGAATTCACCGCCAGCGGCATCGCTCACCGCTTTGTGGTGGCCGGCGCACCCGCGAGCTTTGACGGCGCACGGCTCCTGGCCGACACCCGCAAGGTGTGTGAGGCAGCGATCCGCCTCTGGCACGGCAAGGGCAAGCCGCCGCACCAAAGCTACTTGTTCATGCTCAACGCCGTGCAGGACGGCTATGGCGGGCTGGAGCACCGCAACTCCACGGCCCTGATCTGCAAGCGCAGCGACCTGCCCCGCCTGGGCGAGGCCAGCGCCAGCGAGGGCTATACCCAGCTGCTGGGCCTGATCAGCCACGAGTACTTCCACACCTGGAACGTCAAGCGCCTGCGCCCGGCCGAATTTGCCCGCTACGACTATGCGCAGGAAAACTACACGCAGTTGCTGTGGTTCTTCGAGGGCTTCACCAGCTACTACGACGACCTGCTGCTGCGCCGCGCGGGTCTGCTGGACGATGCCGGCTACCTCAAGCTGCTGGGCAAAACCATCCAGCAAGTCCAGCAAACCCCGGGCCGTCAGGTGCAGACCGTGGCCGAGGCCAGCTTCGATGCCTGGGTCAAGTACTACCGCCAGGACGAAAACACCCCCAACAGCACCGTCAGCTACTACACCAAGGGCGCGCTGGTGGCCCTGTGTCTGGACCTGACGCTGCGCCGCGAAGGCAAGACCACGCTGGACGCGGTCATGCGCGGTCTGTGGCAGCGCTGCCAGGCCGGCCCCATGGCCGAGTCCGACCTACGCGCCGTGCTGCAAGCGCTGGCGGGCCGGTCTTTTGACGCCGAACTGGACGCCTGGGTCCACAGCACGGCCGAACTGCCCCTGGCCGAACTGCTCACAGCCCACGGCGTGGCCCTGGACCACCCGCCCCCGACCTGGGTCCAGCGCCTGGGCCTGCGTGTGCAGGAAAACCACAGCGTACAGGTCAAAACCGTGCTGCGCGGCAGCCCCGCCGAAGAAGCAGGCCTGGCCGCTGGCGACGAATGGTTGGGCGTGGAGATCCAGGGCCAGGGCTGGCGCCTGCAAAAACTGGACGAGCTGGCTCTCTACGCCGGGAATGCTACCGAGGCCACCGCCCTGGTCGCCCGCGATGGGCGCTTGTTGCGCCTGCCCCTGCGCTGGGAAAACGAGCCCTCTCGCCGCAAGACAGCCCCTAAAACGCCCATGGCTAGCCAGACCAGCCAGCTGAAAATTGGCGATGCCGCCAAGGTGCAATCCTGGCTGGAAGGCAACATCCGTTGACGTTAACGGAAACTTCATCCGAACGCCTGGATGGGCCGGTATAGTGGCTGGATTTCACCCACCATAAAACCCACAGGAGATTCCATGAGCTACGAAACCATCGAAGTGCGCGTCGAAGCCGAAAAGATCGGCATCATCACGCTGAACCGTCCGAAGCAGCTCAACGCGCTGAACAACCAGTTGATGGACGAGTTGGGCGCCGCCCTGAAGGCCTTCGATGCCGACGAAGCGATTGGCTGCATGGTCATCACGGGCAGTGAACGCGCCTTTGCTGCCGGCGCGGACATCGGTGCGATGGCCAAATACAGTTTTGCCGATGCGTACAAGGGCGACTACATCACCCGCAACTGGGAAACCATCCGCAGCATCCGCAAGCCGGTGATCGCGGCGGTCAGCGGCTTTGCACTGGGCGGTGGCTGTGAACTGGCGATGATGTGCGACTTCATCATCGCCGCCGACAACGCCAAGTTCGGCCAGCCTGAAATCAAGCTGGGCGTGATTCCTGGCGCGGGCGGCACCCAGCGCCTGCCGCGCGCCGTGGGCAAATCCAAGGCCATGGACATGGCCCTCACCGCCCGCATGATGGACGCTACCGAGGCAGAACGCGCTGGGCTGGTCAGCCGCGTGGTGCCCTACGACAAGCTGATGGACGAAGCCCTGGGCGCAGCCCTGATCATTGCGGGCTTCTCACAAATCGCCGTGATGGCCGCCAAGGAATCGGTGAACCGCGCCTTCGAAAGCGGCCTGGCCGACGGCGTGATGTTCGAGCGTCGCCTCTTCCACTCGCTGTTCGCTACCCAGGACCAGAAAGAAGGCATGGATGCCTTCGTGAACAAGCGCCAGGCGGTGTTTACCCACCAATAATTTTTGCAAGACAGCCTTGCCAGCGCAAAAAACTCAATTACAATGCAGGGCTTCGGCGCTTTAGCTCAGTCGGTTAGAGCGATGGAATCATAATCCACAGGTCCGCGGTTCGAATCCGTGAAGCGCCACCAAACACAAAAGCCATAGTCCTTGACTGTGGCTTTTTGCATTGGTTTCCCGAAACTCCGAGCCGCAAACAAGCACCTGCTGCCAAGCGCTAACGCCAAAGACTTGCGACATGCAAGGTCCTTGTTTCACATCAAATCGGTTGCAATTGGAAACTTCTTTGGAGAGAAAGGCCTACTATAATCAAGGCCAATGCGATGGTTTCCAAAGCCTTCGCACAGAAACCACCTCAACTTTTCAGGAGTGATCCCATGGCAATTCAAGAAATCAACAAGCAAGAAGTGGCCCAAGTCTCGGGCGGCGTGCTCGACCTCGCCGTCGGCGGTTTGGTCCCCTCGCTGACCAACAGCCTGCAGCAAATCCCCCTGCTGGGTGGCTTGCTGGGCGGCCTGCTGAATGGAGTCAATGACTTGGTTACGGGCTTGGTGAGCGGCCTGACCGGCAGCGCTGCCCCTCTGGGTAACCAAGTGAACAGCATCGTCAATGGCCTGCCGCTGGTAGGTGGTTTGCTGGGCGGCCTGCTGGGCAGCCTGGGCCTGACCGCAAAACGCTAATGCTGCGGGCCTTGGCCTGAAGCCACAGCTTCTTCTCAGGCTCACCCTGCTTTGGCAGTCAAAGTCAGAGAACGCGAAGTGAGTCCGAGTTCGGACAACGGCACCACCGCCCTGGTGGTTTTTCTCTCAAAGAAACGGAAATCAAAATGGCAATTCAAGACATCAACAAGCAAGAAGTGGCACAAGTATCCGGTGGCATCTTGGGCAGCCTGAATCTGGGTGGTCTGCTGGGCGGTGGCACGACCGGCGGTCTGCTGGGTGGCCTGAACCTGGGTGGCCTGCTGGGCAGCGTGACCGGCCTGCTGAAGCCTGTGACAGACGTGCTGACTGGCCTGCCAGTGGTGGGTGGTCTGCTGGGCGGCGTGCTGAGCACAGTGACCGGCCTGCTGGGTGGTCTGGGCATCAAGTAATCTTGTTGCACAGCCAGGCGCTTGCTTGAACTGCAAGCGCCACCTATAAGGAGGGCCTTGGCCCTCCTTGTTTTTTGTGGGCACGGACTTCAAGCATGGCTGTTGTCAGCGTCTCGCCTGGTAAATCGCAGAAAATGCTCGTTGTCCGCCGATTCCTGCGGATGCAGGGTGTTGTGATCGTCACCGTGCAGACCGCCCTCCATTTAGCTCCCCCTGCACTTCTTCATGAGTGGTACCCCCCTGTTCCGCACTGCGGCTGCGCTGGCACAACGCCCCCAGACCCTGGGACGGATCGTTCTGACCCGACCGCTCAGTTACCGGCTCCTGACGGGACTTGCCGTAGCATCCGCCGTGTGTGTGGCGGGCTTTTTGTACTGGGGCACCTACACGCAGCGCAGCACGGTGGCAGGCCAATTGGTGCCCGATGCCGGGCTGGTCAAAGTCCATACGCCACAGGCTGGGGTCGTTGTGGAAAAGAAGGTCAAGGAAGGACAAACTGTCGCGCGGGGCGATGCCTTGTTCGTGCTGTCCAGCGAGCGGGAAAGCAGCATGCTGGGCAGCGTGCAGGCGGCCATCAGTTCACAGGTCAGTGCCCGGCGTGACTCGCTCGAAACCCAACTGGACCAAACCCAACAACTGTTGAACCAGGAGCGCACCGCCCTGCGCAAGCGCCTGGAGAGCGTCAGCGCCGAAATTCCCCTGCAGCGCACACAGTTGGAGACCCAGCGCCAGCGGGTGGAATTGGCGCAGCGGGCGGCGGCAAACTACCAAAACCTGCTCAGCCGTGAATACATCGCCCGGGAACAGGCAGAACAGAAGCAGACCGAACTGCTGGACCAGCGTGGCCGGCTCAAGGCCATGGAGCGTGAGCTGGTAGGGCTGCAGCGGGAACAGGCGAACTTGCGCAACGAACTTGCCAGCCTGGAATTCAAAGGGGCCAACCAGCTGGCCGAACTGCAGCGGGGCCTCTCCAGCACGGGCCAGGAACTGGCAGAAAGTGAAGGACGCCGTCGTCTGGTCATCACGGCCCCCGTCAGTGGGACCGCCACCGCGGTTCTGGCAGAGGTGGGGCAAACCATTGATGGCAACCACCCGCTGCTCTTGAGCATCGTTCCTGCCAATGCCAAGATGGTGGCAGAACTGTATGTCCCCAGCCGCGCGGTGGGCTTCATCAAGCCGGGTGATCCGGTGATGCTGCGCTACCAGGCGTTTCCCTACCAAAAATTCGGGCATGCCCAAGGCAAAGTGCTGACCGTCCCCCGGACGGCCTCCCTGTCGCGGGAAATCCCAGGGTTGCCGGAAGGAAGCATCCCAGGCAATGGGCCGGTGTACCGCGTCACGGTCGCCTTGGACGCCCAAACCATCTCGGCCTACGGCAAGCCCCAGGCCTTGCAGGCAGGGATGCTGCTGGAAGCCGATGTGCTCCAGGACACACGCCGGCTCTATGAATGGGTGCTGGAACCTCTCTACAGCATTACCGGAAAACTCTGATCCGCCATGGCTTGGCTTGAACAACTCTCGTTTGGATTCGGCAGACGGTTGCCCTTGCTGCTGCAGACCGAGGCCAGCGAATGCGGCATTGCCTGCCTGGGCATGGTGGCCGGCTATTTTGGGCACCACACCAACCTCACCCAGATGCGGCAGCGCTTCTCGGTGTCCATCAAGGGCGTGCAACTGGGCGACCTGCTGCAGATGGCGGCCTCGATGGGCCTGGGCACCCGCCCGGTCAAGCTGGACCTGGAAGACCTGCCCGACCTGCGCATGCCCTGCATCCTGCACTGGAACTTCAACCACTTCGTGGTGCTGAAGTCGGTCAAGGGCAAGGTCGTCACCATCCTGGACCCCGCGGTGGGCGAACGGCGCCTGAGCCTGGCCGAAGTGTCGGACAGCTTCACCGGGGTGGCCGTGGAGTTCTGGCCGGACAAGGGCTTTCAGAAAGTCTCCAGCCCCCCACGGATTCGCCTGCGCTCGCTCATGGGCGAAGTGCAGGGCCTGTACCGCTCGTTTGGCCAGATCCTGCTGCTGGCCGGGGCGCTGGAAGTCTTCGCGCTGGTCAGCCCCTTCTTCATGCAGTGGGTGATCGACCATGTGATCGTCAGCGGCGACCGCAACCTGCTGACCACACTGGCCATCGGCTTTGGCCTGCTGATGCTGCTGCAGCAAGGTGTGTCCACGCTGCGGTCCTGGGTGATCATGCACATGGCCACCACGCTGAACGTGCAGTGGCGGGCGAATGTGTTCAGCCACCTGCTCAAGCTGCCGGTGGACTATTTCGAGAAACGCCACCTGGGCGATGTGGTGTCGCGCTTTGGTGCGGTGGACTCCATCCAGCGCACGCTGACCACGTCCTTCCTCGAAGCCATCCTGGACGGGATGATGGCCACCGCCACGCTGGTGATGATGTTCGTCTACAGCCCGCTGCTGGGCTGGATCACCATCGGAGCGATGGTGCTGTATGCGCTGGGCCGCTGGGCCTGGTACCGCCCCCTGCGCATGGCCACGGAAGAACAGCTGGTCCACGCGGCCAAGCAGCAGAGCCACTTCCTGGAAACCGTGCGGGGGGTGAAGACCATCAAGCTGTTCCAGCGCCACAGCGAACGGCGCTCGGCCTGGCTCACGGTGCTGGTGGAGCAGGTCAACGCCGACCTGCGCACCCAGAAGCTGCATGTGATGTACAGCCTGCTCAATGGCCTGCTGTTCGGCGTCGAACGCATTCTGATCATCTGGCTGGGCGCCCGCATGGTGATGGATGGCAATTTCAGCGTCGGGGTGCTGATGGCCTTCATGGCTTACAAGGACCAGTTTGGTGGCCGGGTCAGCGGGCTGATCGACAAGGTCGTGGAAATGCGGATGCTGGAAGTCCAAGGTGCGCGGCTGGCAGACTTGGTGCTCAGCGAGCCGGAGCCCGAAGTGGCCACGCCAGTCCAGCAGGGCCATGCGCTGGCGCCGACCATCGAAGCCAAGGACTTGCACTTTCGCTATGCGGATGGCGAGCCCTGGGTGCTCGATGGCGTCAACCTCAAGATCGAAGCCGGCGAGTCGGTGGCCATCGTCGGCCCCTCGGGCTGCGGCAAGACCACCCTGCTCAATGCCCTGCTGGGCATCCGCCAGCCCAGCGCAGGACAAATCCTGATTGGTGGCGTGGACGTTCAACACCTGGGCCTGACCGCCCTGCGCAGCATGGTGGGCACCGTGCTGCAGGACGATGTGCTGTTTGCCGGCTCGATCGCCGACAACATCAGCTTCTTCGACCCGCAGATCGACCACGCCTGGGTGCAGGCTTGCGCCAAGATGGCGGCCATCGACACCGACATCGAGCACATGCCCATGGGCTACAACACCTTCATCGGCGACATGGGCTCGGCCCTGTCGGGTGGTCAGAAGCAACGTGTGCTGCTGGCCCGCGCGCTGTACAAGCGTCCCCAGATCCTGCTGCTGGACGAGGCGACCAGCCATCTGGACGTGGCCCGCGAGGCACTGGTCAACCAGAGCATCCACAACCTGAAGGTCACCCGCATCATCGTGGCACACCGCCCTGAAACCATCGCGAGTGCCGACCGTGTGGTGGTCTTGTCGCAAGGCAAGGTGGTGTCTGCCCCACAACCGGAGGGCGCACACCATGCCTGACCGTGCCCCTGGATGGCGCCGCCGCCCCTTCGCCCTGGTGCTGGCCTGCGGGCTGGGGCTCCCCATGCTGGCCCATGGCCAGGCTGCTGGCCTGGCCCCTGAAAGCCCCCCCATCGCCCTTGCGCTGGCAGGCAGTGGGCTTGCCGAACCCATGCTTCCAAGCAGCCCACGCCTGCGCCTGGAATTTGAACTGCTGAGCAGCCCCAAGGCGGGTGTTCCGACCACCACCGCCCCGCAGACCGCACAGCGCCCGGCAAGCATGGCGCCCGCCAGTGACGGCGCAAGCCGCCCGGCCGCAGCCCGCTGCTGGGACAGCGACTGGAACCCGCGCATGGCGCTGGACCTGCTCACGGCCGTCCAGCGCGCGCTCTGCCACAGTCCCCGCACCCAGGAAGCCCAGGCCCAGGTGGGCGCCCAGCGGGCGGAAGTGGGCGTGGCACGGGCCAGCTACTGGCCACAGGTCAGCGCCACAGTGGGCACGGGAAAGAACCAGCAATCCACCCGCGTGAGCGACCGCCAGCTGGCGCCCCTTCTGAACTCCAGCACCAGCCCCAGCGTGCGCAACGCCAGCCTGAAGGCCAGCATGGTCCTGCTGGACTTTGGCGCCCGCAGCGCACTGGTGGAGCAGGCCACCGCCTTGCTGGAGTCCAGCCAGGCGGGCTACGACGGCACCTGGCAGTCGGTGCTGTTCTCGACCGCCGAGGCTTACTACGCTGCGCGCCGTGCCGAAAACCTGCGCCAGTCCCGGACCGAGGCCGAAACCCTGGCTGGCCAAAGCGCAGCCACCGCACAGGCCAAGTACAAGGCCGGCATCGTCGCCCTGAGCGACCAGTTGCAGGCCGAACTGGCCCATCGGCAAGCCGGACTGGAACGCCTTCAGGCCGAGCTGGACCTGAAACTGGCCCAGGCCGCGCTGGCCCGCCTGATCGGTACCCCGCACGGCGAGGGCTTGCGCCTGAGCACGCAGGCCGAAGACCTGCCGAGCCAGCAACAGCTCAGAAACCTGTCAGAGCTGGTGGAGGACGCGGCCAAGGACCACCCCGATGTGCGGGCCGCCCGCGCCGCACTGCAAGCGGCCGATGCCAAGCTGCGCGCCACGCGTGCCGAAGGGCGGCCACGGTTGGTGGCAGGAGCCGAAGTCCTGCGCAACGAACAACGGGGCCAGCCCCCAGCGCTGGGTTACCCGTCCAGCGACACCTTGCAGCGCAGCCAGCAACTGAGCTTGCAGCTGAGCATTCCGCTCTTTGAGGGCTTTGGACGCCAGGCCCAGGTCGAGGCGGCCACACAGCGCAAGGAAGCCAAAGCGGCGGCCCTGGACTCGGCGGAACAGCAGGTGCGCCTGGACGTCTGGCAAAGCTACAACACACTGACGACGGCCCTCCAGTTGCTGGACTCCGCAACGGACCTGCAGCGCTCTGCGCGCAAGGCCTTTGACATTGCCTCTGGCCGCTACCGCGACGGTGTGGGCAACATCCTGGAACTGCTGACCGCACAAAACACCCTGGCGCGGGCCACCCAGCAAAAGTTGGAGGCCGCCACGCAATACCAGACGGCTCGCCTGCGCCTGGCTGCCGGGGTGGGGCAACTGACCCTCGCCGACTTCTGAAGACGGGACACCCGCACGACAGCCATGGACCAGGGTTCGTGGCAGGATGGGGGCCCGTGTTGACCTGCGGCGCCTCTCCCGCCGCCACCTGCCATGGCCACCCCCTCGCCCAATGCCCTCCCTCCCGCCCTGACCGAACTCGACGCCAAGGTCCGGGATGGCCTCTCCCAGCTCAGCCTGGGGCTGTCTCCCATCGCGTTGGCCCTGGCACAGGCCGACTGGACCCTGCACCTGGCCAGTTCGCCCGGGCTGCAACTGCACCTCGCGCACAAGGCCTGGTCGCTGGGGCTGCAAAGCTGGGCGCGCAGCCTGGCCGGATTTTGGCCGGGAACAGCAGGCGCAGACCCGGCCCCGGCGTCGGCAGATGCACGTTTTGCCGACCCGGCCTGGCAACGTTGGCCCTTCAGCGCCCTCAAAGAAGGCTTCCAGGCCAGCGACGCCTGGTGGCGCGAGGCCACCCAGGTCGATGGCATGGACCGCCACCACCAGCACCTGGTGGAATTCTTTGCCCGGCAGGGGCTGGATGCCCTGTCGCCGTCCAACTGGGCCTGGAGTAATCCGGCGGTGCTGGAGAAGTTCCTGAAAACCAGCGGCCAAAGCGGGCTGCAGGGCTGGCAGAACTTCCTGGAAGACTGGCGTGCCGAATTCAAGCGCCACGCGCAGCAAGACAGCGATGCCGCGGCTGAACACCAACTGGAGCCCCTGCCCTATGCCGTGGGCCAGGACGTGGCCGTCACGCCGGGCAAGGTGGTGTTTCGCAACCATTTGATCGAGCTGATCCAGTACCTGCCGACCACGGCCGAGGTGCGGCCCGAGCCGCTGCTGATCGTGCCGTCCTGCATCATGAAGTACTACATCCTGGACCTCTCGCCCGAGAACTCCATGGTGCGCTACCTGGTGGACCAGGGCTTCACGGTGTTTTGCATTTCGTGGCGCAACCCGGACGCCTCCGACCGCGACCTGGGCATGCAGGACTACCTGCACAGCGGGGTAATGGCCGCGATGGCCGCGGTGAAGGAACGCACCGGCGCCCCCAGCCTGCACGCGCTGGGTTATTGCCTGGGCGGCACGTTTCTGGCCATGGTGGCGGCAGCGCTGGGCAAGCGCCAGCGCATGCTGCCCAGCCCCGGAACGCCACACCGTCGCCGGGGCGACCGCCCCGAGCCCGGCAACCTGCCGGTGCTGGCCACGGTCACGCTGCTGGCGGCGCAAACCGACTTCAGCGAGCCCGGCGAGCTGGGCGTGTTCATTGACGACGACCAACTTAAGACCCTGCGCGCGTCCATGGCCCGCAAGGGCTTCATGACGGGACGGCAGATGGGCGGCTCGTTCCAGTTCCTCAACGCCCGCGACCTGGTCTGGAGCCGCAACACCCGCCGCTACCTGCTGGGCGAGGACGAGGTCGGCAACGACATGATGAGCTGGAACCAGGACGTGACCCGGCTGCCGGCGCGCATGCACTCGGAGTATTTGTCCTCGCTGTTTCTGAACAACGCGCTGGCCGGCGGCAGCTACCGCATGAACAACGAGCCCCTGGCGCTGATGGACATCCAGGCCCCGTTGTTCGTCGTCGGCACGGTGCGCGACCATGTGTCGCCCTGGCGCTCGGTCTACAAGATCCACCTGCTGACCGACACAGAGACCACCTTCGTACTGACCAGTGGCGGGCACAACGCCGGCATCGTTTCCGAACCCGGCCACACAAACCGCAGCTACCAGATGGACAGCCAGGACCAAGGCCACGCCTGGACCAGCCCCGACGATTGGGCCGCCCAGGCGCCCCGCTTTGAGGGCTCGTGGTGGGTGGCGCTGCGCGACTGGCTGCAGGCGCGCTCTGGCGTACCCGTGCCCCCACCCGCCATCGATCCGGCTCAGGTGCTGTGCGATGCGCCCGGTGAGTACGTCATGGTGCGCTACGCGGACTGAAGGGCTGGCGCTTAAAATCCGGCGCCCCAGCCCCTGGATACACACCATGCACCGCTGCACCCCGGCCCATGTTTTGCACCCTGCTCTGGCCTCTGACCTGGCCAGCCCCACCGCCATCCCGCCGCGCCGCCGTTGGCTTGCTGCCCTGGGCCTCTGGGCCCTGGCGGCACCGGCGCTGGCGCAGATGTCATCTTTTCCTGGTAACCGCCGCCTGTTTCCAGACGCCACCCTGCGTGGGCGTCTGCGCATCGACCAGCCTGGCCAAGCCCTGGTCAACGGCGAACGCCGGCTGCACCTGGCGCCGGGCTTTCGGCTGTTCAGCCCACAGAACACCCTGGTCATGCCGCACACGGTGCTGGGCCAGACCTTCACCGTCAACTACCTGATCGAGCCCAGCACCGGCTACCTGCTGACGGCCTGGGTGCTGACGGCGGATGAAACCGCCCAGCCTGGCAAGGGCGACCCGGGGGAGCGCAATTTCCAGTTCGCCTCCGAGCAGCCGCCGACCGTGAACGGGCCGGGGCCATCGAACACCCCCTGAGCCCCCGCCCAGGCGCTTTCGCCAGGCTTTTTCTGCGCGAAATTACTCCTTTTTTCATAGCTAGTACCGCTGGTCAAATATGGCCTGGAGCCGTTTTTGACCCATCAACCCCTTTTCTGTTTCCTTTCGCCTTCCCATGCGCAAAAAAGTCTTTATCAAAACCTTTGGCTGCCAGATGAACGAGTACGACTCGGACAAGATGGCCGACGTGCTGGGCGCCGCCCAGGGCTACGAACCCACCCAGGATGTGGAGGAAGCCGACCTGATCCTGTTCAACACCTGCTCGGTGCGCGAGAAGGCGCAGGAAAAGGTCTTCAGCGACCTGGGCCGCGTCAAGCACCTGAAGGCCCGGGGCGTGAAGATTGGCGTGGGTGGCTGCGTGGCCAGCCAGGAAGGGGCCGAGATCATCAAACGCGCCCCCTTCGTCGATGTCGTTTTTGGCCCCCAGACCTTGCACCGCCTGCCGGAGCTGCTCACCCAACGCGAGCGCCAGGACCGGCCCCAGGTGGACATCAGCTTCCCCGAGATTGAAAAGTTTGACCACCTGCCCCCGGCGCGGGTAGAAGGCGCCAGCGCCTTTGTCTCGATCATGGAAGGTTGCAGCAAATACTGCAGCTACTGCGTGGTGCCCTACACGCGGGGCGAAGAAGTCTCGCGGCCGTTTGACGATGTGCTGGTCGAAGTCGCCGGCCTGGCCGACCAGGGCGTGAAGGAGGTCACGCTGCTGGGCCAGA
>CAYZPX010000046.1:0-15843 GCA_964480105.1 uncultured Burkholderiaceae bacterium | reverse complement strand
TGGGCATGCTGGAACCCCACCAGGCCGTGGCGCTGAAAGATGCCGGGCTGGACTACTACAACCACAACCTGGACACCGCCCCCGAGTACTACCAGGACGTGGTCAGTACCCGGGCCTACCAGGACCGGCTCGACACCCTGGCCCATGTGCGCAGCGCTGGCATCAGCGTGTGCTGCGGCGGCATCGTGGGCATGGGCGAGGCGCCGGTGCACCGCGCGGGCCTGATTGCGCAGCTGGCCAACCTGAATCCCTACCCGGATTCGGTGCCCATCAACAGCCTGGTGCGGGTGCCTGGCACGCCGCTGGCCGACAGCGATCCCATCGATCCTTTCGACTTCGTGCGCGTGATTGCCGTCGCCCGCATCACCATGCCCAAGGCTCGGGTGCGCCTGTCCGCAGGCCGCCAGCAGCTGGGCGACGCCGTGCAGGCCCTGTGCTTCATGGCTGGCGCCAACTCCATCTTCTATGGAGAAAAACTGCTGGTCACTGGCAACCCCGATGTCTCGGCCGATGACCGCCTGCTAAAGACCTTGGGGCTGAAAGGCGCTCCCTCCACCGAACCCCAGGAATCCTTTGCATGAGCCCCATCCAACGCCCCTTCAAAGTGCTGGGCATCCAGCAAGTCGCCATTGGCGGCACCGATAAACAGCGCATGAAAACCCTGTGGGTGGACATGCTCGGTCTGACCCAAACCGGCACGTTCCAGAGCGAGCGCGAGAACGTCGATGAAGACATCCTGGCCATGGGCAAAGACGCCTTCAAGGTCGAGGTGGACATCATGCAGCCGCTGGACATCGACAAGAAACCCGCCGTCCACACCACGCCGCTCAACCACATCGGCCTGTGGATCGACGACCTGCCCAAGGCCGTGGAGTGGCTGACAGCCCAGGGCGTACGCTTTGCGCCCGGCGGCATCCGCAAGGGCGCGGCCGGTTATGACATCACCTTCCTGCACCCCAAGAGCAACGACGAGTTTCCGATTGCTGGGGAGGGCGTGTTGATCGAACTGGTCCAGGCACCGCCCGAGGTGATTGCGGCGCTGGGGTAAGCCCTCTTTCTGGCCTTATGGTCTGAAGCACGCCGAGCGCCCCTTGGGGCCTGGCGTGCTTTTTTCATGGCGCGTCGGTGTCGGGCTTCAAGGGCTCGCCGCTTTCAAACAACCTGGCTGCCGCGCTGTGCGCCGCCGACTCGGCCCGGTAGTAGCCCAGTACCGACGACACGCTGCGGTGGCCTGTCAGCGCCATGGTCTCGGCCAGCGCGATGTTTTGCCTCCCGGCCTCGCTGACAAACCCCGAGCGCAGCGAATGCGCGGAGAAATCGCCCTTCAGCCCCGCCAGGGCACAACGCTCCTGCACGATCAGCCGCACTGACGCCGGGGAGAGGGCGCCCGCGCCCACCCGTCCGCCTTTGCCAATCGGGCGAAACAGTGGGCCGGCTTGCAGATTGGCGGCGGTCAGCCAGTCTTGCAGAGCCTGGCCGGCCGCGCCCACCACGGGCTTGTGGTTTTCGGGTAAATCCTGGCCGCTGCGGTTGGTTTTGGAGTGGCGCAGCTCATACACAAATTCGCCCGGACCAATCCGGCGCAGTTGCTCTACGCGGGCCTCGGTGATTTCAGAACGCCGCCGTCCGCCGCTGGCCCAGGCAAACAGCAACAAAGCCCGGTCCCGCAGGCCCTTGAGGCTGTCATCACAAGTCGCGAGCAGGGCGGCCAGCGGGTCTTTGGTCAACGCCGCTTTCTTTTTCGCCAAATCGCCCCGCTGCGCATAGGCCCGCCGCACGGTGCCCAGCAGCGTGCGTACTGCCGGCCCTTCACAAGGGTTGTCCCAGCCCATGCGCTGGTGGGCTTTGGACAGAACGGCAATCCGGTGCACCAGCGTGCTGTGGGCCAGGGGTCCGGGCTTGGCCTTGAAACCGGCGCCCACCAGGGTCTCATCCACTGCAGGGGGGAGGGCGTGGGCCAGGCCGTCCTCGGTTTGCCGCTGGGCGTGGTCCACGATGAATTGCAGCACCACCTCGGTGGCGACCGGTAGGACGAGCTCTTGGCCGTAGCGCGCCGTATGCCAAGCCTGCCAATAGCCCCATGCCGAGCGGTAGCTGCGCACCGTATGGACCGATTCGCCTTCGCGCAGTAGCTCTTGCACGGCTTTGGCCAGAGCTTCCCGGGCGGACAGGGCTTCCAGTGCTGTTCCATTGTGCAAGAGAGGCGTTGTCGCCGTATTTTTGTTTTTTGTATTCATTATGTATGTATTATTTAGTACAAATTGAGCTTTTTACTTTCGATAAATTTCACTTATCGCCGCTAATATGCAGTCTAGCCCTTTCAAACCGTCCCGTGGCATCCAATACAGCGACGTGGCCCTGGCCGCCGATGCCTTGCTGCAAGAGGGCGTGCGCCCAACCATCGAGCGCATCCGTCTGCGCATTGGGCGCGGGTCGCCGAATACCGTGGGGCCCTTGTTGGAGCAATGGTTTTCCAGCCTGGGGGCGCGCATCCATCCAGTTGGCACCGAGCGCGACGCCAAGGAAGGCATGCCTGCGGAGGTGCGTGAATCCATGGAAACGCTGTGGACCGTTGCGCAATCCCAGGCGCAGCAACTGGCCGAATCTGCCTTGCAGGCGCGCGAAGCAACACTGGAAGCTGATCGACAGGCGCTGAGGGCTGAAGCGGATGCGCTGGAGCAGACCAAGGCGCGCATGCAAGAGCGCGCCGCCTGGCTGGAGCAAGCCCTCGCGCAAGCTGATTCACAGCTCAAGGAAAGCCACGCCCAGCAACAGCAGCTCCAGGCGGTGCTGGCCGAGCGCGGGCGGGAAATTCAGGCGCTCACGCAATCGATGGCGCAATCGCAAGCGGCGCATGGCCAGTTGCAGGCCTTGTTTCACCAGGCCCAGGCCGATCATCAGGCCGCGATGCGCGAGGCAGAGTCGCGCCACACCGGCAACGAGCGCCGCTGGCTGGCGGAACTCGACCGCGCGCGGCAGGAAGCCCGTAAAGCCGAGCAGACCTTGCAAGCGCAAACGCAAGACTTTGCCAAGGCCCAACAGGCGTGGACGGACCGCTTGAAAGACGTGGAACAAGCCCTACAGACTGCGGACGCCCGGGTTCTGTCCTTGGAAGAGCAACTTGCGCAAGCGCAGGCCATGGTCGCGTCCCAGCGCCAGACGTTGGACGAGCAGGCAGCAGCGCTGGCTGCCAGGTCGGTCACAGATTCCGCACACAAAACAGCCATGAAAACGACATGGACACGAAGTTCCATTTCCAGCAATGCATTGGCAAGCCGGCTAGGACGGCGGGGTACATCGGCTAAGAAACGCTGAGTGGAACTATCTGAGGAGAAAGTGGCCTGACTGGCCGCAGTGGCGAAGGCTACGCACCATCGTTATTTAACATAATGCAAATCGTACAGACAATTGATATTGTCAGTCAGACGTCGATGCGACGCTCCAAAACCACCCACCATGCTTGGCCATTGCACAGCGCGGCACAATCCGGGCATGCGAATCCTTCACACCATGCTGCGCGTTGGCAATCTTCAACGCTCCATCGATTTCTACACCCAAGTGCTGGGCATGCAATTGCTGCGCACGTCGGAAAACCCGGAATACCGCTACTCACTGGCCTTCCTGGGCTTTGACGGTGGCAACCCAGTCCAGGCCGAAATCGAACTGACTTTCAACTGGGACACCACCAGCTACGACCACGGGACCGCCTACGGCCACATCGCGATTGGCGTCTCCGATGCCTATGCGGCCTGCGAAAAAATCAAGGCGGCTGGTGGCAACGTGACCCGCGAGGCCGGTCCCGTCAAAGGCGGAAAAACCGTGATTGCTTTTGTCACCGACCCGGACGGCTACAAGATTGAGCTGATTCAGCGCGCTGACGAGGCTGCTGGCCAGGGCCTGCGCTGATTTGACTTTCTTGCCCCTTTGACCGCAGGAACAACGTCCATGAGCCTCAGTCCCTCCGCGCTGGCCGATTTGCGCAAAAGCTACGAACGCGCCGAACTGAACGAAACGGCCTCGAACGCCGACCCTTTGAAGCAGTTTGAGCACTGGCTGCAAGAAGCCATCTCTGCCCAGGTGCCTGAGCCCAACGCCATGACGGTGGCGACGGTCGGCAGCGACCTGCGCCCGAGCACCCGCGTGGTGCTCATCAAAGGCTACGACGAGCGCGGCATCGTCTGGTACACCAACTACGAAAGCCGCAAAGGCCGTGAACTGGCGGGCAACCCCTACGCGTCGCTGCAATTTCACTGGGTCGAGCTGGAACGCGTCGTGCGCATCGAGGGCGTGGTCGAAAAAGTCTCTGCCGAAGAAAGCGACGCTTATTTCCACAGCCGCCCGCTTGATTCGCGCATTGGTGCCTGGGCCAGTCCCCAGAGCCAGCCCATCAGTGGCCGTGGCGTGCTGGTGGCCAATGCGGCCAAGTACGGCGCGCAGTTTTTGCTGTCGCCGCCCCGCCCCCCGCATTGGGGTGGCTATCGGCTGCGCCCCGAGGCCTGGGAGTTCTGGCAAGGCCGTCCCAGCCGCCTGCATGACCGGCTGCGTTACCGCCGCGAAGCAGGCCAAGAGGGCTGGATGCGCGAGCGTTTGGCGCCTTGAGCGTTGTTTTCCTTTGAGAAGAGCCCCCTTTCTTGAGGGGCTTTTTCTCTTTTACATCTTTTATTTAAATCGTGTAAGTTACATTCAATCATCGAACCACCAACGCCTCACCACGACCCCGGCATGGACACGAACTTCGCAACGCCGTCCCCCAAACAACGACCCACCGCCACCGAATTGCTCGCGCACTGGCTGGCCGATGCCAGCAGCCACGGCTTGTCCCAGCAAGAGCCCGACCTGGAAGGCAGCTACGCCGCCATCTGGCATGCCTGGTTGCAGAGCCTGGGGCCGCGCAGCTCTCCGTTTGGCGACGATGCGGGGCTGCGCAGCTGGGACGAAGCAGGCCCAGATGACGTCGTCCACTTCCTGCAAATCCGTGCGGGGCAACGGGCACACCACCAGCCCGACCGCCAAATCAGCGAAGTCACGCGCCGGCGCTATTGGCGGGTGCTGGACCGCATTTATGCCCACGCGGTCGTCCATGGCTGGCTGGAACGCAGCCCCGTGCGCGAACTGCAGTGGCAAGACCGCCCTGCCCCCGTCGAGCAGCTGGGCCACACCCTGCCGCCGCCGCTGTGGGACGCCCTGCCCGCCCACTTTCCGCCCAGCGACAAGCTGCAGAACGCGCGCGACCGGGCCATCCTCAGCCTGCTCTACGACCTGGCGCTGGCGCCCGAGGAAGTGCGCAACCTCAAGGACGCGCATTTGCTGGACGACTTGCACCGCCCGCTGGACCTGCGCAGCGGCCAGGCGCCTGCCGCCATCCACATCGAGGGCGCGCGCAAAGCCCAGGAGCGCACCCTGCCCTTGCCAGCCCGCACCGCCCAGGCGCTACAGGCCTGGTTGACGTTTCGCCTAGAGCACGGGGCGGACAACCTGGGCTGGGTGTTCTATTCGCGCAAAGGGGGGGCCTTGAGCATCCGGGCGCTGTTTCACACCGCCTCTAAAGTGATTCAGCAGGCCCATGCCAGCCTGGCCAATGCTGCCGACGACTTTCCGCTGCACCGCGTGGGGCCGCAGGTCATTCGCAACACGGCCATCGTCGCGTGGCTGCGCGCTGGCATGAACGAGACGGAACTGACGCGCTTTATTGGTGTGGACGGCCCCCGGGCGCTGCTCCACCTGCGCTACCAATGGCCGGTGCTGGCAGAGGCTGCGGCGTCACCACCCGCTGCGGCCACGGAGTAGAGAGGCCCCACGGCCTTCACACCAAGCGGGCGGCCACCAGCAGCACGATGGGCAAGGTCAGCAGCGCCAGCGTGGTGGAGACCGCAATGCTGGCCGTGACTTCCTCTTGCGCCACGCCGTAGCGCTGGGCAAACAAAAAGACATTGGCCCCCACCGGCAAGGACGCCGCCACCAGCATCACCGCCAAGGACAGACCACGCAGGCCAAACAGCCAGCCCAGCGCCCCGAACACCAGCGGCAGCCCCAGGTTTTTGAGCAAAGCAATGCCCAGCGCCAGCCGCACATTGCCCTGCACCCGGGTAAAGGCCAGGGTGATGCCCACCATCAGCAAAGCCAGCGGCCCCAGGGCCTGGCCCAGCAGGCGCAGGGGTTGGTCGATGGTGGCGGGAATTTTCCAGCCGGTCTGGGCAAAGGCCAGACCGGCCAGGATGGGCAACGGCACCGGGTGGACGATGCCGTTTTTCAGGGCCTGCAGCACCGTGCGCCACAGCGCGGTGGGGGCCTGCCCCGCCCTGCCTGCCTGTTCGCGGGCGGCCGCCAGCTCAAAAACGATGGTGGCCGCCGTCAGCAGGATGAGGGAATGCACCGAAATCAGCGTGAACAGGTGCACCAGCCCCGCCTCGCCAAAGGCCAGGCCAACCAGGGGCACGCCAATCATGATGGTGTTGCCAAAGGTGCCAGCCAGCCCCCGGGCCGCGGCCAGGCAGCCAAAGCCGACCCAGGCCAGCACACCGACAAACAGCAGCGCCGCCGCCGCGAAATACAGCCCCACCGGGCCAAAGTTCAGGTCCTGCACCCGCACGGCGGCCATGGTGCGAAACAGCAGCGCCGGCGTCAGCAGCATGAAGACCAGGTTGGACAGGTCCTTGACCGAGCCTGGCTGAATCCAGCGCAGCCGCCCGGCCATAAAGCCCAGGGCGATGAACAGCACCACGGGCAGCAGGGCGTCGAATACAGGGGTGCTCATGACGAGCTTTCCAGGATGTGCAAGGATGGAGACGGCAAGATTGCTCCTTTTATGATAGCTACTTCCGCTCGATTCTATTGGCCTGGAGGCCTAAAACACCCCAAACGGTGTCATCAGAACGACACTTTGACCCCGGCGGTGAGGTTGCGGCCCATCAGCGGCGCGCTGGTCTTGATGAAGGACTGGTGCGCGTAGCCCAGGCGGTCGGTCAGGTTGTTGGCCTTGACATAGAACTGCCAGGGCGTGCCGCCCGTCTTGAACTGGTAGCCCATCGCCAGGTTGAGCATGCCAAAGCTGGCGGTCTCGGACTCGAAGGCGGCGATGCGGTTCTGGCGCAGCACCTGCACCCATTCGACCATGCCGTCCCAGGCCTGCCAGCGGGCATCCAGGCGCACGCCAGCGCGGGCCGCCGGAATGCGGGGCACGCGGCCACCGCCATCCAGGCGGGCGCGCACCACATCGCCAAACACCGTGACGCCCAGCTGGCGGTTCAGGCGGTGGCGCAGCTGGCCTTCCAGGCCGGTGAAGGTGGCGTCGGCCTGGCTGTATTCGATCAGCTGCACGCCATCGAGCGCATCCAGGGTGCGGCCATAGATGTAGCGCTGGATGTGGTTGCGGAAGGCGCTGACTACAAAGGTGGTGTCGCCAGCGGTCTTGCGCAACGAGACATCCAGGTTCTGCGATGTTTCCGGACGCAGGTTGGCGTTGCCGCGCTCCACGGTACCGGTGGCCAGGTGCAGGCCGTTGGCGTACAGCTCCTCGGCGCTGGGCAGGCGGTAGGCCCGCGACAGGGATGCCCCCAGCTGGTAGCCGGGCGTGAACTTCCAGACCGTGCCCAGCGACAGCGAGGTGCCGTGGTGGCTGCGCTCGCTGGTCTGGGTGCTGGCCTCCACCGTCTGGCGATCGTGGCGCAGCGCGGCCTCCAGGCGCCAGTCCTGCCAGCGGTATTCCTCCAGCAGGAACAGGCCGGTGCGGCGGGTCTCGGTGGGGGGCACATAGGCCTCCTCGCCCAGGGCGCTGAACTTGCGCTGGCTGGTTTGCAGACCAAACACGCCGCGCCAGCCGGCAATCGGCAGGTGCTGCAACTCCAGGCGGGCGTCGTGGGCCTTGTTCAGGAAGGTGGTGGAGATGTTGCCGTCTTCGATTTCGTGGTGACGGTAGTCGGTGGTGCCGGCACGCAGGCGCACGGCAGCAATGCCGGGCAGCGGGTTGCGCAGCTCGCCGCGCAGGTCCCAGCGCTCGCTCAGCAGGTCCACCACCGGCAGGCCCTGGTGCGTGGCCTCGTGGTCATGGCCCTCATGGCCGGCCTCGGCAGTTTCGGTGGCGGGGACCAGGTCATGGGTGCCGCAGTGCAGCTTGCTGCCGTGGGCATGGCAGTCTTCCAGCGCGTGGCCATGGCCGGGCAGGCCGTAGCGGGCGGTCTGGCGGGTGTAGGCCAGGCCTAGGTAGCCGCGGTCGCCCACCCAGGACAGGCCCACGGTGCCCGTGTCGCCCTGGGAAAAGCTGCCGGGCACCTTGCGCTCGGGCACGCCTTCGTGTGCCCAGCCCTTGCCGACGCGGTAGTCGCCCGCCTTGCGGGTGGCCGCGCCGACATGCAGGACCAGGTTGCCCGTGCCACCGGTCAGCTCGAACGCGCCAGCGTTTTCGCGGGCGCCGGTGTTGGCACGCAGTTCGGCGCTGCCTTCGATGCCTTTTTCCGGCACCACTGTGGGCACCTTGTTGTCGAGCACATTGACCACACCGCCGACAGCGCCCGCGCCATACAGCAAGGCCGAGGGGCCGCGCAGCACCTCGATTTGCGTGGACAGCATCGGCTCAGCGACCACCGCGTGGTCGGGGCTGATGGTGGAGGCATCCTGAATCTCCACCCCGTCGTTCAGCAGCTTGACGCGGGGGCCGTCCATGCCGCGCACGATGGGCCGGCCCGAGCCAGCGCCGAAATGGCTGGAGCGGATACCAGGCTCGTGGGCCAAGGTCTCGCCCAGGGTGGCTTCGCGCCGGCGCAACAACTCGTCCCCCTTCAGCACGCTGACGGGGGTGGCCATGTCGCTCTGGCCCAGTTGCAGGCCGCTGGCGGAGACCGTCACTGCGGGCAGCACCGTCGGGGTGGCAGAACTGCCCTCCCCCGCCTGGGCCCAGGCTGCGCCCGACAAGACCAGCCAGGCCGCCGCCGCCACAGGGCGCAACACCGGGCGCACCGGCTCTTCGCGGCCTGGGGCCGCCATCCAAGAAAAATTACGCATACCCATTCCAAAACTCTCAATCGCTCGCGCACGCAGCCCTGGCGCCCTCTGGGGCGGGTCTGCATGCAAAAAACAGTCAAATCAGGCACTAGCCCAATGAATACCAACGGTAATAGCTATTATTTCAATAGCAAATTAGCCGCATGAAGGGTGATGGAGGACAAGGTGGGTGGTGCGCGGGCCTCGAAATGGCGCGGGGGCAGGACCGCCGCCCAGACGGTGGGAAGCGGCAGAAAAACCACCGCCACCGGCAAGGGTGACGGCAGCGGAGATGGTGGCTGGAACAGCGCCAGCCCCAAGGCCAGGCCATCAAAGACCAGGCAAGAGAGGTGTTCGGCGTGCAGGCCATCGTGGGCACCAGCCGATGCCGCCTCGGGCGCAGCGAGCGTGTGGTGGGTCGCGGTCCACACCATCCGGCCTGTGGGAACGGCCGCACTCAGCGGTCCGTGGGCAATCTGGTGGACCTGGCCGAACCATGGCACCAGCCACAGCGCCAGCAACAGCAGCCCTGCCCAGGCCCTTCCCAGCCTGGGGGCGGGATTCCGCCGAGCGTTCATGGGAGGAGGACCGCCTCGTCGGGCTTGGCGCAACCGGCACAGCGGCCACGCACGGCGATGTCCACGGAACTGCCTTCGTGCCCGGCCGAGGCCAGGGCCTGCAGCACGGATTTCATCGCCGCCTGCATGCGCGCCGAGCCATCGGCCAGGCGGAAGTTGCGGTGGCAGCCATCGCATTCAAACCGGGGCAAGGGCTGGGCCGCCTCGCCAGGGGCGGCCAGCGAGAAGCGGGTGATGCGTGCCCGGTCCACCTGCTTTTGCAGCAAACCCGCCGCGGCAAAACGGTCCAGCATGCGGTAGACGGTGACTTTGTTGACCGGCACCTGGGCCTGGACGAGTGCCGCCTCGACCTCGGGCTCGGAAAACGCCGTGTCCGGATGGGCGCGGAACAAGGCCTCCAGCGCCCGGGTCGCCCGCGTGGCGCGCATGCCGGTGGGCAAGGTCCACAAGGGCGCATGGGCAGCGACGGAGGCACGGGTGGCGGTCATGGAATGGGACAAAAAAGCTCAGGGGCAGGCGTTAACGCAAACGGGCTGCATTATGGCTTGGCCCGGTCACCGAAGTGGTTCAAAAATTTCTGCACCTTGGGCCGCACCACGTAGGCGCAGTAGCCCTGATAAGGGTTGTTCAAGAAATAGTCCTGGTGGTAGGCCTCGGCTGGCCAGTAGTTTTCCAGCGGCAGCACCTCGGTGACGATGGGGTCAGGGTACGCCTCTTCGCGCAGCAGGGCATCGATGACCGCATGGGCGACCAAAGCCTGGGCCGGGTCACTGACATAGATGCCGCTGCGGTACTGCGGGCCCACATCGTTGCCCTGGCGGTTCAAGGTGGTCGGGTCGTGGGTGGCAAAAAAGATTTCCAGAATCTCCCGCAGGCCGATCACTTGTGGATTGAACTGCACCTTGACCACCTCCACATGGCCGGTGTCGCCACGGCAAACCTGCTCATAACTGGGGTTCTGCACATGGCCGTTGCAATAGCCACTTTCCACATCGACCACGCCCTGGACGCGGTCGAAAATCGCCTCCGTGCACCAAAAGCACCCGCCGCCCAGGGTGATGGTTTCCACGCGCATGGTTTCTCCTTCGAATGTGCAAAAAACCAACGCTACCACGCGCCGTGGGGCAACAAAGCGGGCAGCGCAAGAGCCCCCACGGGGCCTTGGCGGGCTGCTTCCCCGGCAAAGGGGGCGCGGGCTCCTAAAATCCAGGGTTTGTCTCACCGTCCCTCCTTCGGAGTCCTGACATGACCCTGCCCCTGAACACGTCCGCCAACCCCAACGATCCCATCGCCCAGGCGCGCTACAACATGATCGAGCAACAAATCCGCCCCTGGAACGTGCTGGACCCCGTGGTCCTGGAGACGCTGGACAAGGTGCACCGCGAGTACTTCGTGCCCAGCGGTTTCCGTGGCATGGCCTTCATGGACATCGAGATCCCGCTGCGCGGCAATGCCGAAGCCGCCGTTCGCAAGGGTGAATGCATGCTGGCGCCCCGCGTGGAAGCCCGCATGCTGCAAGACCTGCAGATCCAGCCCAACGACCGTGTGCTGGAAATTGGCACGGGTTCGGGCTACATGGCCGCGCTGCTGGCCCACCGCGCCCGCCAGGTGCTGAGCCTGGAAATCGACGCCGAACTGGCCGCCACTGCGCGCGAGAACCTGCGCCAAGCCGGGATCAAGGGCGTGGAAGTGCGCCTGACCGATGGCTCCGGCGACTTGTCCGACCTGGGCAGCTTTGACGTGATCGTGCTCAGCGGCTCGGTGGCCAACGTGCCCCAAGACCTGCTGCAGCAACTCAACGACGGGGGCCGTTTTGTCGCCATCGTGGGGGATGAGCCCATCATGCGCTTCACCCTGGTGCGCCGCGAGGGCGATCGCTTCCGCACCACCACGCCGTGGGATGTGAACGTCTCCCGCCTGCGGGGCTTTGCCGAGCCTTCGCAGTTCCGTTTCTGAGCCGCCGCTGGAGCCCCCGATGATTGGCCATGTCCACCCCGCCGACCTTGACGCCTGGCTGGCAGCCAACGCCCCCGATACCGGCCAGGAGCCCCCCTTGGTGCTGGACGTGCGCGAGCCCTGGGAAATCCAGACCGCCAGCGTGCAGCCCGAGGGCTTCGCGCTGGCCTGCATCCCCATGGGAGAACTGGCCGCACGTGTGGCAGAACTGGACCCCGACCGCCCCACTGCCTGCCTGTGCCACCACGGGGTGCGCAGCTTGCGGGTGGCCAATTTCCTGGCCCACCATGGCTTTGGCAAGGTCGTGAACCTCTCGGGCGGCATTGAAGCCTGGTCCCAGCAACGTGACCCCCGCGTACCCCGCTACTGAAGCCCTCCTGTTGCCTCCCCTGAAAGCCCTATGATGAAGTCCTTCGCACGCCTTCCCCTGTCCCTCGCCCTGGGGGTCCTGCTGTGTGGCACCGCACAGGCCCAAAGTCTGCTGGAACTGGTGGAGACCGCCCGGGGCTACGACGCGCCCGTGCAGTCCGCCCAGGCCAACCTGCAGGCGGCCAGCCGCCGTGCTGACCAGGCCCAGGCTGGACTGCTGCCCAGCGTGGGCCTGAACTCGGGCGTGAGCCGCACCCACACCGAAATCACCCGACCGGCTGCTGTGCGCAACCAAACCGCACAAACCGTGGGCATCAACGCCACCCAGCCGCTGTACCGCCCCGCCAACCGCATTGCGCTGGACCAGAGCGAGCGGGCCGTGGCCGTGGCCCAGGCCCAGCTCGACGCCGCCCAGCAAGACCTGCTGGTGCGCGTGAGCCAGGGCTACTTCGATGTGCTCGCCGCACAAGACACGCTGACCTTTGTGCGCGCACAAAAAGCAGCTGTCTCCGAACAACTGGCCGCCGCCAAGCGCAATTTCGAGGTCGGCACTGCCACCATCACCGACACCCGCGAAGCCCAGGCGCGGTTTGACCTGGTCAGCGCCCAGGAAATCGCTGCGGAAAACGACCTTCGCGTCAAGAAACTGGCGCTGGACCAGGCCGTGGGCCGCAGCGGCACCGACCCGCGCCCCCTGGCCCTGCCCACCGCCCTGCCCGCGGTGCAGCCCGACCAGGTCGATGCCTGGGTGGCGCTGTCACAAGACCAGCAGCCGGGCGTGCGCCAGGCCCTGATCGCCCGCGAGATTGCCCGCCTGGAAACCCGCAAGGCCCAGACCGGCCATGGTCCCACGATGGACCTGCAAGCGGGCCACAACATTGCCCGTAACCCGAACGGCACCAACATCGCCCCAGGCGTGAACCAGCGCAGCACCGCCACCAGCATGGGCGTGACGCTGAACCTGCCGCTGTTTGCCGGCTTTGCGGTGCAAAACCGCGTCAAGGAAACTCTGGCCCTGGAAGACAAGGCCGAGGCCGACCTCGAAAACGCCCGCCGCAGCGTGGCGCAAGGCACCCGGACTGCCTTCTTTGGCGTGCAATCCGGTTTGGGCCAAGTCAAAGCCCTGGAGGCCGCCGAAGCCTCCAGCCAGAGCGCTCTGGAGGCCAACCAGCTGGGCTACCAGGTGGGCGTGCGCATCAACATCGACGTACTGAACGCGCAAAGCCAGCTGTTCCAGACCAAGCGCGATCTGGCCCAGGCGCGCTACAACGTGCTGATGGGCACCTTGCGCCTGCGGCAGGCGGCGGGCACGCTGGGCCTGGACGATGTGCGCGCCATCAACGCGCTCTTGAAACCCTGAAGCCCTGTCAGCCGCCCCGCTGGCGCAGTGCCTCGTACAGGCACACGCCGCTGGCGACCGACACATTCAGGCTTTCCACCCCACCCTTCATCGGGATGCTGACCAGCCCATCGCAGGTCTTGCGGGTCAGCTGGCGCATGCCGGCGCCTTCCGCGCCCAGCACCAGGGCCACCGGGCCCTTCAGGTCGGCCTGGTAGAGGGACTGGGGTGCGTCGTCGCTGGTGCCGATGATCCAGATGTTGCGTTCCTTCAGCTCGTTCAGCGTGCGCGCCAGGTTGGTAACCATGAAGTACGGCATGGTCTCGGCCGCGCCGCTGGCCACCTTGGCCACCGTGGCGTTAATGCCCACGGCGTGGTCCTTGGGCGCGATCACCGCATGGGCACCGGCACCGTCGGCCACACGCAGGCACGCGCCCAGGTTGTGCGGGTCGGTCACGCCGTCCAGCACCAGCAGCAGGGGGTTCTTCACACCGTCGGCTTCGAGCTGCTCCAGCAACTCGTCCAAGGAATGGGTCTGCACCAAGGCCTCGACCCGGGCGGCGACGCCCTGGTGGCCCTGGGTGCCGGCGAGCTTGGCGATGCGCAGGCCGTCGGCCTCGATGAGGCGCACGCCGGCCTCTTTGGCACGTTCCAGGAACTGGCGCATGCGCGCGTCGCGGCGGGTGGGCTCGTAATAGATTTCGACGATGGATTGCGGTGCGGTCTTGAGCCGCACGCCCACGGCATGGAAGCCGAACAGGACTTTGGGAGAGGAAGACATGGCGCCATTATCGTGGGCGTCCATGCTTGGTCCTATTAAAAGCAGCGGTCAAACGCTCTCAAAATGAGAGCTATTACCGCTGGCATTCATTGACTTGGAGGCCAAAAACACCCTTCATCTTGCGCCCTTCAAGGGATCAAGGATTCAAGGGCGCAGCGCCGCCGCATGGTGCGCGACATGCTCGCCCAGGAAGCTGGCGATGAAGTAGTAACTGTGGTCGTAACCCGGGTGCAGGCGCAGCGTGAGCGGATGGCCGGCAGCCTCGCAAGCCGCCTGCAGCAATTCCGGCTTGAGCTGACCGGCCAGGAATTCGTCCGCCCCGCCCTGGTCCACCAGCAGCGGCAGGCGCTCGCCAGCGCTGGCCACCAGGGCCACCGCGTCGTGCGCGGCCCAGGCGGCGCGGTCCTCGCCCAGGTAGGCGGCCAAGGCCTTCTGGCCCCAGGGCACCTGGCTGGGCGCCACGATGGGCGAAAACGCCGACACGCTGGCATAGCGGCCCGGGTGGCGCAGCGCCAGCGTCAGGGCGCCGTGGCCGCCCATCGAATGGCCGCTGATGCCGCGCCGCGCGTTGGCCGGGAAATGCGCCTCGACCAGCGCCGGCAGCTCCTGCACCACATAGTCTTCCATGCGGAAATGCGGCGCCCAGGGCGCCTGGGTGGCGTTCACATAAAAGCCTGCACCCTGCCCCAGGTCATAGGCCGAGTCGTTGGGCACGCTCTCGCCCCGGGGGCTGGTGTCGGGCGCGACCACGATCAGGCCATGGCGAGCGGCATGCTCCTGCACGCCGGCCTTGGTGATGAAGTTCTGCTCGGTGCAGGTCAGGCCCGAAAGCCAGTACAGCACCGGGCAGCGCGCACCCGCCAGCGCGGCGGGCGGCAGGTACACGCCCAGCTTCATTTCGCAGCCCAGGGCGGTGCTGGCGTGCTTCCAGACCTCCTGGCGGCCACCAAAGCTGGCGTGCTGTTCAACGCGTTCCATGCAGCGGCTCCTGGGTATCAGTAACGGACCACCGAGCGGATGGACTTGCCTTCGTGCATCAGGTCGAAGGCCTCGTTGATGTCGGTCAGGCCCATGGTGTGGGTGACGAAGGGCGCCAGCTGGATCTTGCCAGCCATCGCGTCCTCGACCATGCCGGGCAGCTCGCTGCGGCCCTTGACGCCGCCAAAGGCCGTGCCCAGCCACTTGCGGCCGGTCACCAGCTGGAAGGGACGGGTGGAAATTTCCTGGCCCGCGCCGGCCACGCCGATGATCACGCTCTGGCCCCAGCCACGGTGCGCGCACTCCAGCGCCGCGCGCATCACCTGGGTGTTGCCAATGCACTCGAAGCTGTGGTCCACGCCCCAGCCGGTCATCTCGACGATCACCTGCTGGATGGGCTTGTCATGGTCCTTGGGGTTGACGCAGTCGGTCGCGCCGAACACCTTGGCCAGGTCGAACTTGGAGGGGTTGGTGTCGATGGCGATGATGCGCCCGGCCTTGGCCAGCTGCGCGCCCTGGATGACGGCCAGGCCGATGCCGCCCAGGCCGAAGACGGCCACGGTGTCGCCCTCCTGGACCTTGGCGGTGTTCTTGACGGCGCCCAGGCCGGTGGTCACGCCGCAGCCCAGCAGGCAGACCTGCTCGGGGTTGGCGTCGGGGTGGATCTTGGCCAGCGAGACCTCGGCCACCACGGTGTACTCGCTGAAGGTGGAACAGCCCATGTAGTGATAGACCGGCTCGCCGTTGTAGGAAAAGCGCGTCGTGCCATCGGGCATCACGCCCTTGCCCTGGGTCGCGCGCACGGCCACGCAGAGGTTGGTCTTGCCGCTCTTGCAGAACAGGCATTCGCCGCATTCGGCGGTGTA
>CAYZPX010000045.1:0-15998 GCA_964480105.1 uncultured Burkholderiaceae bacterium | reverse complement strand
AGAGGTTGGTCTTGCCGCTCTTGCAGAACAGGCATTCGCCGCATTCGGCGGTGTACAGCGGGATCACGTGGTCGCCAGGCTTCACGCTGGTCACGCCCTCGCCCACTTCGACCACGATGCCGGCGCCCTCATGGCCCAGCACGGCGGGGAACAGGCCCTCGGGGTCGTCGCCCGAGAGGGTGAAGGCGTCGGTGTGGCAGACGCCGGTGTGGGTGATGCGGACCAGCACCTCGCCTTTTTGGGGCGGCGCGACATCGATTTCAACGATCTGCAAGGGCTCTCCGGCCTTGAAGGCCACGGCGGCACGGGATTTCATGGGGACTCTCCTGTCGGAAGCGGGGACAAACAATCGTGGCGGCAGGGGCCGCCTCACTTGAGGTAGGAACGCACCAGGCGCATCAGCTGCTCGATCTCGGCCTGCACCTCGGGCGTGGCGTGCGGGCCCGCGCCAAAGGTTTCACGCAGGTGGCTGTCGAGCACCTCGGCCATCAGGCCGGTGGCCGCGCCACGCAAGGCGGCCAGCTGCTGCAGCAAGGCACCGCATTCGGTGCCCGCCTCGACCGCGCGCTCCAAGGCCTCAGTCTGCCCCCGGATGCGGCGCAGCCGGGTGATGACGCGTTTCTTTTCCTGGGGCGAATGGGGCATGGCGGGAAGACGGGCTGCAGGGCCCTGATACTGTGGGGGAGTATAACTTCAGCCACGGGAAGGGGCGTCCGCCACGCGGCCCGCCTCGATGGTGATGCGGTGCTGGCATTGCGCGGCCAATGCACGGTCGTGCGTCACCAGCAGCAGCGTGGTGCCCAGCTCGCGGTTCAGGTCAAACATCAGGCGCATCACGGTCTCGCCGGTGGCGAAGTCCAGGCTGCCGGTGGGCTCATCGGCCAACAGCAGCGCCGGCTGCACCACAAAGGCCCTCGCCAGCGCGACACGCTGCTGCTCGCCGCCCGACAGCACCTTGGGGTAGTGCGACAGGCGCTGGCCCAGGCCCACGCGGTGCAGCATCTCGGTGGCGGCCTGGCGGGCGTCGCGGCGGTTGGCCAACTCCAGCGGCAGCATCACGTTTTCCAGCGCCGTCAGGTTGCCCAGCAGCTGAAAGCTCTGGAACACAAAGCCCATTTTTTGCGCCCGCAGCGCGGCGCGGGCGTCTTCATCCAGCGCAAACAGGTCCTGGCCATCGAGCCGTACCGTGCCGCTGGTGGGCGTGTCCAGCCCGGCAATGATCGACAGCAAGGTGCTCTTGCCCGAGCCCGAGGCGCCGACGATGGCGGCCGTTTCCCTCGCCCGCAGCGTGAAATCGACATCGCGCAGAATGGCGAGCGTTCCCGTGGAGTCGCTGACCGACTTGCACACGCGCTCGACCCGGATCAAGGGGGGCGCGTCGTTCGCGGGCTTGGACGAAGGAGGAAGTGCGTGATTCGACGTTTGCATCGCCGCCACTGTATCGCGGCAGGGCTGGCTTGGTGGGCCTGGGGGTTTTCCAGCGGCGCGCTGGCGGCCAAAGTTGCCAGGCCAGCGAAGGTTCTGGTGCTAGGCGATTCGCTCAGTGCCGAATACGGCCTGCCCCGGGGCACGGGCTGGGTCGCGCTGCTGGAGCAGCGCCTGGCGCAGGAAAAAATGGCCGCCAGCGTGGTCAACGCCAGCGTGAGTGGCGAGACGACTTCAGGCGGGCGCTCGCGGCTGCCCTCGCTGCTGCGCGAGCACCAGCCCAGCGTGGTGGTGATCGAGCTGGGCGGCAACGATGCGCTGCGCGGCTTTTCGCTGGCGCACACCGAGGACAACCTCACGCAAATGGTGCAGGCCGCCCAGCAGTCCGGCGCCAAGGTGCTGCTGGTGGGCATGCAGGTGCCGCCCAACTACGGCCGGGACTACGGCCAGCGCTTTGCCGAGCTGTTCGCCAAGGTGGCCAAGGCGCAAAAAGTGGCGCTAGTGCCGTTTTTTCTGGCCGGCGTGGCCGATGGGCCCAACCCGACCCGGCTGTTCCAGCCCGACCGCATCCACCCCAGCGCAGAGGCCCATCCCAAAATGCTGGACAACGTCTGGCCAGCGCTTCGCAAGCTGCTGCGCTAATGCAGCAGCCCCTGGCCAGCCCCAGAAAGTTCACTCTGCTGCAGCCATGGTCTGGCCAGAGGCTGGAAGGGCTTGGACGGCGGCCCGGTAGGCATGCCAGCTGGCATGGCCCAGCAGGGGGCCCACGACCAGCAGGCCCACGCCCCAGAAGAACCAGAGCGAGACCCCCACCAGCAGGGTGATCAGCGCGCCCCAGACCAGCAGGGTGAAGGTGTTTTCAAAGACGACGCGCATGCTGGTCAGGCCAGCGGTAAGGGCATCGGTGCCCCGGTCCAGGATCATCGGGATCGAGACCACGGTGGTCGAGAACACCAGCGCTGCGAAGGCTCCGCCCACGGCGGTATAGACGGCGACAAATTCCCAGTTCTTGGGATTGAACACAGCCTCCATCACCCCGGTGGTCGAGGGCATGCCAGTATTGAAAAACACCGCAAACACCACCAGCGAGGCGCGTCCCCACAGCAGCTCCAGCACCACGAGCACCATCACCAGCATGCCCATGCTGCTCATATGCCCCTCCCAGCAGGTGGCGGACTCGCCCAGATCGGGTGGCAGACCGGCCTCACGGCGGCGGCTGGTGTCGTACAGCCCCATGGCCAGGAACGGGCCAATCAGCAGGCAGCCGCTGGCCAGGGACATGGTGTATTCCGGGCGGGTGCGGAACACCCAGCCCAGGACCAGCGCCATGGCCCAGAAACAGGCGCCGTAGAACAGCGCAATCCCGGGCGCAGCGACCAGGTCACGCCCCCCCAGGCGCAGCCAGGCGAAAGGCTGGGTCCACCGCAGGGCTTGCAACACGATGGGGGTGCCATCGTTGCTGCGGGCGGCGCTAGGAGCGGTGGTCTCGGCGGTGACGGGATCCAGGGGCGGGGTGGCAGGCATGGCGGCAGGTGGTGAAAGGGCGTGACAGCCGCGCAATCTAGCAAGCCTGGGTGACCACCACCATCGGGGAAGGCCCTGAGCCCACCAACGGTTGTCGCGGGCGCGTCAGCCCTTTACTTGTCCCTGCAGCTGTGCCAAGGCCTGCGCCAGGTCGGCCTGCAGGTCTTCGACCGCCTCCAGCCCCACGGCGAAACGCACCAGACAACCAGGCTGGAGGGCCGGCGTCGGCAGGCTGCGCATGGCGGACAAGGGGTAGGGCACCACCAAGCTGACGGGACCGCCCCAGCTGTAGCCCAGCCGGAACCGCCGCAGCGCATTGCAAAACGCATCCACGCGGTCCTGGGTGTGGCGGGGGGCAAAGACCACGCTGAACAGGCCGGCGGCCGCGCCCTCCCCGCCCTGGGCTGCGCCACACAGGGCCTGCCAGTGGGCATGGCCGGGTGACCCGGGCAAGGCCGGGTGCAGCACCTGGGTGACCTCGGGCCGGTTGGCGAGCCAGTGGGCCAGCGTCCGGGCGGCCTGGTCCTGGGCACGGTAGCGCAGCACCATCGAAGGCAAGGCGCGCAGGATGGCCTCTGCATCGTTGGCACCCACCCCCAGGCCCAGGTGCATGTGGGCACGCTGGATGGCGTGGTGCAGCGCCGGGTCGCGGGTGACGATGCTGCCCATCAGCACGTCGCCGCCACCGCTGGGGTATTTGGTCAGGGCATGGGCCGAGACATCGACCGCCAGGCTGCCAGTGCCATCGCCCATCAAATCAAAGGGTGCAAAGGCCAGACCCGCGCCCCAGGTGTTGTCCAGCGCCGTGGTCACGCCGCGCGCCTGGCACAGGCGCACCAGGGCCTGCAGGTCTGGAAACTCCATCGTGACCGAGCCGGGGGCCTCCAGCCAGACCAGGCGGGTGGCCGGACCGATGCGCGCGGCCAGGTCGGCAGGGTCCAGTGGGTCGTACACCGCGTGCCGGATGCCAAAGCGGGCCAGCAGTCCGCTGGCCAGGTCCTTGTTGGGACCGTAGGCGTTGTCGGGGACCAGCACCTCGTCCCCCTGGCGCAGCAGGGCCAGCGCCACTGTGGCCAGGGCGGCCAGTCCGCTGGGCACCAGCACGCAGTGGCGGCCACCTTCCAGCGCGCACAGCCGTTCCTCCAGGGTGAAGGTGGTGGGCGTGCCGTGCAGGCCGTAGGTGTAGCCGGTCTTGTCCTTCCACTCGCGGCTGCGCAGCGCGGCCACGTCGGGGAAGAAAACGGTCGAAGCCTTGTGCACCGCCGGCTGGGGGGCCTCAAAGCCGCTGGGGGGCTGGTAAGGATGGTGGATCAGGCCCGTGCTCAAATGCGGGGCGGGCGCAGCGGGCGAAGGGGTCAGGGCGGGGGTGTCTTGCATGGCGGGCATGGTAGCGGCAACCAGGCGAAAAGCCCTGGCCTTCACCGCCAGATCGGGGGCTTGCCTGCCCGTTGGGCGCGCAGGCCGCTGCTACACTTCACGGCCGACCGATCTTTGCCCCCGTGTCCGAATCTGCAGCCGCCCATTTTGTCGATCTCCGCGACCTTCGCCTGGAGACTGCACACGCCCTCGTGTCGCAGACCAGCCAGGGATGCGCCTTGCTGCAGCGCGATGGCCCGGTGCGCTACCTGCAGAGCCTGCTCGACGGGCTGTGCGAAATCTCCCTGAAAGACCCCCTGACCGGCCTGGCCAACCGCCGCCACTTTCGCTCGGTGCTCGAACGCGAGATCGACCGCGTGGCCCGCTCGGGCGAGGCCGCCCTGCTGCTGATGCTGGACATCGACCATTTCAAGCGCATCAACGACGAACATGGCCATGCTGCCGGCGACCTGGTGCTGCAATCGGTGGCCCGCACGCTGAGCAGTTGCGTGCGCCCCATGGACACCCTGGCCCGCTATGGCGGTGAGGAGTTTGGTGTGGTTCTGCCGGCCTGCCATGCCGGCTTTGGCCGTGTGATGGCCGAACGCATCCGGTTGGCCATTGCCAACACCCCGGTCACGGTTTCTCCCAGCGTGGAGCTGCATGTGACGGTGAGCATTGGCGGTGCGTTTGCGCTGCAATGGATCCGCTCCACCACGCTGCTGTGGACTGACCGCGCCAACCAGCAGCTCTACCTGGCCAAGGAGGCAGGACGCAACCGCCTGAGCATCGAAGAGCAACCGGACAGCACGGTCAGTGCCGAAGAAAAGAGCCTGTTGTTTGGCTCCCTGTTCAATTCCTCCGGCTGGGAACAAGCCCCCGCGCCGGACACCCCAGGCAGCGTTTAATGAAAGTAACGAGATGAGCGACGCGCTGTCCCCTCACCCCTCTCCCGCGGTTTCCGTCCTGCCGCCCGTGCCCCTGCAGCTGACGGGGGGCGCGGGCGCCTGCATCCTTGCCGTGACCAGTGGCAAGGGTGGCGTCGGCAAGACCTTTGTGTCCGCCAACCTGGCGGCTGCCCTGACGCGGCGCGGCCAGCGCGTGCTGGTGCTGGACGCCGACCTGGGCCTGGCCAACCTGGACGTGGTGCTGAACCTGCACCCGCAAATCACCCTGCACGATGTGTTCACAGGCAAGAACGCCCTGGACGAGGCCATCGTGAAGGCACCGGGCGGCTTTTCGGTGCTGCTGGCCGGCTCGGGCATGGTCGAGTACTCGCGCCTCACGCCCGAGGTGCGCAACCAGCTGCTCAACGTCATCCAGACCCTGAGCCCGCACTACGACGTGATCCTGCTGGACACGGGCGCCGGCATCTCGGACGTGGTGTTGTTCTCGATCTCGCTGGCCTCAGAGGTGTTGATCGTCACCACCCCCGAGCCCACCTCGCTGACCGATGCCTACGCCGCGATCAAGGTGCTGGCCATGCAGCAAAAACGCCAGCATGTGCGCCTGGTGGTCAACCAAGCCGTGCGCCCAGGCGATGGCCGCGCCATCACCGGCCAGCTGCAGCAGGTGCTGGGCCGCTTTGTCAGCACCGAATCGGGTCGGCCCATGCGCCTGATCCACATGGGCGACATTCCCGCCGATCCCTCGGTGCGCGATGCAGTGATGCGCCGCCAGCTGCTGCTGACCCAGCTCCCAGGCTGCCCGGCTGCCCTGGCGATTGCGCAGCTGGCCAACAAGATCGAGTCCACCCTGCTCACCAAAACGGCCTGAACGGCCGGCTTCTGCTGTTTGCCACACCGGGGTTGGCCGCCGCGCCGCCCCTGTTCCCCCTTGCGCCCCCACCCGCCCGTGAACCCGATCCTGAACATTTCCTGCTACCACTTCGTTGCGCTGCCCGATGCTCCCGCCCTGCGCGAACGGCTGGAGGCCGAGGCCGTCGCAGCGGGGCTCAAGGGCACCATCCTGCTGGCCGAGGAAGGCATCAATTTCTTCCTGGCTGGGCCCGCCGAAGCGGTACGGGGTTTTGTGGCGGGGCTGCGCGCCGACCCGCGCTTTGAGACGCTGGCGCCCAAGGAGAGCTGGTCCGAGCAGGTGCCGTTTCGCAAGATGCGGGTCAAGGTCAAGCGCGAAATCATCCGCATGGACCACCCCACCATCCGCCCGGCGGCAGGCCGTGCGCCTGCCGTCGCACCCGCGACGCTGCGCCGCTGGCTGAACCAGGGCCATGACGACGAAGGCCGCCCCGTGGTCACGCTGGACACGCGCAACGACTTTGAGGTGGATGCCGGCGCGTTCGAGGGCGCCATCGACTGGCGCATCACGAAATTCACCGAATTTCCGCCCGCACTGCGCGCGCACAAGGCGGACCTTGCTGGCAAGACGGTGGTGAGCTACTGCACCGGCGGCATCCGCTGCGAAAAGGCCGCCATCCTGATGCAGGAAGAAGGCGTGGAGCGGGTCTACCAGCTCGAAGGCGGCATCCTCAAGTACTTCGAGGAGACCGATGGTGCGCACTACCAGGGCGGCTGCTTTGTCTTTGACGAGCGCGAGGTGCTGGGACCAGACCTGGCGGCGCGAAATCTTCAAAAATGAGAGCACGTACCGCTGACCCACCCAGGGCTGGCAGCGGCTTTGATGCTTGAAACGCTCTGAGTCCTTTGGGGCTTTCGAGCAGTTCAGCGGGCCATGCGCGCAGCCACCTGGGCGATACGCTCGCCAAACAGACGGGCGGTTTCCAGGTCACCGGGCAGCATTTCGCCGGCCGAGGCGTCCGACGGGCTTTGCGCCATTGCGCCGCTGAACGAGCCCACATAGTTGATGTCGTTGCGCTGCGCCGCCTTGCTGTTGCTGGGCATCAGGCCGGTGCCGACCCAGATGCCGCTGTGCTGCATCGCCAGGGTGAACAGGTAGTGCAAGGTCGAGAGCTTGTCACCGTTCATCGTGGCGCTGTTGGTAAAGCCGGCAAACAGCTTGTCCTTCCAGGCCTGGGCAAACCAGGCCTTGCTGGAGGCGTCGGCAAACTTTTTGAACTGCCAGCTGACGGTGCCCATGTAGGTGGGCGAACCCATGACGATGGCGTCGGCGGCGTTCAGCTGCTCCCAGCCGCCTTCGGGCAGGTTGCCGTCGGCGTCAATGGCCAGCAGCGTGGCGCCAGCGCCCTGCGCCACGGACTGGGCCATGCGCTGGGTGTGGCCGTAGCCGGAGTGGTAAACAACAACGATATTGGGCATGTTCAGAACTCCTGAATGAAAAAATGCACAGGGCTGGCAGTGTGCCTCAGGGTGCCAGGTCAAACACCAGCACTTCGGCGTCTTGGGCCTGGTCCAGCACCAGGCGGTCCTCACGCTCGATCAGGGCGGCGTCGCCCGTCTTGAGTTCCAGGCCGTTCACGCGCAACGCGCCGCGCACCAGGTGGACGTAGGTCTTGCGGCCCGCGGGCAGTTCGCCGTCAAAGGCTTCCTCGCCATCGAACAGGCCGGCGTACAGCGAGGCATCGGCCTGGATGGGCAGGGCGCCATCGGCAGCCACCGAGTCCACCGGTCCAGCGATGCGACACAGGCGGCCACGCTTGTCGGCATCGGCAAACGCTTTTTGCGAATAGCCGGGCACCAGGCCCTGGCCATAGGGCTCAATCCAGATCTGCAGGAAATGCGCTGGCTGGCTCTGGCTGTGGTTGAACTCGCTGTGGCGCACGCCGGTGCCAGCGCTCATGTGCTGCACATCGCCGGCCGGGATCGCGCCCTGGTTGCCCATGCTGTCGGCGTGGGCGATGGCGCCCGAGAGCACATAGCTGATGATTTCCATGTCGCGGTGGCCGTGGGTGCCAAAACCGGCGCCGGGCACGATGCGGTCCTCGTTGATCACCCGCAGGTTGCCAAAGCCCATGTGGCGCGGGTCGTAGTACTCGGCAAACGAGAAGCTGTGAAACGAATCGAGCCAGCCATGCTGGGCGTGGCCCCGGTCCTGGGATTTGCGAAGGGTGATCATGGCCTGGTCCTTTCTGGTGGCGACAACAACGATGGAGGGAAAGTGTAGGTGGCCAACTTTCCAAGCCAGACGCCAGCACTTGAAGTGATCGTGCAAAATCATTGAACCATCAAGGACCGATCATGCAAAACGCACGCGATGCCCTCACCCCGGACCACCTCACCATGCTGCAGGTGATTGCCGAGTCCGGCAGCTTTGCCGCTGCTGCCCGCCAGCTGGGCCTGGTGCCCAGCGCCCTCACCTACCGGGTCCGCCAGATCGAGGACGCGCTGGACGTGCTGCTGTTTGACCGCAGCGCCCGCCAAGCCAAACCCACCGAGGCCGGCACCGAGCTGCTGCGCGAGGGCGCCCGCCTGCTCAACGAGATCGACGCCGTGGCCAACCGCGTGCGCCGCGTCGCCACCGGCTGGGAGCCACAGCTGACCCTGTCGGTGGACGGCGTCATCGCCCAGGCCACCATCCTGGAGTTGGCCGAGGCCTTCTACGCCCTGGCCCCGCCCACCCGGCTCAAGCTGCGCGACGGCATCATGGAAGGCACGCTGGAGGACCTGACCTCGGGCCGCGCCGACCTGGCGGTGGGCGTGGCGGTGGTCGCCACCGGGGTCGCGGGCGTACAGCAGATGCCGCTGGGCGATTTGCGCTTTGTCTTTGTCGTCGCCCCCCACCACCCCCTGGCCAAGCTGCCCGAGCCCTTGAGCGATGCCACCCTGCAGGCCGAACGCGCCGTGGCGGTGGCCGATTCCGCCCGGCGTGGCGGCGCGACCATGGGCCTGCTGCGCGGCCAGGACGTGCTGACGGTGGACACGATGCAAGCCAAAGTCCAGGCGCTGCTGCGCGGGCTGGGCAGCGGCTTTTTGCCCGAGCCCATCGCCCGGCCTTACCTGGCCTCGGGCCGCCTCGTAGCGCGCAAGGTGGTGCGGCCCGAGCGCAATGTGCGCGTGCACTGCGCCTGGGGGGGGCCCGGCTTCACCCACCCCGGGCGGGCGCTGCAATGGTGGCTGGAGCAGCTCAAAAGCCCCGCCACCCAGCGCGCCCTGCTGGAAAACCAGCAGTCGTTTTGAGGCGTTTTTCCCCGCCAACGCCGCTTGCGGGTGTAGAGTCATTTCCCCCGGATGGCACCGGTTGGCGCCATCCCCCGCTCTTCTTGGAAGGCCCTTCATGACCCGCACCCGTTCCGCATCCCGCACGGCCCCTGCCAACCGCGCCGCCACCGCCGCCCAGGCGCAGACCGCGTCCACCGCACCCGCCCGGCATTACGCCATCGTTGGCGCCGGCATGGCGGGCATCGCCTGCGCGCGCACCCTGGTCCAGGCCGGGCACCGGGTCACGGTGTTCGAGCAGGCCGACCGTGCTGGCGGCCGCACCGCAACCGTGGATTCGCCCTTTGGTGGCTTTGACGCCGGGGCCCAGTACTTCACCGTGCGCGATGCCCGTTTTGAACAGGCGCTGGCCACGGTGCCAGACCTGTGCAAACGCTGGAGCGCGACCTCGGTCCGGGTGCTGGATGCCGAGGGCAAGGTGGAAGCCGCCGGCCTGCCCACCCGCGACCCGCACTGGGTTGCCGCTCCGGGCATGGATGCGCTGGTGCGTGCCTGGGCCCAGCCGCTGCAGGACTCGGGCCAGTTGCTGATCCTTACCGACGTGACCCATGTGGAGCGCGACCCGCTAGACGCCGAACGCTGGCAGGTGCGCATTCAGGGTCGGGGTGGCATCCGCCAGGTGCATGCCGGTTTTGACGGCGTGCTGTTCGCGCTGCCGGCGCCGGCGCTGCGGGGCCTGCTGGACCGCTCGGGCATCGACACGCCCTGGCGCGCCGCGCTGGACCCCGTCACCATCGCCCCCTGCTGGACGCTGATGCTGGCCTTCCCCCAGGCCGTGCGCCCGGGTCTGACCACACTGGGACCGCAGTGGAACGCCGCGCGCAGCAGCCACCACCGGATTGCCTGGGTGGCGCGCGAATCGTCCAAACCCGGCCGCAGCCAGATCGAGCGCTGGACGGTGCAAGCCAGCCCTACCTGGTCACAAGAGCACCTGCGGGACGACCCCGCCCGCGTGCAAGCCAAGCTGCAAAAAGCCTTCGGCGAAATCACCGGCATCCGCGCCGAACCGGCCCATGCCGAAGTGCGCTGCTGGCCCCATGCCCAGACGATGCACCCCCTGGGCCAGAGCCACCTGTGGGATGCCGCCCAGGGCCTGGGCAGCTGTGGTGATTGGACCTTGGGCCACCGGCTGGAGGATGCCTTTGTCTCCGGCTTGGAGCTGGCACTGACCGTGGCATGAGCCAAGGGGGCGGCTACGTCGGCCGCTTTGCGCCTTCGCCCACCGGGCCGCTGCACGCGGGTTCGCTGGTCGCGGCGCTGGCCAGCTGGCTGGATGCACGGGCCGCTGGCGGCCGCTGGCTGGTGCGCATCGAGGATGTGGACCCGCCGCGCTGCGTGCCCGGCGCAGACGAGCGCATCCTGCAGCAGCTGGCGCGCTGCGGCCTTCACGCAGACGAAGTCCCGCTGTGGCAATCGCAGCGCCACGCGGCCTACCAGCAGGCGCTGGACCAGCTGGTCGGCCAGGGCCGCGCCTACCCCTGCGCCTGCACCCGCAAAGACATCGAAACCGCCCAGACCGCCCTGGGCTGGGTGCGCGAACGCCACCAGGAACTGCCCTACCCCGGCACCTGCCGCGCCGGCCTGCAAGGGCGCAGCGCCCGGGCCTGGCGCTTTCGGGTGCCCGATGCGGCACAGCCATTGGTTGACGATTTCAAGCCAAATCAGGCCCTAGACCAATGGAATCCAGCGGTAGAAGCTCACTTTTCAATAGCAAATTCAGTCGTTTTCTGGTCTGACAGGCGCCTGGGTCCGCAGGTCCAGGACGTCGCCGCCAGCGTGGGCGACTTTGTGCTGCGCCGCGCCGATGGCCTGTGGGCCTACCAACTGGCCGTGGTGGTGGACGATGGCTTTCAGGGCGTCACCCATGTGGTGCGCGGCGAGGACCTGGCCGACAACACCCCGCGCCAGATCCTGCTGCAGGCGGCTCTCGGTCTGCCCACGCCACACTACCTGCACACGCCGCTGGTGCGCGGGGCCGATGGCGAAAAGCTCTCCAAACAGCATGGCGCCGCGCCGCTGGACCTGCAAGACCCCCTTCAAGCCCTGGCGCAGGCGGCACAGGTGCTGGGATTGCCACCCTGGCAAGGGAGCGCCGGAGACGCGGGCGAGGTGCCCGCTGAGGCCCTGGCCTGGTGGATTGCCGCGTGGCGGGACACCTACAATCCGGCCCGTGACTGAATCGACCCCTCTTTCTCCCCCCAGCAACGGCGGCGCCCCCGAGGGCGTGGCCTTCCCCAAAACCATCAAGAGCTTCGTGCGCCGCGCCGGCCGCACCACCACGGGCCAGGCCAAGGCCTTCGAGGAATTCGGCCCGCGCTTCATCCTGCCCTACCAGGCCCAGCCGCTGGATGCGCCCGCCGCCTTTGGCCGCAGCGCGCCGCTGATTCTGGAAATTGGCTTTGGCATGGGCGAGGCCACGGCCCACATCGCCCGCGTGCGCCCCGATGACAACTTTCTGTGCTGCGAGGTGCACGAGCCCGGCGTGGGCGCGCTGCTCAAGCGCATCGGCGAGCAGGGGCTGACCAACATCCGCATCCTGCAGCACGACGCCGTCGAGGTGATCGACCACATGCTGCCTGAGGGCACTCTGGCCGGCGTGCACATTTTTTTCCCGGACCCCTGGCACAAGACCAAGCACCACAAGCGCCGATTAATCCAGCCCGCGCTGGTGGCCAAGTTGGCCGCGCGGCTGCAGCCCGGCGGCTACCTGCACTGCGCCACCGACTGGCAGCCCTATGCCGAACAGATGCTGGAAGTGCTCAGCGCCGAGCCCCTGCTGCGCAACACCGCCCAGGGCTACGCCCCCAAGCCCGACTACCGCCCGCTGACCAAGTTCGAGAACCGGGGCCTGCGCCTGGGCCACGGCGTGTGGGACCTGGTGTTCACCCACCAGGGCTGAACCAGGGCCTGCACGGGGCAGGGGTGGCCTGGCCTCAGCGCAGGACCTCCAGGGTCAAGGGTGGGACCGGGGCAGAAGATGCGGTGACCGGTCCCAGGCGTTTCTCCAGGGCGTCCACATCCACCGCATCGCGCTGCACGGGGGTCAAAAAGCGCTCGGCATAGTCCCGCCACACCCCACTGCGCAGGAAGAAGCGGAACAGCTCCCGGTCCAGGTGCTGGTCCTGCACCATGTCCACCATCAGCGCCAGCGCTGCCCCCACGGTCAAGGCCGTCTTGTACGGGCGGTCGCCTGCCGTCAGGGCTTCGAACACATCGGCGAGGGCCATCACCCGATCGGTCAGGGTGAGTTGCTCGGCGCGGAGGCGGCGCGGGTAACCGGTGCCATCGAGCTTCTCGTGGTGGGTGCCGGCAATCCGTGGCACCCGCGCCAGGTGCGGCGGGAACGGCAGCGTGCTGAGCATCACGATGGTCTGCACGATGTGTTCGTTGATTTTGAAACGCTCTTCCTCGGTGAGGGTGCCCCGGCGCACCGACAGGTTGTGCAACTCACCCAGGTGCGCCGCCTGCGGCGGTACCGGCATGTCGAAGTCCCAGAGGTTCGCCGGGTCGCCACGCTCCACCGGCGGGAGACGCTCGCCCCAGGGGACGATGTGCTCGGGGCGGTCGGCCAGCAGCTTTTCCAACGCGGGCAGCTGGGCCTTGGGAAAGGCCGCCAGGTGCGCCAGCTCCGTGGCCGACAGCCCGAGCCGGTCGTCGAAAAAGCGCATCCAGGTCTGGCGGCCAATGCGGCGCAGGCGGTCCACGGCCTCGTTGGAGAGGGTTTCGCTGCCCAGATTGCATTGCGCAACAAAGGCAAAGTCGGTCTGCAGCTGGCGCCGGCGCTCGGCCAGGGTGCGCTGCAGCACCTCGGTCGGGGTGTCGCCCTGGACCTGTTGCTGCAAGGCCTCGATCAAGGCATCGCGCCACAGCACCTCAAAGCGCATGCGGACCTCGTGGATGCGGTTGTACTGGGTTTCCAGCTTCGTGGCCTTGTCGAGGACCGCCTCGGGGGTCGTGACCTTGCCGCAGTCGTGCAGCCAGGCCCCCAGGCGGAATTCATAACGCTCGGCCTCCGTCATGCGGACCTGGGCGTATGGGCCCTCGGTGGTCTCGCACAGGCGCTGGACCAGCATCTCGGCCAGCTCAGGCACCCGTTCGCAGTGGCGGCCGGTGGTGGGGCTCTTGGCATCGATCACGTCGGCCAGCATGCGGATGACCGCATCGAGCAGTTCTTTTTGCCCCTCAATGAGCTGGCGGGTCTCAATGGCCACAGCCAGGGTGCCAGAGAGTTTTTCGGCAAAGGCCTTGAAGTTGCCACCGTCGTGGACCACATCGGCCGGAAAACGCAGGATCAACAGCCCCAGCGGCAGCCCGCCCCGGGTGTGCAGGGGGATGCGCAGCACCCGCCGCGCCCCCAGCCCCCCCTCCAGCGTGCTGTCGCCCTCTTGCAGGGAGGCCGCGTTGATGAACTGGGCCATGCCCAGCTGGTCGGGGTACTGGCCCTGCTCGTCCGGGTCTTCGCAAAAGCGCCCGACCCGCTCCAGCAGGTGCGCGGGTTCCTGGACCAGGTACACGGCACCGCTGGTGCAGCGCATGGCCCGCACCAGCTGGAAAAGCACGCGCGAGAGCATCACGTCCAGCCGGGTGTCGGCACTGATGTGCTGGGAAATCTCCAGGAACTGCTGGATGGTGCCCGCCATGTCGTCCAGCACCTTTCCGAGGGCGTGAACTTCGCGCACCTGGGAGGGTGCGCCCGCCCGGGACTCGAAGTCAAAGCGGGACAGGGCGCGGGTGCGCAGGCTCAGGCCTTCGAGCTGGCGCCCCAGACGCCGCCCCGCCCACCACCCCCCTGACAGCAGCAAGGCGATGATGGCCGCAGACAGCCATACCTGGCGCGCCAGGCCCTGGTTGACCTCAGCCAGCAAGGCGTCGCTGGGCACGGCCACCAGCAGGCGCAAGCCCTCCCAGCGCAAGCCCGACAGGGGCTGGACCTGGCCCAGCCACTCCTGGCCGTCCACACGGAAATGGTGGGCGCTCTCGGCCTGGGGGGGCAAGGTCAGCATGACGTTCAGGCTGGGCGAACCCAGGCTGGCCACACTGGGCAGTTGGGGGGCCTCACCGTCCGCGCCCGCGAGCAGGCGGGACTGGGCGATTTCAGGGTGGGCGAGCACCTGGTTTTCGCGGTTGACGATCACCAGCTGGGTCAGTGGCAAGGGGCGCAGGCTGTTGAGCTCCCGCCCGAAATCGGGCAGCGCCAGGTCCATGCCGACCACGGCCCGGCCGTCGTGGCTGGGCTGGCTGAGGGTCAGGCCGATCTCCCGGGTCGTGAAAAACACATAGGGCGGCGTCAGCACCTGGCCGCGCTGCTCCACGGCAGCGGTGTACCAGGGGCGCCCCCGGGGGTCAAAGCGGTAGTCGGGGCGCGGGTCACTGAGGATGCGCTCCATGTCGGCGGTGTAGAAGGCCCAACGCCCCACCAGCCCTGGCTGACCAGGCTCCCGGGCGATGGACTGCAAGAGGTAACGGGCTGACTCGGGGGCCTTGAGCCGGCTGCGCACCACCGGGTCACGCAAGGGGCGCAGCAAGATGAACTGCCCGTCGGGGTAGCCGACAAACACGGCGGACAACAGGGTTTGCTCCTGCAGCAGGCTGTGCAACGCGGGCAGGCGTTCCAGCCGGTCAGGCAGGGTACTGGCCTGGGTCAGGGGGTCGTGCGCCAGCAGGCGCATGGCGACATCGGCAGGCTCCAGGACACGGCGGACGCGCTCGCTGAGCAGGCGCCCGATGTGCTGGGCGTTTTCGGTCGAAGCGGCCAGGATGGCGTTGCGGGTGGTGCTGCGCGCCTGCAGCGCCAGCAAAGCGGCCATCAACAGCAGCGCACCGACCACCAGCGAAGCGATCACCACGCCAAAGCCCATCCGGATGCGCCGCCACCAGGGCAGCGCAGCATGGGCGGTCAAGGGGACGGCAGGCGACGGCGTGGTGCTGGAAAAAGGCATGGCCTGGACCTGGGTTTACGGAACAGGCCTGCCCGTCACAGGCGCTCGGCCACCCAGGCCTGCACGCTGGCCAGGGCTTGGGGCAAGGCGGCGGCATTGGTGCCACCGGCCATGGCCATGTCGGGCTTGCCGCCACCCTTGCCGCCGACTTGCTGGGCAACAAAGTTGACCAGCTCGCCGGCCTTGACCTTGCCCAGGCTGTCGGCGGTGACGCCGGCAGCCAGCTGCACCTTGTCGCCATCGACCGCGGCCAGCACGATGGCGGCGGTCTTGAGCTTGTCCTTGAGCTTGTCCATCGTGTCGCGCAGGGTCTTGGCGTCGGCGCCTTCCAGGCGGGCGGCCAGCACTTTCAGGCCCTTCACGTCCACCGCCTGGGTGACCAGCTCGTCGCCCTGACTGGAGGCCAGCTTGCCCTTGAGCGCGGCAATTTCTTTCTCCAGCGCCTTGACCTGCTCCAGCGTCTGGCCGATGCGGCCGGTGAGTTCGGCCACGGGGGCCTTGAGCACGCCAGCCACCTGGGCCACGGTGGCTTCCAGACCCTGCAGATAAGCCAGGGCCTGCTCACCAGCGACGGCCTCAATGCGGCGCACGCCAGCGGCCACGCCGGACTCGGCCACGATCTTGAACAGGCCGATGTCGCCGGTGCGCTGCACATGGGTGC
>CAYZPX010000044.1:0-16130 GCA_964480105.1 uncultured Burkholderiaceae bacterium | reverse complement strand
AGGGAATGGCGTCGCTGGCATCGATGCCGATCACGTCCTCGATTTCCGCCTTGGCGTTGTCGGGGTCGGCATTGGGCAGGTCCATCTTGTTGAGCACGGGCAGCACTTCCACGCCCAGGTCCAGCGCCGTATAGCAGTTGGCCACGGTCTGGGCCTCAACGCCCTGCGAAGCATCGACCACCAGCAGCGCGCCTTCGCAGGCGGACAGCGAACGGCTCACTTCGTAGGAGAAGTCCACGTGGCCGGGGGTGTCAATGAGGTTCAGGTTGTAGACCTGACCATCCTTGGCCCGGTATTGCAGGGCCGCAGTCTGGGCCTTGATGGTGATACCGCGCTCTTTTTCGATGTCCATCGAGTCAAGCACCTGGGCTTCCATGTCGCGCTCGGCCAGACCACCGCAGCGCTGGATGAGGCGGTCCGCGAGCGTGGATTTGCCATGGTCAATGTGCGCGATGATCGAGAAATTACGGATGTGGTTCATCAACGAAAAACGTTCTTAAAAGGGAAAAGGCGCGGGCAAGAAAAAAGGGCGCGCCACCGACGGACACGCCCGGAACCATCCCGCTTGGTACGGTGCTGGCAAAAACGCGATTGTAGTGGGCCTGAAAAACCCACCACTGGCTCAGCGTGTGGGACGAATGATGGCGTACTGCGTCCACTCGCCACGGCGGAACAGCACGTTCACCGGCTTGCCACGCTCCAACTTGGCCAGCGCTGCCTCGAAGTCCTTAAGGGTGGCGGTTTCGGTGTTGGCCACGGCCAGGATCACATCGCCCTCGCGCAGACCGGCGCGGGACGCGGACTCGGTGGCGGCCTGCACCCAGACGCCACCTTTGAGCTTGAGGTCCTTCTTCTGCGCGGCCGTCAGTTCGCTGACGGACAGGCCCAGCCACTGCGCGACCTGACTGGGTTTGGGCTTGTCTTCGCGCTCGGCGGTCTTGGCGGCGGGCTTGTCGGGCTCGATCTCGGCCACCGTCAACACCAGGTCCTTGTTGCTGCCCCGGCGGAACACGGTCACGGTGCTGCGCGATCCGGGCTTGGTGTTGCCCACCAGGCGCGGCAGATCGGCCACCTTCTCGACTGGCTTGCCCTCGAAGCGGGTGATGATGTCTCCCGCCTCAATGCCCGCCTTTTCGGCGGGCGAGCCTGCTTCCACACCGGTGACCAGCGCGCCTGTGGGCTTGCCCAGGCCAATGGATTCGGCCACGTCCTTGCCCACCGGGCCGATCTGCACGCCAATGCGACCGCGGGTGACGCGGCCGGTGGCCCGCAGCTGCTCGCTGACGCGGACCGCCTCGTCGATGGGGATGGCAAAGGCAATGCCCATGTATCCCCCGGAGCGCGAATAAATCTGGCTGTTGATGCCCACCACCTCGCCGCGCAGGTTGATGAGCGGGCCGCCGGAATTGCCGGGATTGATCGCCACATCGGTCTGGATCAGCGGCAGGAAATCGCCGGTGTCGCGCTGCTTGGCACTGACGATCCCGGCGGTGACCGAGTTTTCCAGGCCAAACGGCGAGCCAATCGCCATCACCCATTCGCCCACCTTGAGGCGGCTGCTGTCGCCAATCTTGACCGCCGGCAGGCCGGTGGCCTCGATCTTGACCACCGCCACGTCGCTGCGCTTGTCAGCGCCGACAATGCGGGCCTTGAACTCGCGCTTGTCGGTCAGGGTGACCAGCACCTCATCAGCCCCATCGACCACATGGGCATTGGTCATCACGAAGCCGTCGGAGGTCAGGATGAAGCCCGAGCCCACGCCCCGGGGCTGCTCCTCCTCGCCCCCAGAGCGGGGACCGCGCGGCTGCCGGGGGCCCTGGGGCACGGGAATGCCAAAGCGGCGGAAGAATTCGAGCATCTCCTCGTCCATGCCTTGGCCCTGGCCCTGCGCGGCCCCACGGCTGGAAGAACGCTCCACGGTGCGGATGTTGACCACGGACGGGCCCACTTGCTCCACCAGCTCGGTGAAGTCCGGCAGGCCGCGCACCATGGCGGGCTGGGCCTGCACGGCGGTGGTAGGAACAGCACCCAGGCTGGCAATGGCCAGCACCGTGGACGCCAGGGCAAACGAAGGCAGTTTTTTCCAAGGCAAGGACATACGGGCGTTCTCTCGAAAAAGTCAAACCAGCATCACCGCGAGCGGGGTTGCTCAAAGGTGGCGTTGCGCAAGAAATCAGCAGGCATCTGCAAGGTCACGGGTGGATTGCCCAGCTGTTTCTGGGCAGCCACCAATTCGTCGAGGCGGGGGTCACGCAGCATCTGTGGCGGTGTGGCAGCCCGGGGCAGTGCCGACGCCACGGGGGTGGCCGGGCTGGCGGCCGGTGCCGTGGCCATTACCGCACCGCCTCCAAGGACAGGCGCCGGACCACTGCTGCCCAGCAGGGTCCAGGTTCCCAGGGCCAGGGCGGCAACACTGGCCAGACCGGCCACCATGCGCCAACGCCAGACAGCGGCGTTCGCCGCCTCGCGCTCGTGCCAAGCCGGGGGGATGGCCGACATGGCAGAGCGAATCTCGGTAGGTTGAACCTCCGAAGCCACCAGCACGGGACGCGCTGGCTCCTGCGCCAGCTGCCCACGGAGCCTGCGCAAGAGCTCGGAGTCGCCCGGCTGGGCCAGGTCGGTGGAGCGCATCACGTCCCCGATCAGGTGGTAGGTTGCCCAGGTCGCCAGGGCCTCGTCATCGCGGGCGGCGGTCAGGGCTTCGGCCAGTTCGGCCCCGTCCAGAGCGCCGTCGGCCAGGGCGGAAAGCTGTTCACGTTGTTTCAACACATCCTGCATGGGTTCACCTGCATCCGTCCCATTCCTTCAACGCGGTGGGGACCTTCACCGGCGCTTACCAGCGCTTGCCCGAACGGGACTCCAACATGGGTCGCACACGGGCAGCAATTGCCTCGCGGGCCCGAAAGATCCGTGACCGGACCGTGCCAATCGGACATGCCATCAGGGTGGCAATCTCCTCATAACTCAAACCTTCGATTTCGCGCAAGGTCACGGCCTGGCGCAGATCGGGGGGCAAGGCCTCCAATGCAGCGTTGACGGCCTCGGCAATTTCGCGGGCGGCAAGCACGGCTTCGGGGGTCTCGTCGCTGCTTTGTTCGGGTGCAGGACGAAAAGTTTCATCGTCCTCGTCCTTGCCCTGCAAGGTGCTGTGCAGCACGACGGGGTCGCGCTTCATGTCCATCAGCGCCTTCTTGGCCGTGTTGACCGCAATCCGGTACAGCCAGGTGTAGAACTGGGCATCACCCCGGAACTGGTGCAAGGCCCGGTAGGCGCGCAGAAAGCTTTCCTGGGCAATGTCCTGGACCAAGTCCACGTCGCGGACCATGCGGCCAATCAGGCGCTCGATGCGGCGCTGGTACTTGAGGACGAGCAATTCGTAGGCGCGCACATCCCCGGCCAGGGTGCGCGCTACCAGCTGCGCATCGCTGTCGGCGGAAGGGGGGGGCGGATCGTGGGTCATCGTCCTTGGAAGAAAAAGTGCCGGTCAGACACCAGCCTGGGTCTGGGCCAGCGCCGGATGAACGCGTTGGAACAAAGCACGACGCAAGGCAGGCCAGCGCGAAGGGGCCGAGGCGCGCCACACCCACAGCCAAGTGCTACGGGACACCGCAGACCCAGGCCAGCGAAGCCCCATCAGCCAGGAGGTCTCCCACAACACCGGCGGCGCATGCGCCAGAAACAGCGAGGGTTGGCCACTGCAGTTCAGCCGCCAAGCATGTCCATCCCATTCCAGTATGCCCCGATGGATGTGCAGCACCTGGACCACGGTCACGGCACTCAGGAGCAGCCATAAGAGAGCGACGCCCCAGGCCATCGGGCCTTGGGAAAGGCCACCCGCACGGTACCAAGCGAGCAGAGGAAGGGCTGAGGCCATGGGCAGCGCCAAAGCCCACCAAAACAAGCCCTTGGGCGGGTCAATCGGATAGGCCACAGGAGGCGCTGCTTTGCGGTCCAGATTCACCGCTGTGCGCCTTGAAAGTCTCAGACGCGCTTGAAGACCAGCGAGCCGTTGGTGCCACCAAAACCGAAGTTGTTCTTGAGGGCAATGTTCAGCTTCATGTCCCGGGCAATGTTGGCGCAGTAGTCCAGATCGCACTCGGAGTCTTGGTTCACCAGGTTGATCGTCGGCGGGACTTTCTGCTCGTGCAAGGCCAGCACGGTGAACACGCTCTCGATCCCACCGGCGCCGCCCAACAGGTGGCCGGTCATGGACTTGGTGGAACTGACCACCAGCTTGGTGCGCGCATGGTCACCCAGGGCGGCCTTGATCGCGTTGGTTTCGTTGACGTCGCCCAAGGGCGTGGACGTACCGTGTGCGTTCAGGTAGTCGATTTGATCGGCGTTGACACCGGCGTTGCGCAGGGCATGCAGCATGGCGCGGCGCGGGCCGTCCATGTTGGGGGCGGTCATGTGGCCGGCATCGGCACTCATGCCAAAGCCAGCCAGCTCGGCGTAAATCTTGGCGCCGCGGGCTTTGGCGTGTTCGTACTCTTCCAGCACCATCACGCCTGCGCCCTCGCCCAGCACGAAACCGTCGCGGTCTTTGTCCCAGGGGCGGGACGCTGCCTTGGGATCGTCATTGCGGGTGGAAAGCGCGCGCATGGCGGCAAATCCGCCCACGCCCAGGGGCGACACGGTGGACTCGGCACCGCCGGCCACCACGACGTCGGCATCGCCGTACTCGATCATCCGTCCGGCTTCGCCGATGCAATGCAGGCCGGTGGTGCAGGCGGTGACCACCGACAGGTTGGGCCCCTTGAAGCCAAAGCGCATGGACACGTGCCCCGCCACCATGTTGATGATGGAGGCAGGCACAAAGAAGGGGGTAATCCGCCGGGGACCACGACTGGCCAGCTCGGCGTGGGTGTTTTCAATCAGCGGCAGGCCACCAATGCCAGAGCCAATCACGCAGCCGATGCGGGTGGCAAACTCCTCGTCCAGGGCGTCGCCGGTGGGCAAACCTGCGTCCTGTACGGCCTGGCTGGCCGCAGCGATCCCGTAATGGATGAACGTATCCATCGTGCGGGCATCTTTGGGATTGAGGTAGGACTCCAGGTCAAAGCCCTTGACCTCGCCGGCAATCTTGCAGGCAAAGTTCGACGCGTCGAACTTGGTGATGAGGTCGATGCCGGATTGTCCGGCCAAGATGTTGGCCCAGGCATCCTGCACCGTGTTGCCCACGGGACTGATGCAACCGAGACCAGTCACGACAACGCGACGACGGCTCATGCGTAAAAACCTTGTAGTGATCGCTCAATCGGACGCCTAGCGGCCTTGAGACGGGAGGGTTGTCCCCAAGACAGGATGCCAGCCTGGCATCCCCAGGACACGGTCAAAACATGCCGTGCGCACAGCCTCGGGGACAGATCGGCCAGATCAGCCCTTCTGGTGGGTGTTGGCGTAGTCGATGGCGTTTTGCACCGTGGTGATCTTCTCGGCGTCTTCGTCGGGAATCTCGATGCCAAACTCGTCTTCGAGCGCCATCACCAGTTCCACGGTGTCCAGGGAGTCGGCGCCCAGATCGGCCACGAAGGCCTTCTCGTTGGTCACTTGGGACTCTTCCACACCGAGTTGTTCGGCAATGATTTTCTTGACGCGTGCTTCGATATCGCTCATGGGTTTCCCTCTGGGGGTTGTGAATGAATCCGCGATTCTAGCGGCTGGAAGTTTCGCTTCCAGCGCGCTCGCCGTACGGATAGCTCGGCGTTTTCCATGACCCGTCCCGACCCCTCTGGCCCGGGAAAGGTCGGCTTACATGTACATGCCGCCGTTGACGTGCAATTCCTGCCCGGTCACGTAGCCTGCTTCGCGCGAGGCCAGGTAGGCCACCGCATGGGCGATGTCGGCTGGCTTGCCCATGTGGCCCAGGGGAATCTGGGCGTTCAGGGCCTTTTGCTGCTCTTCGGGCAAGCTGGCGGTCATGTCGGTTTCGATGAAGCCGGGAGCCACGCAGTTGACGGTGATGCCACGGCTGCCCAGCTCGCGGGCCAGCGCACGGGCCATGCCGGCCACGCCCGCTTTCGCAGCGGCGTAGTTGGCCTGGCCAGGGTTGCCAGACGCACCCACCACGCTGGTGATGCTGATGATGCGGCCAAAGCGCTGCTTCATCATGGGGCGGATGGCGGCGCGGCTGACGCGGAACACGGCCTTGAGGTTGGTGTCCAGCACGGCGTCCCAGTCCTCGTCCTTCATGCGCATGGCCAGGGTGTCGCGGGTGATGCCGGCGTTGTTGACCAGCACATGCACGCCGCCCTGTTCCTTGACCAGGGCATCGATCAGCGCCTCGACGGCCGGGCCATCGTTGACGTTCAGGTTCACGCCGCGGCAGCCCGGATGGGTCGACAGCGCCGCCGTGATGCGCTGGGCGCCTTCGTCGGTGGTGGCGGTGCCGACCACCTGGTAGCCGCGCGCGGCCAGTTCCAGGGCGATGGCAGCACCAATGCCGCGCGATGCGCCAGTGACCAGCGCGACCTGCGCCGGAGTGTTTGCAACGGTGGTCATGCGAGCAATTCCTTCACATCCGCCAGGGTGGCGGGGTCATACAGGGCGGCGCCGACGAGTTCGCCGTCGATGCGCTTGGTCAAGCCAGCCAGCACCTTGCCGGGGCCGCATTCGACCAGGTGGGTGATGCCGCGCGCCTTGAGCGCCTGCACGCATTCGACCCAGCGCACGGGGCCAAAAGCCTGGCGGTAGAGCGCGTCGCGAATCGCGTCGGCCTCCTGCTGCACGGCCACGTCAATGTTGTTGAGCACCGGAATCTGCGGCGTTGCCAGCGCGGTCTCGGCCAGCGCGGCGCGCAGCTTTTCGGCGGCAGGCTTCATCAGGCTGGAGTGGAACGGTGCGGACACGGGCAGCGGCAAGGCACGCTTGGCGCCGGCAGCCTTCAAGGCCTCGCAGGCTTTCTCGACGGCAGCCTTGGTGCCGGCGATCACGGTCTGAATGGGGTCGTTGAAGTTCACGGCCTCAACCACCTCGGCGGGGTTGCCCATGGCGGCAGTGACTTCGGCGCAGCCGGCGATCACCTTGGCAGCCTCCAGGCCCAGGATGGCGGCCATGGCGCCGGTGCCGACCGGCACGGCTTCCTGCATGGCGGCGGCGCGCAGGCGCACCAGCGGGGCGGCCTGGGCCAGGGTCAGCACGCCTGAGGCGACGAGCGCGGAATACTCGCCCAGCGAATGGCCAGCGACCGCAGCGGGCAGCGCGCCCCCTTCGGCCTGCCAGACGCGCCAGGCAGCCACGCCAGCGACCAACATCACCGGCTGGGTGTTGGTGGTCAGCGCCAGGGCTTCCTTGGGGCCTTCGTGGATCAGGCGGCCCACGTCCTCGCCCAGGGCGTCAGAGGCTTCCTGCAGGGTCTGGGCAACGACGGGATGGTCGCCCCAGGCGTCGAGCATGCCCACGGATTGGGAGCCCTGGCCCGGAAAGACAAAAGCAAAGGTTGTCATGGTGTCAATTTTGAACAAAATCAGGGCCTAGCCCTTTAAATACCAGCGGTACTAGCTACATTTTCAAGAGCACCGCACCCCAGGTGAAGCCGCCGCCGACGCCTTCGAGCAGCACGGTCTGGCCGGCCTGCACCTGGCCGGCGCGTACCGCGTGGTCCAGCGCCAGTGGAATCGACGCCGCCGAGGTGTTGCCATGCTGGTCCACGGTGACGACCACCTTCTCCATTGGCAATTTGAGCTTGCGCGCCGTGCCTTGCATGATGCGGATGTTGGCCTGGTGCGGGATCAGCCAGTCGATGTCGGCCTCGGTGAGCTGGGCTTTTTCCAGCGTGGCGCGGGCGGCTTTTTCCAGCACGCCCACCGCCAGCTTGAACACGGCCTGGCCATCCATCTTGAGCAAGGGGTCACCCAAAATTTGACCGCCGGACACATTGCCTGGCACGCAGAGGATGTCCACATGCTTGCCATCGGCGTGCAGGTCGCTGGCCAGGATGCCGGGCTGCTCGGACGCCTCCAGCACCACGGCACCCGCGCCATCGCCAAACAGCACGCAGGTGGTGCGGTCGTTGAAATCGAGAATGCGGCTAAAGACCTCGGCGCCCACCACCAGCGCACGCCGGGCTGCGCCGGACTGGATCATCGCGTCGGCGACGGTGAGGGCGTAGACAAAACCGCTGCAGACCGCCTGCACATCGAAGGCCGCACAGCCGTTCGCGCCCAGCTTGTTCTGCAGGATGCAGGCCGTGGACGGAAACACCATGTCCGGTGTGGATGTGGCGACGATGATCAGGTCGATGTCCTGGGGCTGCACACCGGCAGCGTCCAGGGCCTGGCGGGCGGCTTCCACGCCCAGGTCGCTGCTCGCAACATCGGGCGCCGCAAAGTGGCGCGCCCGGATGCCGGTGCGTTCCACGATCCATTCGTCAGAGGTTTCGATGCCGCGCTGGGCCAGTTCGGCCACGAGGTCAGCGTTGGTCAGCCGGCGGGGGGGAAGGTAGCTGCCGGTGCCGGCAATGCGGGAGTAGCGTCTCATCAATCGGTCTTCGTCGCCACCGACCCCGGTGCTGCAGGCAGCAAAAGCGGCGCTGCATGGGCAATCCGGGCCCGGACACGGTCGAGCAAGTTGTTGCGGGCCGCATCATACGCCCGGTTCAGGGCCTGCTCGAAGCCCATCACATCGGCCGAACCATGGCTCTTGAACACCAGGCCGCGCAGGCCCAACAAGGCTGCGCCGTTGTAGCGCCGGTAATCCATGCGCTGCATCAGGGCCTTGAGCACCGGGTAGGCCACCAGCGCCGCCAGCTTGGTCAGCCAGTTGCGCTTGAATTCCTGCTTGAGGCCGCCGACGATCATCGACGCCACGCCCTCGCTGGCCTTGAGCGCCACGTTGCCGACAAAGCCGTCGCAGACGACGATGTCCACCGTGCCCTTGAAGATGTCGTTGCCTTCGACGTTGCCGTAGAAGTTCAAATCACCGGCGTTGCCCGCCGATCGCAGCAGTTCGCCCGCCTTTTTGATCACTTCGCTGCCCTTGATGGCCTCTTCGCCGATGTTGAGCAGCCCGACCGTGGGCTCGGGATCAGATTGCAGCACCGACACCAGGGCGGAGCCCATCACGGCGAACTGCAGCAGGTGCTCGGCCGAACAATCGACGTTGGCGCCGAGGTCCAGCACCGTGGTCGCGCCGCCCTGGGCATTGGGCATCTGCGTGGCGATGGCGGGCCGGTCAATGCCGTCCAGGGTCTTGATAAGGTAGCGGGCAATCGCCATCAGGGCGCCCGTGTTGCCAGCCGACACCGCCACGGCCGCTGTGCCGTCCTTGACCTGCTGGATCGCCACGCGCATGGACGAATCCTTTTTCTTGCGCAGGGCAATTTCCACCGGATCGTCCATGGCGACGACTTCGGTGGCGGGCACCAGGGTGGCACGGGGGTGATTCAGGTCGCGCAGGGGCTCGGGCAAACCCACCAACAACAAATGGGCATCGGGATGGGTTTCGAGAAACTGGCGACACGCCGCGAGCGTGACGCGGGGGCCATGGTCGCCCCCCATGCAGTCGACAGCCAGTGTGATCATGGGCGACTCAGGCGGGCCTGGCGGCCAGCCAAGAAATGACAGACAAAACAAAGGCCCGCGCTACGAGGGGTAGCTGCGGGCCTTGCGAAGAAGCGGCAATCAGGCTTCGGACTTGTTCTTCAGCACTTGGCGGCCACGGTAAAAGCCATTGGGGCTGATATGGTGGCGCAGGTGGATTTCACCGGTGGTGGGTTCCACAGCGGTACCAGGCACGGTCAGTGCGTTGTGCGAACGGTGCATGCCGCGCTTGGAAGGGGACTTTTTGTTTTGCTGGACAGCCATGGGGGCTCCTGGTCTTGAAAGGGTTAGTCGGAAAACGCGGTCAGCCCTATTAAGACACGGGGGGTTTCACGCGAAGCCTGCGATTATAGCCCAAGGCGTTTTCTGCCCCGCAGCTCAGTCTGGCTTGCGCAAGGCGGCCAGGGCGGCAAAGGGATGGGGGCGCTCCGCCTGGGCTTCCTCGAAGGCCTCACTTTGTACGCTGAGGACCGGCCCCTCGGGACACACTTCGTGCAAGGGCACCAGGGGCAGCGCCAGCAGCAGCTCATCCTCAATCAGCTCACGCAGCTCGAAGTCCCGGCTGAGCACCAGCAGGTCCTCCTCGCTGTCTTCGTCTTCGGCTTCGGCCGTCGCTTCGTCGGGCACAAAGCGGAATTCGCGGTCCACCTCCAGTAATGTGTCTGCTGGCGTCAGGCAGCGCTGGCACTCCAGGGGCAGCGTGGCCTGGGCCTGCAGCCGCAACCAGGGTTGCGTGGCACCGCCCGGCAGTGTGCGCATCGACGCCTCAGCCGTCCAGACCACGTGCAACGCATCGGACAGCGCCACCGCTTCGTCCTGCAAACGGTCGTAAAGGGAAAGGGGGTCACACCCCGTCAAATGGCCGCATGCCAAGGCAAAGGCCTTCACATCCAGGCGGTCCGGGGAGAAATCTTGGCTCATGGCGGCAGTGTAAGAGAATCGCCCCATGCAACCGAACGCCCTCCCCCGCCCGCTGATTCTGGGCTCGACCTCCCCCTACCGCCGTGAACTGCTTTCCCGCCTGCGCCTGCCGTTCGAGGCCATCGCGCCCGATGTGGACGAAACCCCCCGCCCTGGGGAGCCCCCCCGCGACCTGGCCCTGCGCCTGGCGCTGGCCAAAGCCCAGGACGTGGCAAAGCGCCAGCCCGATGCCATCGTGATCGGCTCTGACCAGGTAGCCGACCTGAATGGCCAACCCTTGGGCAAGCCTGGCACCCATGAACGTGCCGTTGTGCAATTGCAACAGATGCGCAACCAGACCGTCATTTTCCAAACTGCTGTGGCAGTGGTCTGCCAAGCCAGCGGCTTTGCCCAGACCGAATTGGCCGCCATCGAAGTGCGCTTTCGCGACCTGTCCGACGCCGAAATCGAACGCTACCTGCGGGCCGAACAACCCTACGACTGCGCCGGCAGCGCCAAGAGCGAGGGCCTGGGCATTGCCCTGCTGGATGCCATCGTCAGCGACGACCCCACCGCCCTGATCGGCCTGCCGCTGATCCGAACCAGCCGCCTGCTGCGCGCTGCCGGGGTCACGCTGCCATGAGCGGCACCGCTGCATCACCAGGCACTGGCACCTTGTACCTGGTGCCAGCCCCCCTGGACTTTGGCTGCGATGTACAAACACCTCTGGAAGAAGCCTTACCCGCAGGCACCCTGCGCGTAGCGGCCGGGCTGACGCACTGGATCTGCGAGAACGCCAAAAGCACTCGCGCCTATCTCAAGCGCATTGATGCGTTGCAACCGCTGGCAGCACCCCTGCAAGCGCAACAGATCACCGAACTGCCCCGCGAAGTCCACAAAAAGGGCGACCACGGCACCGTGCGCTCGGCCAGTTTCGACGCCCGCCCGTTGTTGACCCCCGCGCTGGCTGGACTGGACATCGGATTGGTCAGCGAAGCCGGCATGCCTGCCGTGGCCGATCCGGGCAGCTCGGTGGTGCGCGCCGCACACGATTTGGGCCTGCGGGTGGTGCCGCTGGTCGGTCCGGTCTCGCTGCTGCTGGCCTTGGCAGCCAGCGGGTTGAACGGCCAGGACTTTGCGTTTGTGGGCTATCTGCCCCAGGACAGCCAGGAACGCGCACAGCGCATCCGAGCCCTGGAAAAACTGGCACTGCAACAAGGCCAGACCCAGCTGTTCATTGAAACGCCTTACCGCAACCCCGCGCTGTGGGAGGCGTTGCTGCACACGCTACAGCCCAACACGCGCCTGGCGGTGGCCAGCGGGCTGACATTGCCCGAAGCCCGGATCGAATCCCGCAGCGTGAAGGATTGGCGGCACACGAAGTCGGTGCCAGACAAGCGGATTCCCACCGTGTTTGCACTGGGGCGCTGAGGCCCTCACCAACCCAGGGCTCAGCGCAACTGCGGTACAGCCACCAGGGCCTTGGCCATCCCGGCGCCCATGGCGGCACCAAAGCGCTTGACCAGACGCTCGGCCACGTTCTCGTGGCGGGTGTAGTCGATGATGTCCTCAGCCTTGACCACCTCGCGGGCCACATAGTCGAGGTTGCCCAGACGGTCGGCCAGACCCATGTCGATGGCCTGCTGACCCGTCCAGAACAGGCCGCTGAACATTTCAGGCGTCACTTTCAGCCGCTCGCCGCGGCCGGCCTTGACCACGTCGATGAACTGCTGGTGGATCTGGTCCAGCATGGTCTGGGCATATTGGCGTTGCTTGATGGTCTGGGGACTGAAAGGATCGAGAAAGCCCTTGTTTTCGCCAGCGGTCAGCAGGCGGCGTTCCACGCCCAGCTTGTCCATCAGACCAGTGAAACCGAAGCCGTCCATCAGCACGCCAATGCTGCCCACGATGCTGGCCTTGTCCACAAAAATCTCGTCGGCCGCCGCCGCGATGTAGTAGGCCGCCGAGGCGCAGGTTTCCTCCACCACCACGTACACCGGCTTGTTGTGCTTGTCCTTGAGGCGCAGGATCTCGTCATTGACGATGCCCGCCTGCACTGGGCTGCCGCCGGGAGAGTCGATCAGCAGCACCAGGGCCTGGGAGCCCTCGTCTTCCAGGGCATTGCGCATGGCAGCGACGATCAGCTCTGCACTGGCCTCACCGCCCGAAGCGATTTCACCCTTGATGTTCACCACCGCCGTGTGGGGCGCGCTGGGACTGGTGCTCACCGCCCCTTGGTGCAGGACCGCAGCAAGAATCGCCAGTCCGAAAGACAGCCAGGCCAGGCGAAAGAACACCGTCCAGCGGCGCGCGGCGCGCTGCTCGCGCAGGGTGGCAAATGCCAGTTTCTCCAGGGTGACCCGCTCCCAACCGGGCTCCTCGGCGGGCGTGGGGCGCGCCTCCCGCTGTACAGGGGCTGCGGCCGCAGCAGGCGATGGTGCTGCCCAGGGATCAGGTTTGGGCACTTCGGACGACGGTTCGGGAGACAGTGGGTCGGTCATGTCGGGCCAGGCAGAGAAGGAGTGAAAGCAGGGGGATGGCCAAGGGCATCGGACGCGGGTAGCACCTCCGGCAGCTGAAGCCTCTGGTCAGTATGCCAGTGGACCATGCCCTCGGTTTCGGACAGGGCAATCTTGACCAAGCCACCCCGGCAGGGCCCGCCCGCGCAGGCCCCGGTGTCGGGGTGGTGGGCTGCGCCGTGGGTGGCACACAACAGCCACTGGCCACTGTCGTCAAAAAATTGGTTGGGCTGGTAGTCCATCTCCATGGCCACATGGGTGCAGCGGTTGAGGTAGGCGTGGACCTGTCCCTGGTAGCGGATGGCAAACGCCCGACAGGACTGCCCTTGGTACCGCACGTCGAAGGGCACCGCGAGACCACCGTCGTGCAGCTCGGCACTGGCGCAAACGGGAATCACTGTTTGTTGCAAAAAGCCCACAGTCAAGCCTCGCGCAGCAGCCAGTCGTGCAAGTCCCGGACCGAATGGGCGACATGCAGAGGCTGCAGGGCGTGAAAAGCCTCGGGCGCGTGGGCACCGTAGCTCACGCCCACGCTGGCACAGCCGGCGTTCAGCGCCATTTGCAGGTCGTGGGTGGTGTCGCCCACCATCAGGACACGGTCGGGAGACACGTCGAATTCGGCCATCAGTTCCTCCAGCATCAGAGGATGGGGCTTGCCAGCGGTCTCGTCGGCGGTGCGGGAGCCGTGGAACACGCCACGCAGGTCAGCCGATGCCAGGGCCTCGTTCAGGCCGCGCCGGCTTTTGCCCGTGGCCACGGTGAGCCAATGGCCGCGCTCCCGCAGGTCGGCCAGCAGGGGCAGCACGCCGGAAAACAGGCTCACCGCATCTTGCTGCTGCAGATAGTGGTGGCGGTAGCGCGCGCCCAGCTCGGGGTATTTCTCGGGTGGCACATCGGGCGCCGCGTGGGCCAGCGCCTGGGTCAGTCCGAGGCCGATGACATAGGCCGCGGCCTCGTCGGACGGCATGGCGCCACCCACATCGCGCACGGCGGCCTGAATGCAACGCACGATGATGGCGGTGGAATCAAACAGGGTGCCGTCCCAATCAAAAGCAATCAGATCAAAACGGCGAGCGTGCGAGGTAGGGATGGACATGCCAAGCTCAGTCAGAAGGAAGAAATGCTGCCAGTTCCGGGGGAAGCTCGGCCTGCAGCTGCACTGGCGCCCCCGTGGCAGGGTGGCTGAACTGTAACCGCCAGGCATGCAGGAACATGCGCTGCAGCCCCTGCTTGTGGACCCGCTTGTTCAGGTCGAAATCGCCGTACTTGTCGTCCCCCGCAATGGGACAGCCCTGGCTGGAAAGATGCACGCGGATCTGGTGGGTGCGACCGGTTTTGATCGTGACTTCCAGCAGGCTCATCGGGGGCAGGCCTTGTTCTGGGCGGGCGGGCCAGGTCTGGCGCACCCGCACCAGGGTGACGGAGCGCATGCCGTCGGGATCGTCGGCGCTGGTCACGCGCACGCGGCGCTCACCGTCGGCCTGCAGGTATTTGTGCAGGGGCAGGTCGATCACTTTTTTGTTTGCAAGCCAGACACCGGCCACCAGGGCCAGGTAGGTCTTGCCAGTCTCCCGCCCGCGGAACTGGTCCTGCAGGTGGGTGAGGGCCGAACGCTTCTTGGCCACCAACAGGATGCCGGAGGTCTCGCGGTCCAGCCGGTGGACCAACTCTAAGAACTTAGCCTGGGGACGGGCCTGGCGCAACTGCTCGATCACGCCAAAACTCACACCGCTGCCACCGTGCACCGCCACGCCGGCAGGCTTGTTGAGGGCGATCAGGTGCTCGTCTTCCAGCAAAAGGGGAAATTCCCGCGCCGGGGCCGGGCGGGCGGCTTTCTCAGCCACCTTGTCGGAAATCCGCACCGGTGGCAGCCGCACCTGGTCGCCCGCATTCAGCCGCGTGTCGGCACTGGCACGGCCCTTGTTGATACGGACCTCGCCGCTGCGGATGATGCGATAGACATGGGTCTTGGGCACGCCCTTGAGCTGGCGAATCAGAAAATTGTCGAGCCGCTGACCCGCGTCTTCGGCATCGACCGAGACCATACGGACCTTAGCGGGGGGGGCTTGCAGCGCCCGGTCCGGGACCGGTTTGCCGCCTATAATTGGCTTCACCTGCGCGTCACTTCATAAGTGTTTGATTTGTCTGGAGTTTAGTCCACCCAAGCACACCGCCGCTGCAGGAAGGTCGATGCCCACGGGTTTCGCGCACGCAGATCACCAGCCAGATGCTGGTGGTGGCGCCCACGAAACACGGCAAGCTGACGCACAAGAAACACCGAACCGGAATACCCCCAGCAGACAGCCTTCCCCCTTGCACGGGAGCGGCTGCCTGCGGATCGAAGCGAGCATGTGGTTGTTGATGGCATGGATGGAAACCCTCTGGCGGCGGCGCAAGGCCCCGCTTTGGGCGTTTGACATGCCCTCACAGCCCATCCATCCAGCGCTAGCAGCTCCTATTTCAGGAGCAATGCGGTGCGACCGTCCCCTCGCCCCCATCCATGCGCCCCTGCCTCCACCCTGGTCGAGCCCTGGCTCGGTCGGGGCATAGGCCTTTCTGGCAATTCCTTTCGTTTCCTGTCGTCAGTCCGGGCTTGCTCCGCTCCCAGAGAGCTTGTCATTGGTTTGAGCCGCAGATGGCAGCCTGCCGCAGCAACGACGCTGCGCCGCTGCCGCCCGCGCAACACAGGAAGGAATCGCATCATGAAACGGATGCTCATCAACGCCACGCAGCCCGAAGAACGCCGTTTGGCCATCGTCGATGGCCAGAAGCTGCTGGACTACGAAATCGAAATCGAAGGGCGTGAACAGCGCAAGGGCAACATCTACAAGGCGGTCGTCACCCGCGTGGAGCCCAGCCTGGAGGCCTGCTTTGTCGATTACGGCGAGGACCGCCATGGCTTCCTGCCCTTCAAGGAAATTTCCCGCCAATACTTTGCCGAAGGCGTTTCGCCTAGCCAAGCCCGCATCCAGGACGTGATCCGCGAAGGTCAGGAGCTACTGGTCCAAGTCGAAAAGGAAGAGCGCGGTAACAAGGGCGCTGCCCTGACCACCTTCGTCAGCCTGGCAGGCCGCTATGTGGTGCTGATGCCCAACAACCCGCGCGGCGGTGGCGTGAGCCGCCGCATCGAGGGCGAGGACCGCGCCGAGCTCAAGGAGGCGATGGACCAGCT
>CAYZPX010000043.1:0-16533 GCA_964480105.1 uncultured Burkholderiaceae bacterium | reverse complement strand
GTCAAAGGGGTTCATGCTCATCTTGACGTTGGCAATGTCCACTCCGCTGCCGTCGGACTTCACACGGACTTTCACGTTGTAGTCCACCACGCGCTTGACGGGGACGAGGATTTTCATGGGATTGGCTCCTTGGAGGTTTTGGTTGACGTTAACGTAAAGCACGACCATTCTATTGCGGTGGGAATTCCCGACAAAAGCAGGGCACCAAGAAAAAGAACGGTCGTGCTTTTTTAAAAATTATAGGGACCTCATCCTGGCGGCTGGGTGACGGGGTTGCCCGGGGTGACAGTGCCAGGGGCCAGGTGCATGACCCGTTGGGGATAGGGAATCTCAACGCCATGCGCCTGCAAGGAACGCAAAATGGCCAAGTTGATTTCCGAGCGCAGCCCCAGCTGGCCAATTTCGGGGTCGCCCACCCAGTAGCCGACGGTGAACTCCAGCCCATCGGCACCAAAGGCCGACAGCGCCACGCTAGGCCCAGGGTCGCGCAGCACCCGGGGGTTGTCGGACACAGAGGCCAGCAACAGCTGCATGACCCGGTCCACGTCGCTGTCATAGGCCACGCTGACCACGGTGGAGCGCCAGACCTTGGGGTCGGCCAGCGACAGGTTTTCGACCCGCTGGGTGAGCAGCATTTCGTTGGGCACGATGGATTCGCGCCCGCCCGGCGAGCGGATGACGGTGTAGCGCGCATTGATGTTGGTGATGCGGCCCTCGAAGTTGTCCACCCGCACGCTGTCGCCAATGCGCATGCTGCGCTCGGCCAGGATCACGAAACCGCTGACGTAGTTGGCCGCCAGCTTCTGCAGACCAAAGCCAATGCCTACGCCCACGGCACCGCCCAGCACCGACAAGGCTGTCAGGTCAATGCCCACGGCCGACAGCGCGGTGATGACGGCCAGGAACATCAGCAGCGCGCGCAGCGCATTGCTCACAGCCTTGCGCATCGACAGTTCGGCGCCGGCGGTGGAGCGCAAGAGCCGTGCCTCAAGGGCCGCCGACACCCAGAGGCTGAGCAACAGCAAAACTCCGGCCGACAGCGCTCCTTCCAGCAAGGTGCGCACCGAGAGCGTGGCACCGCCGACTTTCCAGGTGATCTGGTCGAGGTCTTCGAGCAGGTGGGGCAGAATGCCGGTGACCCACAGGGCCGAGGTCAGCCAGGCCGCCCAGGAAATCGTGCGCTCCAGCGGCCGCACCCAGGCGGACTGCGGAAAGGCGGCCTGCAAAACCTTGACCCCTACGCGGATCGCCGCCAGCGACAGCAGCAGCGGAATCACCACCTTGAACGCCGCCAGCGGCACCAGGGGCTGCACCAAGCCGCGCGCGAGGTACGCCAGGCCCAGCAGCAGCAAGGGGAACAGCGCCCCGTCAAACACGCTGCGACCAAACAGAATGGACCGGTCGTTGCCCCGGTCAAAGGCCTTGTGCAGCAGCGACACCAGGCCCCAAGCGAGGGCGGCAGCCACCGCCAGGGCCGTCAGCTCGACCCAGACCGTGGGCTGGGACAGGGCTTCGATTTCCTCGCGCCAACCGGCCCACCAGGGGGCCAGCCCCACCACCGGACCGCTCATGCGGACTTCCAGGCGGGTGTGCGCTTTTCAGCAAAAGCCTGCGCGCCTTCCTGGGCGGCGGGGTCCATCATGTTGGCGGCCATGGTCTGGCCAGCCAGCTGGTAGGCGGCGTCCAGGCCCAGCTCGCGTTGCTGATAGACCAGCGCCTTGCCCATCGCGACGGCCACGCGCGGTTTTTGCAGGATGGACTGCACCAGGCTCTCCACAGCGGCATCGAGCTGGTCGACCGGCACCACGCGGTTGAGCAGGCCCTGGTCCAGCGCGGTGGCCGCGTCAATGAAATCGCCCGTGAGCAGCATTTCCATGGCCTTTTTGGCCGGGATGTTGCGCACCAGCGGCACGCTGGGCGTGGCGCAGAACAGCCCGTAGTGGATGCCACTGGTGGCAAAGGTGGCCGTGTCCACCGCCACGGCCAGGTCGCACTGCGCGACCAGCTGGCAGCCCGCCGCCGTGGCCATGCCCTGCACGCGGGCAATGACCGGCACCGGCAGCTTCTGAATCGACAGCATCATGCGGCTGCACTGGCCAAACAGCTGCTGGTACCAGGCCAGGTCCGGGTTAGCGGCCATGTCCTTGAGGTTGTGGCCGGCGCAAAACGCCTTGCCGTTGGCCGCCAGCACGACCACGCGGGTGGTCTCGTCCTGGGCGACGGCGTCCAATGCCTGCTGCAGGGCAGCCAGCATGTCATGCCCCAGCGCATTGAAGCGGGCGGGATCGTTCAGGGTGAGGGTGACAACGCCGCGCGCATCGCGCTGCACCTGCAAGAGAGAGTCGGCCAGGGTCATGGGAAATTCAGACAGTCAGAAAAAACAGCAATCAGTGCGGTGTCGCAGGCATCACAGGTCCGCCAGCACGCGCACATGCGCCTCCACGCTCCGCGCCAGCGCGTCCATCACATAGCCGCCTTCCAGGCAGGAGACGATGCGGCCCTGGGCGTGGCGCTTGGCGATGTCCTTGACGGCCCGGGTGATCCAGGCGAAATCGGCCTCGGTCATGCCCAGCTGGCCCATGTCGTCGTCGCGATGGGCATCAAAACCGGCGCTGATGAAAATCATTTGCGGACGAAAGGCCTCCAAGCGCGGCAGCCACACCATGTCCACCAGTTCGCGGATGTCCATGCCCCGGGTGTAAGCCGGCACCGGCAGGTTCACCATGTTGGGCGCGGGGTTCTGATCGCCGCTAAAAGGGTAGAAAGGGTGCTGGAACAGACCCACCATCAGCGCACGCATGTCGCCGGCCAGGATGTCCTCGGTGCCGTTGCCGTGGTGGACGTCGAAGTCCACGATGGCCACCCGTTCCAGGTTGTAGCGCTGCAACGCGTACTTGGCGGCAATGGCCACGTTGTTGAAAAAGCAAAAACCCATGGCCTTGTCGCGGCAGGCATGGTGACCGGGCGGGCGCACGGCACAAAAGGCGTTTTCCAGCTCGCCAGCCATCACCGCGTCGGTGGCGGCCAGCGCGGCACCGGCAGAACGCAGCGCGGCTTTCCAGGTGTGGGCGTTGATGGAGGTGTCGGTGTCGATCTGCGCATGCTCGGGGCCGCCGGCCAGCAGTTCTTCCTGCAAACGGTCGGACAGCCCGCGCAACGCGGCGATGTGCATGCGGTCGTGGGCCAGCTCGATGTCGGCCAGGGGGGCCTCAGGGGCGTCATAGCGCTCCAAAGCATCGAATACGCCGGTGACCAGCAAGCGGTCCTCGATGGCGCTGAGCCGTTCTGGGCATTCCGGATGGCCTGGTCCCATCTCGTGTTTCCAGCAGTCCTTGTGGGTGTAATAGCCCGTCTTGTGCACCTGGGTTCTCCTTGATTCTTGTGTTTTTCCGCTAAGGTCCCGCCATGGATGCACACCACCCCCTCAGAACCCTGCTGAACCAGCTTAACACGGTGATTGTGGGTAAATCGGCCCAAATCCAGGACTGCGTGGCCTGCCTGCTGGCAGGAGGACACCTGTTGATCGAAGACGTTCCGGGGGTCGGCAAAACCACCCTGTCCCAGGCACTGGCCCGGGCGCTGGGCCTGCGCTTTGCGCGGGTGCAGTTCACCGCCGACCTGATGCCCAGCGACCTGACCGGGGTGTCGGTCTATGAGCGCGGTAGCGAGGGCTTTGTCTTTCACCCCGGCCCGGTTTTCACCCAGGTGCTGCTGGCCGACGAGATCAACCGCGCCAGCCCCAAGACCCAGAGCGCGCTGCTCGAAGCGATGGAAGAGCACCAAGTCTCGGTCGAGGGCGAAACCCGCCCCCTGCCCCGGCCCTTTTTTGTGATTGCCACGCAGAATCCGCAGGACCAGCTGGGCACCTACCCGCTGCCGGAATCGCAGCTGGACCGCTTTTTGATGCGCATCTCGCTGGGCTACCCCGACCGCGCCGCAGAACGCCAGCTGCTGTCTGGCGCCGACCGGCGGGACCTGGCACGCCGCCTGGCCCCGGCGCTGTCGGCCGCCGACCTGGCCGCGCTGCAGGCCCAGGTGCGGGCAGTGCATGCCTCGGACGCGCTGCTGGACTACCTGCAGGACCTGATTGCCGCGACGCGCTCGGGCCGCTGGTTTGTGCAGGGCCTGTCGCCCCGGGCGGGCATGGGCCTGCTGCAGACGGCCAAGGCCCAGGCGCTGATTGAAGGGCGCGACTACGTCAGCCCCGACGATGTGCTGGCTGTGCTGCCGCAGACCATCGCCCACCGCCTGGTGCCGGTGGCCAACGCCGGCCGAAGCGCCGTCGAGCAGGTGCGCGCCATGGCCGCCGCCGTGCCGCTGGCCTGAAGCAGTGGTAACGCCCATGGCACGCGCCCTCCCCGCCCTGGCGCTGCGCGAACGGCTGCACGGCTTCTGGCTGAACCGCCTGCCGCGCACCGACGCGCTGCGGCTGACCCAGCGCAATGTCTACATCCTGCCGACCGGGCCGGGCTGGATGCTGGCGCTCACGCTGCTGCTGCTCTTGCTGGCCTCGATCAATTACCAGCTCAACCTGGGCTATTTGCTGACCTTCTTGCTGGCCGGCAGCGCACTGGCGGGCATGCATGTGGCCCATGCCAACCTGCGCGGCGTCACGCTGCAGCTGCGCCCGCCGGCACCGGTGTTCCTGGGCGAGGCGGCCCAATTGCCGCTGCGGCTGGACAACCCCGAGCGCCGCGCGCGGTGGGGCCTGCGCCTGGCCCTGCCCGCCACGCCCGACCCCGAAGGCATCGAAGGCGGCTGGACCGACCTGCCCGCGCAAGGCAGCGCCACCGTCACCCTGGCCTGGACGCCACCCCAGCGCGGCCTGCAAGCGCTGCCCGCCGTGGTGGCAGAAACCCGCTTTCCGCTGGGCGCCTTCCGCGTCTGGGCCTGGTGGCGGCCGGCGGCCCCGCTGCTGGTCTATCCGCGCCCCGAACCCCAGGCCCCGCCCCTGCCGCTGGGCGAGGCCAGTGATACGGGCGAAGCCCCCACCCCCGCCCGGGCCGCCGGCGAATTTGACGGCGTGCGCGCCTACCGCCGGGGCGACACGCTGCGCCAGGTCGTCTGGAAAAAAGCCGCCCAGGCCCTGGCCAGCGGCAGCGATGCCCTGGTCAGCCGTGACAGCGAAGCCCGCCGGCGCCAGCAGCTTTGGCTGGACGAGGCCCACACCCGACTGGCCGATGCCGAAGCGCGCCTGTCCCGCCTGACGGCCTGGGTGCTGCAGGCCGAGGCCCAAGGGCTGCGCTACGGCCTGCGCGTGGGCGCGGTCGAAATCCCGCCCGACCACGGCGAGGCCCAGCGCCAGCGCTGCCTGGAAGCACTGGCCAAGGCCTGAAGGGGATGCTGATGGTCAAAACAGCCCCCAAGCCAATGGATACGAGCGGTACTAGCTATTTAATCGATAGCATTTATCGCCCGACCTTGCCGCCGCGAAAGGCCCGCCATGCGCTGGTCTGAGGCCCTGGGCACCCTGCCGCGCGAGGCGCGGGACACGCTGTTCCTGCTGGCGGTGATTGCCTGGATTCTGGCGCCGCTGACGGCGCACCTGCCGCTGTGGGCCAGCGCCTTCAGCGCCGGCCTGCTGCTGTGGCGCGGGCAGGTGGCCTGGGCGCAGCGCCTGCTGCCCAAGCGCTGGTGGCTGGTGGGCTTATTGGTCCTGGCGGTGGCTGGCACCTGGTTCACCCACCGCACGTTGGCCGGCCGCGACGCGGGCATGACGCTGCTGGCCCTGCTGCTGGCGCTCAAGACGCTGGAGATGCGCGCGCGGCGCGATGCCTGGGTGGTGTTCTTCCTGGGGTTTTTCACGCTGCTGGGCAATTTCTTCTTTTCGCAGGCGCTGCCAGTAGCCGCCGCCATGCTGATCGCGGTGCTGGGGCTGCTGACGGCGCTGATCAACGCGCAGATGCCCGTGGGCCGCCCGCCGCTGCGCCTGGCGCTGGCCACGGCTGGGCGGCTGGCACTGTGGGGCACGCCGGTGATGGTGCTGCTGTTTGTGCTGTTCCCGCGCCTGGGGCCGCTGTGGAGCATGCCCAGCGACGGCCTGGGCGGGCGCAGCGGCCTGTCGGGGAGCATGCAGGTCGGCACCCTGGCCGAACTGGCGCTGGACGACAGCGTGGCGCTGCGCCTGCGCTTTGACGACCCGCAGGCCCTGCCCGCACAGAGCGCGCTGTACTTTCGCGGCCCGGTGCTGTCGCGCTTCGATGGCCGCGAATGGCTGCCCGACCCCGCCAGCAGCGCCCCACTGCCGCCCGAGCAAGCCCAACGCCGCGCGCAGCTGCAAGTCAGCGGCCCCGCGCTGCGCTACGAGGTGACGCTGGAGCCCCACCGCCGCAGCTGGCTGCTGCTGCTCGACGCCGCCGCCGAAGCCCCCCAACTGCCCGGCACCGAAGCCTGGATGGCGCCCGACCTGCAATGGCAGGCCCGCCGCCCGCTCACCGAGGTCGTGCGCTACCGCGCGGAAAGCCATCCCCAGTTCCGCCACGGCCCGGACGCCACCACCATCGCGCTGCGCGATGCGACCGACCTGCCTGGCGGCTTCAACCCCCGCACCCTGGCCTGGGCGGCACAACTGCGCAGCGACCGGCGCCTGGTGCCCGACCCCAACCAGGACGCCAGCCCCGCGCTGCTCGCCGCCGTGCTCGACCACCTGCGCACCGGCGGCTACCGCTACACCCTGGCGCCAGGGGTCTATGGCCAACACACGGCGGACGAGTTCTGGTTCGACCGCAAGGCGGGCTTTTGCGAGCACATCGCCTCGGCCTTCGTGGTGATGATGCGGGCGCTCGATATTCCGGCGCGCATCGTCACCGGCTACCAGGGCGGCGAACGCAATCCGGTCGATGGCCTGTGGACCGTGCGCCAGAGCGACGCCCACGCCTGGGCCGAAGTCTGGCTGCGCGGCCAGGGCTGGGTGCGGGTGGACCCCACCTCCGCCGTCGCCCCGGGCCGCACCGGCGCCTTTGAACGCCTGCAGGCACCGCGCGGCCTGCTTGGCAACGCGGTGGTCACCGTCGTCAGCCCCGACCTGCTCAAGCGCCTGCGCGCCGCCTGGGACGCGGCCAACAGCCGCTGGAACGACTGGGTGCTGAACTACGGCCCCTCGCGCCAGATGGACTTGCTCAAAAGTCTGGGTTTTGACGCCCCCAGGCTCCAGGACCTGCTGCGGCTGCTGGCCGGCCTGCTGGGCCTGGGCGGACTGCTGGGTGCGCTCTGGACCCTGCGCGAGCGCCGCCGGCGCGACCCCTGGCTGCGGCTGCTGCAGCGCCTGGCGCAGCGCTGCGCGGCGGCGGGCATCGCGGTGCCAGCGTCCGCCTCGGCCCCCGTCACCCCCCGCGCGCTGGCCCAGGCGCTGCGAGCCGCCTATGGCGATGTGGCCCAGCCGGTGGAGGCGCTGCTGCTGCAGCTGGAAGCCCTGCGCTACGCCCCACCGACCGCCCAGCCCCTGCGGCTGGCGAGCCTGCGCCGCCCGCTGGAACAGGCCCTGACCACGCTGCTCCGTGCCCCCCGAACTTCCCCGACGCCAGCGACCGCCGAGGCGACAATCCCGCCATGCACCTCTTGAACGCCTTCGCCCTGAAACTCGCCCTTCCCTGCCTGGCCGTGGCCGCGCTGCTCACCGCCCCGGTGCCGACCTTGGCCGGCCCAGCCAAGAAGGCCAGCGTGTCGTCCCCCGCCGTGCGCAAGGCGGGGCCCGCAAAGCCTGGTCGGCACCAAGGCAAGGCAGGCGCCAAGCGCAAGGGCGGCAAGGCCTTGCTGGCAGCGGGGGCAGCGGCTGGTACCGTGCCGCTGGTCGCCGGCACCATGCCCTACGCCCAGCGCGACGACGCGATGGCGTTTGCCAGCGACATCGCTACCCGCCGTGACCTGGACCCCGCCTGGGTGCGCGAGGTCCTGGGTCAGGCCAAGCTGCTGCCCCAGGTACCCCGGCTGGTGCTGCCCGCACCGCCCGGCGCGCCCAAGAACTGGCGCAGCTACCGCAGCCGTTTTATCGACGCCAGCCGCATCCAGGCCGGCGCGCGTTTCTGGGAACAGCACCGCGAGGCCCTGGCCCGGGCCGAGCGCGAATACGGCGTGCCCCCAGACATCATCGTCGGCATCCTGGGGGTGGAGACGATTTACGGCCAGAACATGGGCAACTTCCGGGTACTGGACGCGCTGGCCACACTGGCCTTTGACTTTCCCAGCGCCCATCCGCGCGCGGCGCAGCGCACCGCATTCTTCCGGGGCGAGCTGGAACAGTTCCTGAGCCTGACCCACCGCACCGGCATGGACCCCTTCGCGCTGCGCGGCAGCTACGCCGGCGCCATGGGCCTGGGGCAGTTCATGCCATCGAGCTGGGTGCGCTGGGCGGTGGACTTTGACGGCGACGGCACCATCGACCTGTTCCGCAGCCCGACCGATGCCATTGGCTCGGTGGCCAGCTATTTCCGTGGCCATGGCTGGAAGCCCGGCATGCCTACCCACTACGCGGTGATGCTGGATGCCGAACGGCTGGACCTACCCACGCTGATGGGTCCGGACATCCTGCCCACCTTCAGCCCCGCCCGCCTGACGGCCCTGGGTGCCGAGGTGCTGGGCGACGGCGTGCAGCACCCCGGCCCGCTGGCGCTGATCGAGCTGCAAAACGGCGCCGACCGCCCCAGCTACGTGGCCGGCACCGAGAACTTCTACGCCGTCACCCGCTACAACTGGTCCAGCTACTACGCGATGGCGGTGATTGAGCTGGGGCAGGAAGTGGCGGCGGTGGTGCGGCGCTGAGATTCGCTCCTTTGTACGCACGAAGATGGCACTCAAACCCAAGGTCATCATCATTGCCGGCCCCAATGGCGCCGGGAAAACGACGTTTGCCCGGGAGTTTTTACCCAACGAGGCAGGCTGCCCGGTGTTCGTCAATGCGGACCTGATCGCGGCGGGATTAGCACCATTTGCGCCAGAAACCGCCGCCGTGCAGGCGGGACGCCTGATGTTGCGGGAGCTGGCCCGGCACTTTGCTGCAGGCGAGAGTTTCGCCTTTGAAACCACCTTGTCTGGGCGCGCCTATGTGTCGCACATCCGGACTTGGCAAGCGGCGGGCTACACCGTCAAGTTGATTTTCTTGAGGCTCGACTCTGCCGACGAGGCCGTGGCCCGTGTCGCCCAACGGGTGCTGCAAGGTGGCCACCACATTCCGGAAATCACCATTCGCCGCCGTTTTGCTGCGGGCTTGCACAACTTCGAGCATCTGTACGCGCCGCTGGTCGATGCCTGGGCGCTCTATGACAACGCTGGCAGTACGCCCCAACTGCTGGACTGGAAGGAAACGCCATGAACCCCCACCCCATCGACACCGCACGCGACACCGACCTGCGCCTGTCCAGCCAGGCCTTGCAACGCGCCGCCCAGCGCGCGCGGGAACTGGCCCGACAAACTGGCACGGCCATTGTGGTGAGCTACCAGGGTGTGCTGGAGACGATTCGGCCAGGGATGGATGACGGCAGCGCACAAGCGCCTGCCGCCCACCGTCAACCCAGCCAATAGGTCGCAAAAACGCGTCCCACTTGCTCCTTTTTTAGGAGCTAGTACCGCTCAAATCCATTGGCCTGGAAGCCAATTCGACCTCAAAACCGCTGCATCTGGCAGCTGTGCGGCTGCTCGGCCTTGGCGGCGGGGATTTGGCGCACCACGCGAAAGCCGTAGCCCGAGCCTTCCACGTCAAACGGCACGCCAGCGGCGCCCCTGCGCTCCATCACGCCCACGGCCAGGGACTGCTGGAATTGGTGGTCCGCCGCACGCATCTGACCGGTCTGGCCGGCCAGGCTGACCTTGGCGGTTTCCAGCGCGCGGGCCACGGCGGTGGCTTCGGTGCTGCCGGCCTTTTCCATGGACTGGGCCAGGGCCTCGACCATCAGCTGCATGCGCATGTGGACATAGTCGTCCTGCGGCTTGGGAAAGCGGGTGCGGAAGGACTGGTAGAAGGCTTCGCTTTGCGCGCCAGGCACGTTCGGCAGCCAGTCGGCCACGGCCACGACCTTGCCCAGGCCGGATTCGCCCAGGGCCGCCGGGGCACCCAGCGCGTTGCCGTAGAAGGTGTAGAAGCGCCCTTCATAACCCACCTCGCGCGCGGCCTTGACCAGCAGGGTCAGGTCGTTTCCCCAGTTGCCGGTGATGACCGCCTGCGCGCCACTGGCCTTGATCTTGGCGGCGTAGGGGGCAAAGTCCTTGACGCGGCCCATGGGGTGCAGTTCCTCGGCGGCCACCGCCACGTCGGGGCGCTGGGCGGCGAGCTGCTTGCGGGCCTCGCGCAGCACGGCCTGGCCAAAGCTGTAGTCCTGGCCGATCAGGTAGACGCTCTTGAGCGCCTTGTCCTCGCGGAGCACGTCCATCAGCGCAGCCATGCGCATGTCGGCATGGGCGTCAAAGCGGAAATGCCAGAAATTGCACTTTTCGTTGGTCAGGATGGGATCAACCGCCGCATAGTTCAGAAAGACCACGCGGCGCTCAGGCTCGCGCTCGTTGTGTTTCTTGATGGCCTCGACCAGCGCGGCGGCCACCGAGGAGGAATTGCCCTGCAGGATGACCCGGGCGCCATCGTCGATGGCGGAGCGCAGGGCGGACAAGGCCTCTTCCGTCTGGCCCTTGCTGTCGTAGCGGGCCAATTCCAGGGGACGGGCCCCGCCCGCACCGGCCGGCAGGGCCACGCCGCCACGGGCATTGACCCGCTCGGTCGCCCAGACCAGGTTGCGGAACACCGCTTCGCCCGTATTGCCAAAGGGGCCGGACAGGCCCTCGATCAGCGCCAGCCTGATCGGCTTGCCCGTGGGGGCCGTGGCCGGGGCCTGGACCGACGTGGCCTGTGCGGGGCGCGCGCCCACCGTGGCCCCAGCCACCACGCCACAGGCCAGCGCCACCGTGGCCAGGGCCGAAGGCCAGGCCCGGTGCAGAAATGAAGTACGTACATGGTTCATGGTTGTTCTTCCTGTGCGGAGGGTCGGCCGCAGGCCCATGTCCCGGACGGGACAGGCCCGGCATTGACCCTTCAGGGCGCGCAGTGTAGCGAAGCCTTCGGCCCCACCGGCATCGGCCTGGGTCCGGCTGCAGGAATGGCCCCCAGCGTGGCAGAAAAGGCGCCTTTTCGCCCCACTCAAATGAGAATGTTTCTTATTTGCTGTAATATTGCGAACCATTCGCATTTGCAAAGACCTTCTGGAGAACCCATGCCGCAGGACTGCCGCCCCCGAGCCCCCCACCGCCCCACCGACCGCGCCATGCCCCCTACCGCCCTGCCCCTGGGCGCGCTGCTGCTGGCCGCCTCGGTCACGGGCCATGCCCAGCAGGCCACGCCCCCCGAAGCGACCCTGGGCACGGTGACCGTGAAGGAGAGCGCGGCCCCGGTCGTGCAAGGCAAGGACAGCCTCAAGGCGACCCAGACCCAGATTGGCAAGGGCCATCAGGCCCTGCGCGACATTCCCCAGTCGGTCACGGTGATGACCGAGAAGCTGATTGCCGACCGCAACCTCAACGATTTCCGCGAAGTGCTGCGCACCACCTCGGGCGTGACCTTCGTCACCGGCGAGACGGGCGAGGAAGACGTGCGCCTGCGCGGCTTCTCGCTGGGCCAGGCGGGCGACATCTACACCGACGGCATGCGCGACGGCGTGCTCTACGAACGCGACACCTTCAACAACGACCGCATCGAAATCCTCAAAGGCTCGGCGTCCATGCTGTTTGGCAAGGGCTCGACCGGGGGCGTGGTCAACCAAGTGAACAAGCAGCCCCTGCTGATGAACCAGCACGAAACCAACGTGACGCTGGGCAGCGGCAACGAGCGCCGCGTCACCGGCGATTTCAACTGGCAGACCGGCGAGGACGCCGCGCTGCGCCTGAATGCCATGGTCCACGAAGCCGACCGCTGGGGCGCCACGGTGAAGAAGCGCGGGATTGCGCCAACCTACCGCTGGGGCATCGGCACGCGCGACGAATTCGCCGTCAGCCTCTACCACCTGGAGGTCGAGGGCCGCCCGCTCTACAACCACCCCTGGTTTGTGAACAACGGCATCATCAACCCGGCACTGCCAGCCAAGAACTACTACGGCCTGGCCAGCGACTACCAGAACACCTCCGCCACGCATGGCACGCTGGAGCACATCCACCGCTTTGACGGCCAGGCGGAACTGCGCACCCGTCTGCGCCACGGCCGCTACGAACGCGACCTGCTGGCCAGCGCCATCCGGTTTGCCCCCGGCACCACGCTGGCCAATCTAGGGCCTGGCACCGTGCTCACCCGCAGCCCAAAGGGCCGCGTCGGCATCAGCGACCTGACCCAGTTTCAGAGCGACTTTTCCAAGCAATTCAAGCTCGGCGGCATCGAGCACAAGCTGCTGGCGGGCGTAGATTACTACCACGACGACGCCAAGCGCAACCAGAACTTCGCCGGGGCCGCCAGCGGCCTGACCACTACCGTGGGCACCCCCAACGATGGCGCCCGCTTTGCCGACACCCGTGGCCCCGTGCCGTTCAACACCTTCACAGCGCGCAACCTCGGCCTCTATGCCCAGGACACCCTCAGCCTGAGCGAGACCGTCAAACTGGTGGCCGGCCTGCGCTATGACCGTTTCAGCGCGAAATACCACACACCGGCCGGCTTGAGCAACGAGCGCTCGGATGGGCTGTGGAGCCCCCGCCTGGGCATGCTGTACCAGCCCAGCGACACGGCGTCTTACTACGTCTCGTACGGCTCGTCCTACAACACCTCAGGCGACACCTACCAATACGCCCCCACCGTGAACGCCGGCACCGCCAAGACCGCCAATACCCCGCCGGAGAAGAGCCGCAACGTCGAAGTCGGCGGCAAGTTCGACCTGTTCGAGCGCCGCGCCGTGCTGGGCGTGGCCGCCTTCTACAGCGAAAAATACAACGAGCGCAACACCGACCCCGACACGGCCAGCATGCAGCAACTGCTCTCGGGCAAGCGCCATGCGGCCGGCATGGAGTTCAACCTCGCCGGTCGCATCACACCGCAGTGGGAAATCTTTGCCAACCACACCTGGATTCCCCTGGCCAAGATTGACGCCAGCAACCAGGCCCTGGCCGCCAACGGCGGCGGCGCCCAGGTCGAGGGCGACCGCCCGGCCCTCACGCCCAAGCACAGCGCCAGCCTCTGGACCACCTACCGCATCAACGCCCAGTGGCGCGTGGGCGCCGGCCTGAACTACCGGGGCAAGCAAAATCCCGAAGGGGCCCGCAACGTGGCGGCCGCCAGCTTCACCACCGTGGACGCCATGGCCGAATACCAGCTGTCAGAAAAGAACGTGCTGAAACTGAACGTCACCAACCTGGGCAACAAGCTGTACGCCGACACGCTCTACCGTGGCTTCTACGCCCCGGGTGCGCCCCGCATCGTGCAGCTGAGCCTCAAGTCCAGCTTCTATTAATAAATAGAGCACTGCGCTCAAACCTCCCAAGCCCATGTTCCTGCACCTGACGAACGTCCTCACCGCCGACGAAGTGGCCCAGGCCCGTACCCTGCTGGGCGAGGACGCCCCCTGGCGCGATGGCCAGGCCAGTGCCAGCGGCGGCGCCCAGGCCCAAAAGCGCAACGCGCAGCTGGACCCGGACAGCCCCCAGGCGCAGCAGCTGCGGGCCTTGGTGTTGGCGGCGGTGCAGCGCGACCCGCTGTTTTTGTCTGCCGCGCTGCCGGCGCGGCTGTTCAACCCGCTGTTCAACCGCTACGCCGGCCAGGCCAATGCCTACGGCCTGCACACCGACGCAGCCCTGCTGCACGCGCGCCACCCGGCGCAATGGGTGCGCAGCGACCTGTCGTGCACCTTGTTCCTGTCTGAGCCAGAAAGCTACGAAGGCGGCGAGCTGTGCGTGCAGGACGGGGCGCAGGAGCGCCGCTTCAAGCTACCCGCTGGCGACCTCATCCTCTACCCCGGCCACACCCTGCACCAGGTCCTGCCTGTGACGCGGGGCGCCCGCCTGGCCAGCTTTTTCTGGGTGCAAAGCCTGGTGCGCAGCCCCGAGCAGCGCGCCCTGCTGTGGGACATGGACCTGGCCCTGGTGCGGCTGCGCCAGGAACTGGGGGAAGACCACCCGCAGATTGCGCAGCTCAATGGCACCTACCACCATCTGCTGCGGATGTGGGCCACGCCCTGAGCCACGATGTCAAAAATACTCTCTTTTTGATAGCTACTACCGCATGATTCTATTGGCCTGGAGCCGATTTTGATTATCAATTTCCGTCCCACCCTGCACCCGCTGCCGCCCGACCTGGTCAGTCTGAACGACCACGAACGGCACGCGCAGGCGCGGCTGGCGCCCGGGGTCTGGGCCTGGCTCAGCGGCGGTGCGGCCGACGAAATCACCCTGCGCGCCAACCGCCAGGCCTGGGACGCGCTGACGCTGTGGCCCCGCGTGCTGCGCCCACTGGCGGGCGGACACACCCAGGTCACGCTGCTGGGCCGGCGGCTGGCCCACCCCATCCTGGTGGCGCCCATGGCCACGCACTGCGCCATTCACCCCGAGGGCGAATTGGCCACCGCCTGCGCCGCCGCCGCACTGGGTACCGGCCTGGTACTGAGCCTGCAGACCAGCACCCCGCTGCAGACCGTGGCAGACGCGATGGCGGGTGACCCCGGCCGGGGTCCGCTGTGGCTGCAGCTCTACGCGCAACATGACCGAGCCTGGCTGCGGGACCAGATCCAGCAAGCCGAGGCCGCTGGCTGCGAAGCCCTGGTGCTGACGGTGGACGCCCCCTGCAGCGGCGCCCGCGACCGGGAGCGGCGCGCTGGCTTTCATTTGCCCCCCGGCGTGCAGGCCGTGCAGTTCGCCAACTGCCCGCACCCGCCCCGCCCTGCGCTGGCCCCAGGCCACAGCGCGCTGTTCGACGACCTGCTCCAGCAAGCGCCCACCTGGGACGACCTGGCCTGGCTGCAAAGCCAGACCCAGCTACCCCTTCTGCTCAAGGGCGTGCTGCACCCCGACGACGCCCGCCAGGCCCTGCGCCTGGGCGTGGCCGGCCTGGTGGTGTCCAACCACGGCGGCCGGACCCTGGACACAGCCCCCGCGACTGCGCGGGCCCTGCCCCGCATCGTGCAGGCGGTAGAGGGCGCCATCCCGGTGCTGGTCGATGGCGGCATTCGGCGCGGCACCGATGTGCTCAAGGCCATGGCCCTGGGCGCCAGCGCCGTGCTGGTGGGGCGCCCGGTGCTCTGGGGCCTGGCCCATGCGGGCGCTACCGGTGTGGCCCATGTGCTGCGCCTGCTGCGCGACGAGCTGGAAATCGCCATGGCTTTGAGCGGCTGCGCCACGCTGGACCAAGCCAGTCCCGCCCTGCTGGAGGGCTGAGCCACAATCCCCACCACCCTGGGAAAAACGCCCGCGCTCTGTATGTGTCAAATCGGCCTCTAGCCCAATGAAATTCAGCACTACCAGCTATCGTTTTTGAGAATGACCTTGCCTGCCCCCCCTTCCCCACCCCGGCCGCTGATGCGCCAGGGCACGGTCGTGGCCGCCGTGCTGCTCGCACACGCTGCCGGCCTGTGGGCCTTGCACCGGGCGCTGGACCGGCCACCGCCAGAAATACTGGTGCCCGCCACCTTGCTCAGTGAGGTGCTCTCCAGCCCCGCACCGGTGCCGAAACCAGCGCCCGCTCCTGCGCCGCGCCCTGCGCCAGCACCGACGCCCCGGTCCGCGCCAGCGCCGACGATGGCGCCACGCCCCGCGCTGGCCCCGGTGCTGAGCACACCAGCGCCCAACCCGGAAGCCATCCCCAGCGTGGCCGCACCTGCGCCCCCCACAGCACCCGCACCGGCACCCTCGCCCGCTCCGGCTCCAGCCGCAGCCCCATCAGCCCCTGCCACGGCGCCAGCGCCAGCCGCCAAAGCCCCCGCCAGCAGCGCGCCCAGCATCGAATTGCCGTCCAGCAACGCGGCCTATCTGAACAACCCCAAGCCCGCCTACCCCGCGCTCAGCCGCCGCATGGGCGAGGAAGGCAAGGTGGTCTTGCGCGTGTACATCGGCGCGGACGGCATGCCGCAAAAGGCCGAGATCCAGCAGTCCAGCGGCTACGACCGGCTGGACCGCCAGGCCCAGGAGGCCGTGCTGCGCTGGCGCTTCGTGCCCGGCAAGCGCAACGGTGTTCCCGAAGCCATGTGGAACCTGGTGCCCATCAACTTTGTGCTCGAATGATTTTCAGGAGGAAATAACAATGGAAACGCAATTTGGCCTTGCCAACGTCTGGGCCCAGGGGGACTTCGTCACGCGCGCCGTGGCGCTGATCCTGGTCGCGATGTCGGTCGCATCCTGGGCCGTGATCGTGCTCAAGGCGCTGAACCTGCTGCGCGCCAAGCGCCAGGCCCGCGCCGCGCGCGACTTCTGGCACAGCGAAACCTTCGCCCAGGGCCTGCAGCGCCTGGGCACCGAGGGCGACAACCCCTTCCGCGCGCTGGCCCAGGAAGGCCAGGAAGGCCTGGCCCACCACCGCAGCGCCCAGGCCCACCTGCACGACCAGCTGGACGTGAGCGACTGGATCACCCGCTGCCTGCGCAACCGCAT
>CAYZPX010000042.1:0-16568 GCA_964480105.1 uncultured Burkholderiaceae bacterium | reverse complement strand
CGGCCCAGTCGCGCAGCGCCAGGCCATTGCTGCGCCCCAGGAACACCGAGGGGATTGCCACCCGGGCGCCCTGACTGCCCGCCCCCATGTCCTGGACCTGGTCGCCGCCGGCCACATGGTTGTAAATCACCGCCAGCGCCGCGCCCGCGCTCTGGGCGTTGAGCACCTTCAGCGAGAAATCGCAGTTGCCGCGCTCGATCACGGCGGCCAGGCCCGTGAAGGCGCCGGCGGACCAGGCCTTGCAGCCATCGCCATTGCTGGCGTCCACCGCGCTGGCGATCCGGTAACGGAAGGGGCCGGTGACCCCGCCGGAGGGCAGGGTGGGACCAAACTGCGCCAGGCCATAGCGCAGCTGCTGCAGCGCAGCGGGCACGGGCTGTGGCGCGGTCACGTTCAGCTGGCCTGCGGCGAAGGTGCCGCTGGTGGTGCTGGCCGCCACGTTCAGGTAGTCGGGCGAGGCATGGTCCGTCGTGCCCAGGCCCGGGCCGTCATTGCCGTTGGACATACTGACGAACACCCCCGCCTTGACCGCATTGCGCAGCGCCTGGTCCAGCGCGTCGTATTCGCCGCCGGTGCTCAGCGGCCCGCTGCCCCAGGAGTTGTTCACCACATCGGCGCCGTCGCGCACGATGTCTTCCAGGGCCTGGATGCCCTCAACCGTGTAGAAGCTCTCGCTGCCGGACACGGCAGGGTAGAACACCCGGTAGTTCATCACCTGCGCCCTGGGGGCCACGCCACTGAGCGTGACCGGTACCGCACCCTGGTAACTGGTAGATACGGCGTTGCCGGCGGCGGTGGAGGCCGTGTGCACCCCGTGCGAATTGCCCAGGCCGCCGGGCCAGGGCGTGTCTTCGCCCGCCACTGGCGGGTCCCAGGGGCGGAAGTACGCGCGGCTGGCAATGATCTTGCCGTTGGTGTTGCGCGTGTCGCCCAGCGGGTAGCCCGCCGGATAGCGGTAGCCGCTGCCATTGAACATGGGTGCGGCATGGTGCACGCCCCCGTCCATCGACGCCACCTTGATCCCCGCCCCCGCGTTCGCCGGACCGCCGATGGCCGCGCGGCCCCAGGCCGCCTCCACCTGCGCCAGGGGCAGGCTGGCGTACAGGCTGGGCGCATGGGCCCAGTCCCTGGACACGCGCCGCACCCCGCGCATGCTGCGCAGCGTGCGCTCCACCGCCGCCAGGTCGGCGGCACGGCTGGCCTCGATCGCCACCGCGTTCAGCAGCACCTGGTAGGTCGCGGGCCGCGCGCGCCCCTCCCCGTCCAGTGAATGCGCCACCTTGGCCGCAGGCAGGCGCTGCTGCAGCGCCGAGACAAAGGCCTGCTGCTCCACCCGCAGCCGCTCGGCATGCTGCACGGCGGTGCTGGTGTTGAGTGCCATCCGACCCGCCCGGGCCACCGGGCTGCCCATGCCCATCGCCACGGTGGTGGACGGTGTTTCCAGTTCCACGATCAGCCGGTGCGAATGCTGCCGCGCCGGTGGCGGGCTGTCGCTGTGGACCTGGGTCTGGGCCTGCCCCGCGCCCGACAACGACACCAGCAGACTGGCCGCGAGCAGGGCAGCAAGGCGAAAACGGGCAGGAAGGCGTGCAGGCATGGCAGGGCTCTCAGGGCGGGGGAGGCTGCCTTTCTACCATGGGCGGTCCGCGCCTGGGGCGGTGGCAGGGCAGGGTGGCGGGCTACTGCATTCGTGGCGGAATCCAGGGGTGTGAACTCCTGATTTAGTAGCTAGTACCGCTGGTATCCATTGGCCTGGAGCCCGTTTTGACCTAGGTCAAGCCCCAGTGCCTGGCGCCGGCCCCCAGCGCCGCGCCACCCAGCGCTGCAGCCGGGGCCGCAGGGGCAAGAAGGCGCGGTACAGGCCTTCGCTGATCCAGGAGATGGGCGGCACGGCCGAGACCCAGCCCAGCAGCCGCCAGCCGGGCAGGCGCCGCCAGAGTTGTGAGAACGCTGCCGCGCCGTCGAACAGGCGTCCGTCCGCCGTGCGCACATGAAAGCGCGCCATCGCCCGCGCGCAGTCCAGCCCTTCGCCCAGCGAGGCGGGCTGGCTCACGTCCACCCAGGCGAAGGCCTGGCTGGCAGGGTGGCGGCGGTAGAGGGCGATTTCGCGCTGGCACAGCGGGCAGCTGCCGTCGTAATAGACGGTCAGCGCCGGGGCCTGGGATGCGCTAATGAGGGGGGTGGCAGGCATGCCGCCGATGGTGCCGCAAACCGGGAAACCCTGGCGGGTGCCCGGTTGGGGTTCTGTAAGGAAATTACTCGTCGCGGATGGTGTTGCGCAGGGTGCCGATGGCATCCACCACGATCTCGCAGACATCGCCGGGCTTCATGAAGATCTGCGGCTCGCGCTTGTTGCCCACGCCGCCGGGGGTGCCGGTGACGATCACATCGCCAGGCGACAGCGGCAGGAAGGTGGAGATGTAAGCAATCTGGCGCGGGATGCTGTGGATCATCTTGTCGGTGGTGGTGTCCTGCAGCACCTGGCCGTTAAGGATGGTCTGCAGGCGCATCACCTGGCCGGGCTTGATTTCGTCAGCGGTCACCATCCAGGGGCCAAAGCCGCCAGTCTTGTAGAAGTTCTTGCCGGGAATCCACTGCGAGGTGGCCACTTGCCAGTCGCGGATGGAGCCGTCGTTGTAGCAGGCATAGCCCACGATGTGGTCCCAGGCGTCTTCCTCCTTGATGCGGCGCCCGCCTTTGCCGATGACGATGGCGATCTCGGCCTCATAGTCCAGGCGGTGGGACTCGGCGGGGCGCAGGATGTCCTGGTTGTGGGCGACCTGGGAGTCGGGGAAACGGGTGAAGACGACGGGTTTTTCGGTGACCTTGTTGCCGGTTTCCTGCACATGCTCGCCGTAGTTCAGGCCGATGCAGAAGATCTGGCCGGGGTTGGGGATGACGGGCAGCAGAGTCAGCTGGCTGAATTTGAGGGTGAAGGGCTGGGTCTTGGCCGCTTCGGCGGCGGCGCCCAGCAGGTCTTTGGCGATGAGGGTCTTGAGGTCGGGGGCCTGGGCGCCCAGGAGGGGGGTGAGGTCGAGCACGTCGTCGCCCTGGACGATGCCGTAGGAAGGGATGCCCTGGTTCAGGAAGCTGATGAGTTTCATGGAAGTTCTCCTTGGTGGTTGCTGAGGGTTTGAAAACGAAACAACAAAAACGAAAGCTCAGGGAATCCGGGCCATGATGTCCTGGGCGGCGCGCTGCAGCAGCGGCGTGAGCTTGCCCAGGTCGATCACGCCCATGCGTTGCACGCTGGTGACCAGCGAGAGGGCGCCCAGCACGGTGCCGTCGGCCTTGACCAGCGGCGCGGCCACGGCGGCCAGGCTGGGCTCCAGCTCGCCGCTGGAGAAATAAAAGCCCGCCTTGCGGATGGCGCTGTAGTGCTTGCGAAAGCCGGCCCAGTCGGTGGGCAGCCCGGCCGCCGCGATCTCGCGCGGGTGGGCGTCGAACAGCTTGTGCAGCGCCGCCGGTGCGAAGCAGGCCAGGATGACCTTGGGTGCGGCCCCCAGGAACAGCGGCCGGGGCCGGCCGCGGCCGTAGCTCAGGCTGGCGGGGACGGCGCCCAGTTCGCGGTGGGTGTCCAGGATCTGGTGGCCGTACAGGCCCGAGATCACGCCGTCCAGCCCGGTCTGGGCCACCAGTTCGCGCAGGAAGGGCTGGCCGTGCTGGAGCACGGGGTCGCTCATGCGGATGTAGTGGTCCATCACGATGATGCGCGGCCCCAGCGCGTAGTGCGCATCGCCCACGCGCTGCAGCAGGCCGGCGCCGGCCAGCATCTTCACGTAGCGGTAGCCCGTGGGCAGCGAGACCTGCAGCGCCTCGGCAATCGCTTCGGCGCTCCAGTGCAGCTGGTGCTCGGTGAACAGGTCCAGCACGCTGAGCATGCGGGCCAGGCTGGAGTCGGCTTTCTCGGGCTTGTCGGACATCGGGTGGCGGGGGGGAGGTGCTGGGCCGTCGATGGTACGTTCAAGTCGCGGCGGGATCAGGCCGCCAGCGCCGTGGGCGTCGCCACCTGGCCCGCCCCCGGAACGGCGCTCACCAGCGCGGCCAGTTCCCTGGCGTTGCGGGCCGTGCCCAGCACATAGCGGTCGGGGCGAATCACCACGCCGGCGCAGCCCTGGGCCTGCAGCCAGTCCCGTAGCGCGGGTTCGTCCTCGGCGTCCAGCACCACGGCCTGGGCGGTGGTGCCGCCGGCCTGGGCCAGCAGCGCGCGGGTGGCGACGATGGCAAAGCGCGGCCCGACCCGGTCGTCCAGGCGCTGCCCGTCGGCCAGGGTGGGTTGCGGAAAGCATTGGCCGGCGGGCGCCGGGCCCCGCGTCAGCCCGGTGCCCAGGCCGGGGGTGGGGTATTCAAAGATCTCGGGCTGGCCGGCCTGGAATTTGGCGTCGCGGGCACGGGCGGCTTCGGGGTCGGTGGTCTGGATCACGCCGCCCAGTTTCACGGCCAGTTCGATGAAGGCGCGCACATGCGGAGCGCGTTCGGACTCATAGCTGTCCAGCAGCGCATCGTCCGCCTGGCCGCGCAGCACGGCGGCCAGCTTCCAGGCCAGGTTGGCCGCATCGCGCACGGCAGCGCACATGCCCTGGCCCAGGAAGGGTGGGGTCTGGTGCGCGGCATCGCCGGCAATCAGCAGCCGGCCCTTGCGCCAGCCCTGGGCGATCAGCGAGTGGAAGGTGTAGATCACCGCGCGCTCCAGCTCGGCGTGTTCGGGCGTCATCCACCGGCCGACCAACTTCCACAGGGTTTCGGGTTTCACCAGTTCGGCGGGGTCGTCGCTGGGCAGCACCATGATTTCCCAGCGGCGGCGGTTGCCCGTGACGTTGCACCAGGTCATGGGGCGGGCCGGGTCGCAGTACTGCACGGTGTGGTCGGGACGGGGCGGGGCGCCGTCTTTGAGGCGCACGTCGAACACCAGCCAGGGCTGCTTGAGCCCCAGGTCGACCATCGTGCTGCCCATGGCGTGGCGCAGCGGCGAGCGTGCGCCGTCGCAGCCCACCACGTAGCGGGCCTGCACGACGTGGTCCTGGCCCGCGTTCAGGTCGCGCACCGTGAGTGCGACCTGGTCGCCCTGGTCCGTGACCTGGGTGACCTCGTGCCGCAGCTTCACCTGCACATTCGGATAGCGCTGGAGGCCATCGCGCAGCACCTGCTCCAGTTCGGGCTGGTGGAAGTAGTAGTTGCTGGCGCAGCCGTGCGGGCCGTGGGCCGTGGTGCCGCCACGGACCAGCAGGGTCTCGCCCTCGGCGTTGACAAAGTGCATGCCTTTGAGGCCGGGGCGGCTGATGGCCTCGACCTCGGCGCGCAGGCCGGCGTTCTGGAAGACGCGCATCACCTCGCCGTCGAAGTGGATGGCGCGGGGCAGGGGATAGATGCCGGCTTCCTTGTCCAGCACCAGCACCGACAGGCCGCTGGCGCCGAGCAGGTTGGCCAGCGTGGCGCCCGCGGGGCCGTAGCCGATCACGGCCACGTCGTACAGGGTGTTGTTGGCCATGGCTTCAGCCCTCCTGGCCGCTGGCGGCGGTGCTGTCCGTCGTGTAGCCCATGCGCCGGGCCATCTCGGCTTGCCATTGCGCGCGGGGCTGGAACTTGGGCCGGCTGCGGGCCAGGGCCTCGGCCTGCGCCATCACGGCTTCGTCGCTCTGGTCGATGTCGATGGGCTCGCGCAGCGGCTGCTCGCAGTACCAGGGCATGTCCAGGAAGATTTCCAGCCGGTTGCCCTCGGGGTCGCGGAAGTAGATGGAGATGGCATTGCCGTGCGTGGCGGTGATCAGATCCGTGACGTCGGGATCGGCCACCACGCGGTCGCGCACCAGGCGCAGCGTGGCCAGGTCGGGTACGCGCAGCGAGATCTGGTTGATGACGTTGAAGTGCGCCTCTTCGGGGCGGCCACTCATCAGCACGATTTGGTGGTGCTCGGACGGGTCGCGGCTCAAAAAGACCACCGACATGGCGCCCAGCTGGCCCTCGTCGGTCTGCGTGAAGCACAGCACGTCCCGGTAGAAGCGGACCATGCGCGGCTGGTCGCGCACGAAAAAGCCCATGTGGCTGAAGGTGAGCGCGTTCTGGGTGCGCAGCGTCGGGGTGGGCTGGGTCATGGGGTGTCTCCTGCGGTGTATGAAAAAACAAGTCCGGCGCAAGGTCCGGAGTGCTGTAAATTATTATTCAATTCTCACAATTTGACAATTAATTTGTTTTATTCAACAATTCGGCCGCCCAACAAAATGGGCAATCTCAAGCGACCGTACTGAGAGACCTCACCCACACCGGAGACATTCCATGCGCTTTTCCCCCTCCTTCTTGTCCCGCCGCACCGCACTTGCTGCCAGCCTGGTCCTGCTGACCGCTGCAGGCGTCCAGGCCCAGACCGCTCCTGCCGCTCCTGCGGATTACCCCAACAAGCCCATCCGCCTGATTGCCCCGTTCCCGGCCGGCTCCGGCCCCGACGCCAACGCCCGCGAAATTGCTGCCGAGCTGGGCAAGGTGCTGAATCAGACCGTGATCGTGGACAACCGCCCCGGCGCCACCGGCATCATCGGCACCGATGCGGGCGCCAAGGCCGCCCCCGATGGCTACACCCTGGTCGTGGGCACCACCAGCACCATGTCCGTGCTGCCCCACATCAACGCCAAGCTGCCGTTCAACGCGGAAAAAGACTTTGCCCCGGTCAGCCTGCTGGGCCTGCTCAACACCGGGCTGATCGCCAACCCCGGTGTGGCCGCCAAGAACGCCAAGGAGCTGATCGCTGCCGCCCAGGCCAAGCCCAAGACCATCACCGTGGGGGTGCAGGGCATTGGCAGCTACTCGCACCTGGCGGGCGAATGGTTTGCCGCCACGGCCAAGGCACCGCTGCAGTTCATCCCCTACAACACCACCAGCGTGTATGGCGACCTGATCGCCGGCCAGGTGAACCTGATGTTTGACGGCCTGCCTGCCGCTGCCGCCAACCTCCGCGGCGGCAAGCTCAAATTGCTGGCCATCACCGGCAAGCAGCGCCACCCCGCCTTCCCCGACACGCCCACCTTTGCCGAACTGGGCCTGCCCGACTACGCGCCCACGGCCTGGCAAGGCATCCTGGCGCCGGCGGGCACGCCCAAGGGCATTGTCGAAAAGCTCAGCGCCGCAATGCAAAAAGCCGTGCAGAACCCCCAGCTGGCCGAGAAGTGGCACAGCTACGGCGGCGAGCTCAAAGCCATGTCGCCCAGCGACTTTGCCGCCTTCCTGAAACAGGACAACGCCATGTGGGGCAAGGCCATCCGCGAAGCGGGCGTCAAGCTCGATTGAGGCTTAAATTGCTATTGATTCAATAGCTGGTAGCGCTGGTATTCATTGGCCTGGAATGCTAAAAGCCTCTGAATTCTGCAAGGGGTTGACGGTGCCGGTCACCTGCACCGTCGCGATCGCTGCAGCGCTCAGGTTGCCGGCGCCGTCGGCGGTGTAGAGCTGGTAGGACCCTGCTTCCAGGCCCGCCGCCGACAAGGCGGTGTCAGTGTCGGCGGTGGCCACGGTCACCGCGTTCCAGAGCGCGTCTGCTGCGCCGGTGATGTCGGCCACCGTGCCCACGGCCACGCGGGTGTTCACCAGGTAGGCCATGCCGGGTTCGGTGGAGCGCACGGTCAGGCTGGCGCTGCCGTCCAGGTCCACGCTGCGCCCCAGAGGCCGTCCGTCGGCTGTGAACTTTTGCACAAAGACGCTGAGGTCGCCCTCGCTGTCCTGGCCATGCCAGGTGACGGCAAATTCTCCCTGGCTGCCCACTGCTGCAATCTGCGGCTGGTAGTCGTCGCCCTGCGACTCTCCCACGGCTTCGAGCTGCACTGGCGTCTGCCCGGTGGTCGTGCCGTTGGCGTTGAACTTCTGCACAAAGATGCTTTCGTCACCCAAGATGTCATCCCTGCCGTACCAGGTGACGACAAATTCGCCCTGGGTGCCCACGGCTGCGATCTGGGGGCTGCGGTCATCGCCATTGGTCCGGCCGATGGCTTCGAGCTGCACGGGTGTCTGGCCCGTGGTGGTGCCATCGGCGTTGAATTTCTGCACAAAGATGCTGCCGTCACCCAATTCGCCGTCGTTGTCTTCGCCCCACCAGGTCACGACGAATTCGCCGTTGCTGCCGATGGCCGTGATCTGGGGCTCGTAGTCATCGCCGTTGGTCTTGCCAATCGCTTCGAGGCGCACGGTGGGGTGCCCGGTGGTGCTGCCATCGGCATTGAACATCTGCACAAAGATGCTGGCGTCACCCGCGCTTTCGTAGCCGTACCAGGTCACGACAAACGCGCCGCCCGAGCCCACGGCGGCAATGCGGGGGAACAGGTCGCTGCCATCGGGCAGGCCGCTGCCGTTGAGCAGCACGGCGGGTTGGCGCAGAGGTTGCCCGCTGGCGTTGAGCACCTGGGCGTAAATGCTGTCATAGCCAGCGCCATTGACCATGACGTCACTTCCCTGCCAGACGACCGCCAGGTTGCCAGAGGCACCCAGCGCCGCAAGCTGGTGCTGCTCGTCGTGGCCACTGGGCCGGTCGATGGCGGGCAACTCCGTGGGCGTGTCGCTGGCCCGGTTGCCGTCGGCGTTGAAGGCTTGCAAAAAGACCCGGTCATACAAGCCGGTGCCCGTGCCTTCCCAGCTCACCATAAACCCTCCGCTGGGCAAGGCCGTGATCTGGGGGGCACCGTCAATCCCGTTGGGATATTCCGGAGCTTCCAGCTGCACCAGCGGGTATCCCGCCGTCGTGCCATCGGCATGGAAGCCCTGCACGAAGATGGCGGTGTCGGTGCTGGTGGTGCTTTTGAAACCGGTCCAGGCCACCACAGATGCCCCGGTGCTGCCGAAGGCCTGGATTTGCGGCCCGAAATTGCCCGTGTTGGCGAGCTCCGAACCCCGCAGCTGCACCGGTGCCCGGCCGGTGGGGCTGCCATCGGCGTTGAAGGACTGCACAAAAATGCTGCCGTCGCCTTGGGCGTCAATGCCTTGCCAAGTCACGGCCAATGCACCGTCGGCGCCCACGGCCGTGAGCTGGGGGGATTCGTCGTTGCCCGCCGCATTGCCAATGGCTTCCAGCTGCACCGTCAAGGCCTCGCCACCGGCCACCACCAGCATCGCCACCGGTGGCGTCGTGTCGCTCAGCAGCGCCGCAATGGCGGCATCCAGGTTGTCTTCGGTCAGGGTGGTGCTGACGATGGCGGTGTTGGTGAGCAGGCCATTGGCGATCAGGGGGGCGAACTTGTCGCCCTGCTTGGAGGCGACGCCGATGGTGTTGAGCCAGGCGGCAAGCTGGTCGTTGGCCTGGGCGACGGTGGCGGGCTCGCCGGTGACCTGTTTGAGGAAGGTGCGGGCGATGGCGGCAGCCGCGTCGCCGTCGTAGCTCAAGGGGGCGGGGCTGACCTGTGCGGTGAAGCTGTTGGCCACGATGAGGCGGTGGTCGGCCAGGGGCACGTCGTCGCCCTGGACGCCGTCCAGGATGGCCAGGGCGGCGTTGCCCAGGCTGAGCCGGCCGCTGTTGACTTCGCCGGCGTAGTAATCGAGCCCGGCGGGGTCAGGCGCACGGCCCAGGATGTTTTGGTAGAGGACGGCGATGCGTTCGGTGGGGGTGGTGCCGCTGCCGTAGAGGGCCTGGGCCTCGGGGGCGTTGGCAAAGGCATCGACGATGCCCACCAGGGAGCCGCTGGCGAGGTCGAGCTGGTCGGCCCAGTACTGCTGACCGGCGCCATCGGCGGCGCGGCCGTAGTAGGCGATGTAGAGCTTCTGGACGGTGGTGAGGGCGGAAGAGGAGGCCATCTGCAAATCTCCGGGGGTCTGGGGAAAGTCGGAAGCAACAGCGCTGCAGGACCGGCCTGCAGCGGCGGCCTTTAGCCGAACACGCCGGTGTTGACCAGCAAGGGGTCCTGCACACCGCTGAGCGTGGCCACCAGCGTCAGTTCTGCAAGGCCCACGCGGGAGTCGGCGGTGCCCGCGCCATCGTCCCAGTGGTACACCCGTGTGTCGCTGCCGTTGCCCAGCAACAGCAGCACCCGGAGGCCATCGTTGCTCCCGGTCAGTGCGGACGTCGCCACACGGTCCACGTCGGACCAGTCGCTCTGCACCGGGGCCTGGATCCGGACGACCCCGCTGAAGTTCTCGCCCAGGTTGGCCAGGTTTGCGGGTGCGCCCAGCGCGGGGACGTCTTTGGACAGAGACCGCCCACCGGCGGTCCACAGACTGGCGTTTGCCCCTCCAAAGTCGCTCCACTTGAAAAGCAGCCGGTCTTGCGCCGCGTCCATGTTTTGAACCAGGTCACCGCCCGCGCCGCCCTCGCTCGCCTGCAAATAGCTGACGACCTCTGCCGCTGCGCTGCCGAGCTGGACCGTGTCCGAGCCCCCGCCACCGTGGACATTCACCTGGGCACCATTGCCCGTGGTCCAGGCGCTCAGCACGATGGTGTCTGCTTCGGCGCTGCCTTCCAGTTGCAGGGACTCCTGCATGTTCAAGGGGGTGCCCAGGATGGCCAAGGGTTCGCCGGCCACGCGGGTGGCGTGGGCCAACACCACGCTGCCTTCGGCCAGCGACAGGGTCTGGTCTGCAAAACGGATGGCCGTCTGCACCCCCATCAGGTTGGCAAAGCCCTGGGCCTGGCCCGTCAGCACGACCGCACCATCGTTGGCGCCCGTGCCGCTGCCCACCACCAGCTGGCCATTGGCCTGGTGCAGGCCCAGTGTCAGGGTCTGGCCATCCAGCACCATGACGGGCACGGTGCCCAGCGCGGTGCGGCTGTCCAGCGTTGCCGACCGGTCGACCACAGCCAGCGAGCCCCCCGTCACCACGATGCCAGAAAGGTCCACAAGGGCTCCGTCCAGCGGCACCAGCTTGACCTGGCCTGCGCCCTCGACCTTGCGCCCCGAAAGCTGCACGGCCGTGGCTTGCAGGTCTTGCTCCGGCGCCACCACGATCTTCTGGGCCGTGTCCAGGTCCACCCGGGTCTGCGCTGTGACACCCCCCCGGCTGAAGGTGGCTGTCGATCCTTCCAGGCTGAACGTGATGGTGCCGGTGGCCGATCCACCGAATGTCACCACCCCTTCTGTGACGGTGACCGTGAAGCTGCCGTCGGCCAGTCCGGCAATGGCGGCATCCAGGTTGTCCTCGGTCAGCGTGGTGCTGACGATGGCGGTGGTGGTGAGCAGGCCGTTGCGGATCAGCGGCGTGAACTTTTCCTCCTGTTTGGAAGCAACCCCCACCGTGTTGAGCCAGGCGGGCAGCTCCTCGGTGGCCTGGGTGACGGTGGCGGCATCGCCCGTGACCTGTTTGATGAAGGTGCGTGCGACGGCAGCAGCAGCGTCGCCCTCGTAGCTCTTGGGTTCGGTGCTGACCTGGGCGGTGAAGGCTTCGGCCACGGCCAGGCGGTTTTCGGCCAGGGGCACGTCATCGCCCTGGACGCCGTCCAGGATGGCCAAGGCGGCGTTGCCCAGGCTCAGCCGACCGTCGCTGACTTCCTTGGTGTAGTAGTCAAGACCCCCGGGGTCTGGGGGGCGGCCCAGGACGTTGTCGTAGAGGACGGTGATCCGTTCCGTGGGGGTGGTGTCGCTGCCGTAGAGGGCCTCGGCCTCGGGGGCGTTGGCAAAGGCATCGATGATGCCCACCAGGGAGCCGCCGGTTTGGTCCAGCTGGTCGGCCCAATACTGCTGGCCACCGGCATCGGCAGCGCGGCCGTAGTAGGCGAGGTAGAGCTTCTGGGCAACTTTGGCGAAACGTGAGGCCATGAGGAGGTGCTCCTGTGCAGCGTCAGGATCCAAAGCCGTAGCTGAGGTCGGCGCTGTTGCCCGTCAGGTCCTGCACGCCGGTCAGGGCGATGGCGGTGCCAGCGTCGTAGGTCTCGCCCTCGCCCAGAATGAGGGTCAGCAAGGTGTCGTTGGCGCTCCACTGCACGGTGGCGGTGCTGCCAAAGCGGGCGTTGCCGGTCAGCTGGGCTTCCAGGGCAGCCTTGTTGCCCACGGCCTCGCTGAAACGCAGCTCCAGCCGGTCGCCCGCGTCGGCGGTGGCATTGCCATCCTGCTGGAGCAGGTGACCGAAGCCGCCAAAGCTGCTGTCCAGGCTGCCGTCGGCGTTCAGGCGGACGACGCCCCAGTCGTTGTCGTCGTTGCGCTGTGCATTGCCCGCCACCACGATCTTGCCGTCGGCCTGCACGGCCACGGTGTGGCCCTCGTCAGAGCCCCCGCTCATGGAGACCTGCACCCTGCCATCGCCGTCAAAGCCGGTGTCCAGGCTGCCGTCGGCGTTCAGGCGCACCAGGCTGAAGACTGTGCGCGCATCGGGGTCGAGCAGGCTCGCCCGGCTCCCGCCGGCCATCAGGATCTTGCCGTCGGCCTGCAGGGTCACGCTATAGCCAAAGTTGGCCTCGCCCCCCGCCGTGACCGTCGCGGTGCCGCCGCTGCCAAAGGAGGCGTCCAGGCTGCCGTCCGTGTTCAGCCGCACCAGGTTGAAGTCCAGCCCGTTGGCCGTGTTGCTGCTGTAGCCCGCCACCAGCACCTTGCCATCGGCCTGCAGGACCACGCTGCGCGCGAAGCCGCCTGCGCCCACGGGGATCTGCACTTTGCCGTCACCATCAAAGCTGGTGTCCAGGCTGCCGTCGGCGTTCAGGCGGGCGACCGCAAAATGGCTGGCCGATCCGGGGGAGGTCAGGCCCACCACGATGATTTTTCCGTCGGCCTGCACCACCAGGGCGTTGGCTGCGTCGTACTGGGACTCACCAAACGTGACCGTCTGTTGTCCGTTGGTGCCAAAACCGGTGTCCGGGCTGCCATTGGCATTCACGCGCACCACGCTGAAATCCGCATCCATGCCGCCAAGGGCCACATCGCCCGCCGCGACGATCTTGCCGTCGGCCTGGACGGCCACGCCGCGCAGGGCACTGCTGCCTGTGCTGCTCAGCATGACCGCGCCCGTTGTGCCAAAGCTGGTGTCCGGTGTGCCGTTGGCGTTCAGCCGCGCCAGGGCGTGGCCAGCCTCGGCGCTGCCGGCGACCACGATCTTGCCGTCCGCCTGCAACGTCAGGCTGGTGCTGCCCTCAAAGAAGGGGCTCACCGCAATCCGTGCCAGGCCGTTGCTGCCAAAGCTGCTGTCTAGGCTGCCGTCGAGGTTCAGTCGCACCAGGCCAAAGTCGCTGTTGGTGCCGCTGCCCACCGTGCCCGTGACGACGATCTTGCCGTCGGCCTGCAAGGCCATCTGCGTGCTGCGTTCAAAGCCACCGGCTTCGCCCACGGCCAGCACCACCTTGCCCGACTGCACGGCCATGGGCGCGGTCGTGTCGTTGCCCAGCGCGGCAATCGTCGCATCCAGGTTGTCCTCGGTCAGCGTGGTGCTGACGATGGCGGTGTTGGTGAGCAGGCCATTGGCAATGAGCGGGGCGAACTTGTCGCCCTGCTTGGAGGCCACGCCGATGGTGTTGAGCCAGGCCGGGAGCTGGTCGTTGGCCTGGGCGACGGTGGCGGGCTCGCCCGTGACCTGTTTGAGGAAGGTGCGGGCAATGGCGGCGGCGGCATCGCCAGCGTAGCTCAAGGGCGCGGGGCTGACCTGGGCGGTGAAGGTGTTGGCCACGGCCAGGCGGTGGTCGGCCAGGGGGGCATCGCTGGTGCCCGGTTGCACGCCGTCGAGGATGGACAGGGCCAGGTTGCCCAGGCTCAGGGGGGGCAAGGTGGTGCCGTCTGGCTCGACCCAAGTGCCCTGGACCCGGGCGACGTAATAGGCCAGGCCGGCCTCGTCGGGGGCGCGGCCCAGGACGTTTTGGTAGAGGACGGTGACGCGGTCGGCGGTGGAGGTTCCGCTGCCGTAGAGGGCCTGGGCCTCGGGGGCGTTGGCAAAGGCATCGACGATGCCCGTCAGGGAGCCGCCGGCGAGGTCGAGCTGGTCGGCCCAGTACTGCTGGCCAGCGGCATCGGCGGCGCGGCCGTAGTAGGCGATGTAGAGCTTCTGGACGGTGGTGAGGGAGGTGGGTGAGGCCATCAAAGTCTCCTGGGTGGGCGGCAGATGCGCGGCGCCGGGACGGCGCTGCAGTCCATTTTGTGTCCCATATTACCTGTCGTTGCGCACCGTCAGGGCCTGCACCGCACCGGTTTGGTGCGGAATTTAACTCCTGAATTGATAGCTGGTACCGCTGGTATTTATTGGCTTGAAGCCAGTTTTCGCCTGGATTTCACCCCTGCGCCTGCCCCGCGTCACAATCGGGCGCCATGTCCTTGCTCCGCCTCGATGGCGTTCACCTTCGTTATCCCAATGGCACCCAGGCCCTGGCCGGAGTGACGCTGGACGTGCCGGCGGGGGATTTCGTCACCCTGCTGGGGCCTTCGGGCTGTGGCAAGAGTTCGGTGCTGCGGCTGGTGGCCGGGCTGGAGCAGGCCACAGCCGGTCAGGTGCGGCGGCCGGGTGACGGAGGCGTGGGCTTTGTCTTTCAGGCGCCCACCCTCTTGCCCTGGGCCACGGTGGCCGACAACGTCCGGCTGCCGCTGCGCCTGCGGGGTGGCGGCACGGGCCCGCAGGCGCAGGCGGCCATCGATGCGGTGCTGGGCCAAGTCGGGCTGGCGGGCTTTGCCAGCGCCTATCCCGATGAGCTGTCGGGCGGCATGCAGATGCGGGTGTCGCTGGCGCGGGCGCTGGTCACGCAGCCCTCGGTGCTGTTGCTGGACGAGCCCTTTGCTGCGCTGGACGACCTGACCCGCCAGGCCCTGGGCGACCAGCTGCGTGCGCTGTGGCAGCAGCAGGGGCTGACGGTGCTGTTCGTGACCCACAACGTCTTTGAAGCCGTGGCGCTGAGCGAGCGCGTGCTGGTGATGGGCCCGCGCCCGGGCCGGTTGGTGGCCGAACTCGCCATCGAGGGCCCGCCCGGGCGGGGCCTGGCCTTTCGCCACAGCGCCGACTACGCCGCGCAGTGCGTGCGCGTCTCGCAGGCCTTGCACGCGGCCACGGCGGCCCTGCCGGAGGGTGTGCGATGAAGTCCCTGGACCGCGCCTTGCCCCTGATCTCCCTGCTGCTGGCCCTGCTGGGCTGGGAGCTGCTGGTGCGCTGGGCGCAGATCCCGCACTACACCCTGCCCGCACCCAGCCGGGTGCTGGCCACGCTGTGGGCGCAGGGGCCGGACCTGGCGGGCGCCTGGTGGAACACGGTGCGCGTCACGGTGCTGGCGCTGCTGCTGGCCACGGCGGGCGGGGCCTTACTGGCGGTGGCCTTTGCGCTGTCGCGCACGGTGGAGCGGGCGCTGTGGCCGTTTGCGGTGGTGCTGCAGGTCACGCCGCTGGTGGCGGTGGCGCCGCTCATCCTGATTTATGTGGACGACACCACCACCGCGCTGCTGCTGTGCGCGTGGATCGTGGCCTTCTTTCCGATGCTGGCCAATACCCGCGCCGGGCTGGCGGCGGCCGATCCGCAACTGCAGGCGCTGTTCACGCTGTACGGCGCCACGCGCTGGCAACGCCTGCGCTGGTTGCTGCTGCCCACCGCGCTGCCGTACTTCTTGTCGGGTCTGCGCATTTGCGGCGGTCTGAGCCTGATTGCCAGCGTGACCGCCGAGATGGTGGCAGGCGCTGCCGGCCACGACACCGGCCTGGCCGCGCGCATTCTGGAGGCCAGCTTTCGCACCGACACCCCCAAAATGTTCGCTGCGCTGTTGCTCTTGGTGCTGACGGGCCTCCTGGTCCATGCCGGACTGGCGGCGCTGTCGCGGGGGCTGCTGCGCCATGCCCGCCGTGCCGATCGCACGTCGTCCTTCTGAAACCGCTTTCAAGGAGCGCTGCCATGCCCCTGTCCCGTCTGTTCTCCCTGTCCTTTTGTTCTCCCCTGGCGCTGCTGGCCCTGGCCGGTGCTGCCCTCGTCCTGCCGGCGGCCCAGGCGGCCGACAAGGTGGTGTTTGCGACCAACTGGAAGGCCCAGGCCGCGCACGGGGGCTTTTATCAGGCGCTGGCCGACGGCACCTATGCCCGCCACGGGCTGGAGGTCACCATTCGCCAGGGCGGGCCGCAGGTCAACAACCGCCCGCTGCTGCCAGCGGGCAAGGCGGACTTTTTGATGGCGGGCAACCTGCTGCACAGCTTCGACAACGTCAAGCAGGGCATTCCGGTCGTCGCCGTGGCAGCCATGTTCCAGAAAGACCCGCAGGCGCTCTTGGCCCATCCCGGCCAGGGGCATGAGCGCTTCGACGCCCTGAAAAACGCGCCCGTGGTGCTGATCGCCAAGGATGCGCAGTACTCCTGGTGGCCCTGGCTCAAGGCGCGGCATGGCTTTCGGGATGCGCAGCTCAAGCCCTACAACTACAACCTGGGCCCCTTCCTGGCCCAGCCCAAGGCGGTGCAGCAGGGCTACGCGGTGGCCGAGCCCCTCTATGTGCAAAAGCAGGGCGGTTTTGCCCCGGTGGTCCACCTGCTGGCCGACCAGGGTTATTCGACCTATTCCACGCTGATCGAGGCCCGCAGCGAGATGGTCGAGAAGAACCCCGAGCTGGTGCAGCGCTTTGTCGATGCGTCCATCCTGGGCTGGGTGAACTACCTTTACGGCGACCGCCGCGCCGCCAATGCGCTGCTGCGCAAAGACAACCCCGAAATGGGCGAGGACGAGATCGAGGC
>CAYZPX010000041.1:0-16619 GCA_964480105.1 uncultured Burkholderiaceae bacterium | reverse complement strand
TTTAATCACGAAAAAACAGGGAAGCCTCCCGCACCGGGATTTAACCCCGGCCCGCTTCCGTCCGATAGGGAGAGGGGCATTCTCTTCTTTTCAGCCGTCTCTCTCAATGTCATGGACTCCTGCCGGATTGTCATTCTCGCGAAAGCGGGAATCCAGCCCCTTGCCCTCTCGAGACGGTGAAACAGGGGCAGCAAGCCGGTCGAAAAAACCGTTGACGGAGCTCTCAAAGCATGTAATCATTACACCATATCTGTAATCATTGGGGTTACCATGGTCAGAACGCAGATTCAACTGACGGAAGAGCAGGCTCGGGCGCTGAAGGAGATCGCTGCCGCCCGCGGGGAGTCCATGGCGGAAGTCATCCGGCGTGCCGTGGACGGGGTGATCCGCTCGGGCATCATGCTGCCCGCCGACGAAAAGAAAAAGCGGGCCATGGACATCATCGGAAAATTCAAATCCGGAAAACGCGACGTCTCGAAGCGCCACGATGCGTATCTGGCGGAGGCGTACGACCGATGAGGGTCTTTGTCGATACGTCGGCCTTTTACGCCCTTCTCGATCGAGACGACGACAACCATGCCAAGGCGCGTAATGGCTGGACCGAAATCCTGGAGGGCGGAACGTTAGCGGTCACAAGCAGCTACGTCCTCGTGGAAACGGTGGCGCTTCTGCAGAGCCGCCTCGGGCTGGAAGCCGTGCGGTCCTTCGAAGACGCGATGGTCCCCATTCTTCACGTGGAATACGTCACGGGTGAACTTCACAAGCTGGGAATGGCTGCCCTCCTGGTCGCATCCCGGCGAAGGCTCAGTCTTGTCGACTGCGTCAGCTTCGAAATCATGCGACGCCACGGGATTGACTCGTCATTTACCTTTGACGGCCATTTCAAGGAACAGGGCTTCCGCCTCATCCCGTGACCCACCCGGACCTCATTTCCTCCCCCTCGCCGATGTCAGCCCTGTTCCACATGATGATTGACGCCATCCCCGCTCTTCCTAATGCCCTCCCCGCTTCCCTCTTGATGTTATCCCCGTACCATCCCCGATGTCATCCCCGCGAAGGCGGGGATCCATCGTCCGTCTAGTGCTTTGTCCAACGCAGCGAACAGTCATCCCCGCGAAGGCGGGGATCCATCCCTTTCTTCTCACACCACCCCCGCGGTGGCAAAATTTCCCGGCACGCAAGCTTTCCTTGTACGAGTCCGGTGTCCGGTGACACCCGTCGGTGGCAGGCATCGCTGCAAGCAACCCATACTTGACAGCTGACCATATTTAATGATATGGGTACCCATATGAAAACGACCGTCGAGATATCCAATGCGTTGCTGGAAGAAGCACGGCGTGCAGCGGCACGGGACGGGACAACCGTAAGGACCCTGATCGAGGAAGGGCTCCGGCGCGTGCTCGCGGAGCGGAAGAAAAAGGACCGGTTCCGCCTCCGCAAGGCCACGTTCAAGGGCAAGGGGCTTCAGCCGCAACTCGAGGGGGCTTCCTGGGAGCGGATCCGCGACACGATCTACGAGGGCCGGGGCGGATGATCGCGATCGACACGAATCTTCTCGTCTTCGCCCATCGCGAGGATTCCCCGTGGCACGAGGCCGCCCATGGCTGCATCGAGGAGCTGGCGCAAGGACGCGCACCCTGGGCAATCCCCTGGCCCTGCATCCATGAATTCATCGCCATCGCGACGCATCCGAGGATCTACGATCCCCCTACCCCGCTGCATCAGGCCCTGTTGCAGGTCGAGGCCTGGCTGGAGTCGCCCAGTCTCGTGCTCCTGGCGGAGACGGACGTCTACTGGAAAGAGCTTCGCGGCCTGGCCGGCGCGGCAAAGGTATCCGGGGCACAGATCCACGATGCCCGGATCGCCGCGCTCTGCCGGCTCCACGGAGTCAAGGAGCTGTGGACGGCCGACCGGGACTTCGGGCGCTTCGCGGGTCTGAAAGTCCGCAATCCCCTGATAAAATAATTCGAACCCATCGGCAGCACCAACGCACAGCGGGCCGTTTCCCAAAACGCGAGGCGAAGCACCCCGAGTTCACCCACACCCCTGATCTCAAAACCATCCCCGCCGCCGATTCATTTCATCGGCGACATATCGCAATTTGTCATTCTCGCGAACGCGGGAATCCATCCCACCCCCTGCGCTTCGAGCCACGCCAGATGAGTCCCTGCGATCGCAGGCGACGAAATATCCGTCGCAACGTGCCGGATATCCTGCAGATCATCCACGCACGCTCCCTGATGTCATCCCCGCATCTTCCTTGAAGTCGTCCCCGCCTCCCTTTGCAGGTCATCCCCGCTTTCACCTCGAGGTCATCCCCGCTTTCACCTCGAGGTCATCCCCGCAAAGGCGGGGATCCACTCGTTTTCCCCCATCTACAACAATGCGCGCTGCGATAGAACTGCTGATTACGAATCAGCTGTTCTCGCACATGCCATCCACGCCCCTGCGCGAGGGGCGACATTGCTCCGCATCCGGCTGTGGCACATACAATGCGAAAAAAGGGCGATCTCTTTCAGACCGTCCCTTTTCCAGAACAACCATCAGCCTGTGAGTAGCTAATCGTTCTTGCTTCTTCCAGATACCTCAACATAGTCGTTGTCTTTTGTCACCCCTTCTGCCTTCATGGACGCGATAATCCTTGAAACGCACATATCGATCAATTCGCCTTGGCGTTCCTCATAGATGTGCCCTATCATGTCCTCGCGGGCCGTTTCCTTCATCTCATCTTCATTCTCAAAGTCGTCGTCATAATCATTATTGAGATAGTGATCCATACGGTACGCAGTACATTCTTCCAAGAACTCATCTGCTATTTTATTCACACTGGTATTTAGCCTGCTATTACCAGGATAGAATCCTTGCCTTGCACATTCTTCCTTCGCGTTAATAATTGTATCGTCTATTGTATATTGCCAGATGTCCATTATTACCTCTCACCCCGACAAGATTCCGATTAAATGCTTCTACTCCTAAATGCCTTTTACCGTAAATTCATCTACATACTCGTAGATTCCCGAATCTTTCTGAAAGCTGGTCCACCGCTTATAATAAATCTCATCGTTTAAAATCTTTATATCTGTCGTTTCTCCGTCGTTTCCCTCGTCTAAGCCTACTTCTACACTGATGCCGCCATACTCGGTCAAAATGTATCGCGCATGAAGCTTTTCACCATTTAAGCGCTGTTTCCAACGAACGAACTTAACTTCCATGCCCCGCGGGATAATCATTTTCACTTTACTGTCACACTCATAGTCGAATGTTTCTTTTCCGAGAGCATCATTGATATGATATTCAACTCTCTTTAATCGAGGATTCGATGCAATTATTCGCGTTAGTTCTTGTAATGTTCTCCGATAACGTATTTCGCCGGGTCGAAAATGTGGATCGACCAAGAGAATTTCTTCACTGACTCTCAACATAGGCTCCAGGCACGCCGCTATTTCGACACCCTTCCGTGCAACGCATATACCTGTCGCCACATTCCACAAAGGAGTATCACTAGTAATGTTCTCTGCCAATATTATACTGACGTGATTACGTGGGTTCGCGCGGGCAATAATTGCGCGGAACGGGATGCGGGCATGCTGAATCTCCGCATTCACCAACCAGGCAATGGCGCTATCGTATGAGCGTCCATTTCGAATGAACTTATGATCTGATTTGGCAAGCGTCTCTTCTATGCGTTTTTTCTCAATCTCTTTACACTCCGAACATGCCTGATAAACAAGTGACTTCCACTTTTTGGGAAACTGAGAGATGAGACGTCCGTTCTCAAACCCGAAATGAGCAAAAAAATATCTAATTGTATCCCAATTAGACAGCGCGTCAGGTTCCAGTGCGAATTCGTGTATCATATCAATCAGAATAATTCTTCGGCTCGTTCGGTGAAAAAGCCATCCGGCCATTTATCTGCAAATTCGCCTTCCTCAGTAACACGCAACTCCTTTACTATGGACCCAGCCGGAGTAGGCTGCACATAGAGAACGCTAACATCTTTTGGTCCGACGGGTATGAGACCCTCCTTCAATTCTCCAGAAGATGTCTCCCGTATTCTGCGCAATAACCTTAAAATGACATGTTCACTATGTGTCTCTATTAGGAGAGTATTGCTGTTATTTCCCAAAGCAGACTCGATGATGACATCCCCCAGCTCGGCCTGCATCCTGGGATGCAGGTGTATTTCCGGTTGCTCTATGGCAATGATAGACTTTCTGTTCCCGTATAAGCTTACCAGCACAGGCAAAACCTGTGATATACCAATCCCAACGTCTCTATGGCTCACAACGGTCTCGGTCCTCTTATCAATGAGCACAAGCTCCTTTATTTCCGAAAGCGTTGATTCTACGGCTTTCAAGCCTTTGGGAATCCCATAGAGCTCTCCAAAAAGGTCGCCCTGGACTTCTTTGCCATCCTCGAGGTACGTCAAACCCGTTTCAACAAATTCATCTTCTATTTCAGCAACGCGCTTTGCATAGGGCTTTTCAAAATCATCGATCGTAAGCAAATGCTGGACAACCAATTCATATGGTGTCTTCAGCCTGTTCGCATCAGACAGCCATTCATTTATTTTCTCTCTCAGCGCCGGCTTTGTACGAATCTCCTCCCAGGCAAAGCCGCCACCTGCATTCCAATTTGAATCATGATATTGGGAAAAAGCCAGATGCCGGGGGGGATAACTTCTTAGGGGGCCGAGATATTTTAAATTCTGGAAAGCCAGCTTGACCTGTTCCGAGGTCAGGCGAATTATTTCATCTATGATACGGGGGACGTATAATTTTGCGGCACTGCCCAGATCATCGGCACGCCTGCCTTTACTGACTGCGATCAACGGGTGATGGCCTGTTTCTCCTGCTATTTGGTCCTTGCGAATGCCATTTGGCAAGAATGCGGGAAGGTCGCATGTGATCTGCGGTACCATCTCTCCAATGATTTCCTGCAGGCTATGATAGTCATGTTCCGTCACAGTATCTGTCGTGGTAAAGGCTTGCACTATGGCTTTTACCACTTCTTTTATGACCGGATGATCCGTATCGAGAGTATCGAGCTGGAGGTGCCTCCCTTTCCTCTTGCTCATTCGTAAAAGATTCTTCGAATCAGCATCGATTCTATAGGTCTTGATTTCCGGTGCTTTATCAAGCGTGTCAACCACCTTTAGCGAACGGTACCTGTACTTCTCAAAACTGTTCCTCAAGGAAATAAGACCTTCGGATAATTCCTCTTCTTTAGATTTGACTGCAGCACCTATAGTTGAAACAAATTCATCGATATCCATGCTTAAAAACTGTTCAAGCCTGGGATCGTCAAAATCCCCCGTTTGGAACCCAAGGCCGACCGTCAGTCCAATTGAGACAATATCGGTGTCTTGAAATATCTCTTTCAGGCGCCCGTTAAACTTGCCTGCATTGAGATCAATGCTGAATTCCAGATGTCTCTCTGCCTCACGCCGGAAAATATATTGACCGAAGCCACCGAGATCGACAGATTCGCCGCCGATATCAGATCTGTTTACATCCAGATCCCCCTTGACAAGCCCCTGATGAGCGAGAATCAGACTATGAATTATGCTGGACTTGCCGGAGCTATTGGGACCGAATAACAGTGTGATTGGGCGGAGTGGTATCCGTTGCGTTTCCGCAAATGCTTTGAAATTACCAATATTAATCGCAGTCAACATAAATGATACCTAAAGAAGTCTCTTTGAATTTACTTCGTAACTATCCCCCGTCATGATTGATTCAAGAAAATCATCATCTAGCAACTTCAGTATTGCCCACTTATCCGATGTTTCGAATAACAGTTTTTCTTCCAAACCCGTGCCGATGGTTTTAATCGGAAGTTCATATTTCGTGATAACCATTTTAAGATCATTAATTGTCAATTTGCTGATATAGGGCTTCGTTGAAATGTTCTTCAGTTTTGCAACCTTTTGAAGATGCCCTTCGCATGCCTTACTAAACTCGTCGAAGTTCTGTATTGGAATATGCTCTTTTATTGTTTCTAGGATACTTTTTGCAGTCTTTATAAGCATTTCATAATATTTGAATATTTTCTGAAATGCGTCTTTGTTGGAGATATAGAGAACGTCATCGCACACAAAGCAATCGAATCTCTCATCGAACAGAAAGAGCGAATCCTTGAAATAATCAAATTGGCCATTTTTCATCATAATACCAAAGAGTTTGGATCTTCCGAGTTCTTTCTTGGGGGTATAGAATCTGAAAAAAATTATCGGTGATGAGTTTGAACGTATTGCAATCACGGCGTAAAATCGCAAAGAGTCAATGAACTCTTCTTCTTGCTTGAACACATCGAGGCTTGATGGGTCTCTTAGGCTCCGTATTTGTTTATTGATCTCATCATGCTTTTGTAAGGCGATGAACTCCAACTCATGATTATCCAGCTTTGCCTGAGGATCATAGGCTCGCAAAACCAATTCGCTTTGGTCATTGTTACTTTTAAGCTTACCGAGCCAGTCACGCACGACTTTACGAAAATGCTCAGCGACAGACTTAGTAATATTTACTCTCTGAAAAAAAGGCTGTTCATCTGGCACTGTCGAGGCCAGGCACAACTGCACGTTTGCGGAGGAAAGATCAGCAGCTAGGACACTCGCCAACACTTTAGACGCATTTTTCATATCCAACCCCAAATCTAATTCACGACGAACAGGTCTTCCCCAATCTGCCCAGCTTCGATCTCGGTATTATTACGAAGCTTATTCTTTGACATGACCATACAGATGGTCCCACTTTCTTTCTCTATTTCGTATAAATGCCATCCCATAAGGTTCAGGACAGGGTTGATGTGTATCATGTCGGAATTCACATACAGAACTGCCAATACGCAAATAAAAAGCGCAAGGCTTACCAAATCGCCGATAGTACCAGAAGGAAGAGCAATGAAAGGCAGGAGGTATGAAACGATGTAGCTCATAGCTTCGCCATCTTTTCTGTTAAGGCGTATAATCTTTAGCGGAACAGGGTTTAACTTCCTTGAATAGCGGAGATAAACAGAGAGGCCTATCATGCACATAAGCGCTATGCTGACGCTTATGATAGCTCCTGTCTTGTTGTTCTTCGTATAGAACTGAACTGCAAAAATCAGCCAGAGGGGCAAGTATGAGCTAAAAAATAGGATTATCTTCGTCACCAGACTAGGCATTTTTATCCATCCAACAGCTTCCTCAGTAATTCCATTTCAGTGAGGAGTTCCTCCATATGTGCCTCGCGCCACTTCGCTGTTAAATCACCTGAAAATGAACGATGCAAAAGTGTAGAAAAAAGATCATTCAATTTGCCTTTTGCTGACTCTATCTGCGAGAGCAATGACTCATTTTGAGCAAGTCTTGATGAAAATCTTTGCTGCAATGGAAGCGGGGGAACGAGTACCGGCAATGCACGAAGTTCTCTTGCATTAATATTTGCCATGCCAATTGCGTGACGGCACCGATCGTAAAGGCATTGCTTGACATACCGACTATTCATATAAGCCCAGATGTACTCTGGCTTGACTTGGCTCAAGTCAACGCGTACTCGGATGAGATAGGATGCCGCCACGGCCCTTATCTGGCCTCGCCACAGCCCCGTCTTACCAACAAGTTCTTTGCTGTTAGTCCTGTTAAAAAGGAGATCACCCTGTTTCAGAGCATAATGCTGCTGCTCATCTTCAGATAGCTCCGCATACTTGAGATCTGTTAAATCCAATCTCCCAGTGGTTTCAATGTTATTCATGCGGATAACGGCAATACCGTCACCATTAGCTTCGGCCTTAACAGAAGTGCCGTACTGGGTTTCGAGGAGCACATCGCCCAGAGATGTTTCTTCCCACCGCTTCGGATTTGTCGCCGGATCGCCGAACATTTTATAAAAGAGGGCGGGAAGGATGCGGGCGGCCTTGGCATCAGCCTCGGCGCGCTTCCTGCGCAGAGCGTCCGCCTGATCGAGTATCTTAACAATGCGCCTTTGCTCGGAAAGGGGTGGCAACGGCATTTTAATCTTTGAAAAATTAGATTTATTCAAAATGGGAACAACAGCATTTCTCGCAGCTGTTTGAAATTGTTTCCGAATAAACCGGCAGTAGTAAAATCCAAACTGGGGTACGACTTTTGGCCCAAATATTAGTGAATTGATCTGCTGATTGGTTGCGAGTTGAGTCCCGGCAATTCCAACTCGGCCAATAGAGCCAATACAACAAACCATCACGGTTCCCTTAGGCAGAATCCTCGCAAGATTCTGACCGCTTGGTGAAAGTGTCTCCACTGTTTTTATAACGGGCTCCCATGCGTCAAGATCTGGGGGTTTTACCCAGGGCGCTCCTAGCCCGTAATTATCCGCGTCTTTTTTTGGCGGCGTATTTCCTGTCACAATTTCGGCCACTTGGGAAAATTCTACTTCAGGCCACATCATTCGAATGTCTCCAATTCCTGAAGCAGCTTTTCCAGACCGCTCTTTATGTCACGCTCTATGGCCAGGGTCTCTCGAATGAGTTGCTCTGGGTCATCATCCGGCGCATTTTCGGCCATCTGCGGCTTGTAGCGCCCTGCAGCTAAGTTGTAATCAAGCTCCGCAATATTACCAATTGTTGTCCACCAGCATCGCGTTTCCTCACTTCCGGAAGGAAGAAGCGTTCCGGCTTCGATGCCAGGAGGTTTGCAGAACTTCGAGTCTTTGTATGTTTTCCATTGTTTCAGCAGGTCCGGAATATCATTGCGCTCAGGAGTCTCCGGTCTGCCACCGCCTGATATCTTATCCGGGTCAAAGCCATCGGCACGGACCTCATAGAACCAGACATATTCTTTAGACTTGGTAGTTTTGTCTTTCTTGGCACTGGAAACCGGCCTACGAAAAACCAATACTCCGGTCTTAACGCCAGCGTATGGCTTGAACACACCCGCAGGAAGAGAAACCACGGCCAGCAAATCGTAATCCTCAACCAGCTTGCGGCGGAGTTCCACATGCGCCGAGGTTGACCCGAAGAGCAACCCCTCCGGCACGACAACTGCGCACTGGCCACCGGGAGCCAGGGCTTCCATCATCACACCGAGGAAAAGCAATTCGCTCTTCTTGGAATTCGTGGGAAGGTCTTTGCGTATGGACTCTCTCGGCAGCACGCCCGCGAAAGGGGGATTGGAAAGGATCACCTTGTATCGGCGGTTGAGATCGTCCTCGGTCAATCCGCCCATATCGGAGAGGGTGTTGGCACGCTTCACGTTAGCCTGGCGGATGCCGTGCAGGACCAGGTTCATCATGGCAATGCGCATCATCTGGCGGGAGACGTCTACGCCATGAATGGACCTTTCAAGGATTTCCCAATTGGGTATCTTTTCGCCCGGGCCTTTACGATAAGTCTGGAGCGTCGGAAGGTCCTTTTTGGCCTCCTCGATGGCTTGGTTGCGTTTTTCCAGCCACTCCTCGCCATAGATCGGCACCTCCTGGGGCTCTGTAGAGTATTTGGCCAGGACATATTCAACGGCGTCGATGAGAAAACCGCCCGTACCGCACGCCGGGTCGTAAATTGTGTCCCCGATGTCGGGGTCCACCATCTCGACCATCATGGTCCGAATCTGGCGGGGCGTTCGAAACTGGCCATTCAAGGCAGACTGTCCCAGGTGGGTCAGCATGTATTCAAAGATGTCGCCTTTGACGTCCGTTCCGAGTTTGGCAAATTCAATGCCGTCGATCTCATCCACGACCTGCTTGAGCACGTTCGGATCGACGATTTCCAGCACGGCATCCCGGAAGTACTCTGCAATCTGCGGCTCTTCCTTGACCAGCGAGGCCATGTAGGGAAAGACTTCGTCGCGCACGAAATCCCGAAGGTCGGGTCCGCTTTTGAAGCGCCATTTTGTCCACCGGTAACGCTCGGATTGCCTCGGAAACAGAAGCTTTCCGTTCCCATTGATTTTATCGCCCAGAAGCCGCGTTTTGAGCTCACGATTTGATTCTTCCTCATCGAGCAATTTCAGATAGATGAGATAAGAAATCTGCTCAATATAGGTAACCGGGTTGGTGACGCCGCCGGCCCAGAGGATGTCCGTGATTCGGCTTAGTTTTCTACGCAAGTCCTGATTCATTAACATTCCTTATGCGATCTTTTTGACAAAGACCGAGTCGTTCAAATCCTGAATAACGTCCTTGAGGCCTTTCTCGCCGAAAAGCTCGACCCCCAGCTCGGCAGCGTTGAGGATTGACAGGGGCGGCAGGAAGAGGTCGTTCAGGTCGATCCGTCCTCGCGCGATGCCCCGATTCTTGATCAAAGAGAGATATTGCGCTTGCTGTGGTGTCAGCGATTTAGCGATGAGCCAGGCCTGGAAATTCTCCGTCAGTACTTCCTCTCGGGGTTTCATCTTCAGACTGCCGAGGGCGGCCTTGATGAAGTCGATGAGATTTCCACCGGGCTGCCGGTAGGCCCGGCGCAAATTCTCTTCGTTAAAGTACATCTCCGGCTGATTGAGCCGGCCAGCCAGTTTCCTCTCTTCTTCCTCTGAAAGAAGATCTCCTTTTCGCACCTTCTGGATTATCGGATCATCCTTTACAGCGGACCGAACGGTGGTCTCCCAATTGGTGACATAGTCATGCTTATCGACGCGCTCGCCATTTGGTCCTACCTCTACATAGGCGACGGCATGAAGCCATTCATCTTCGAGGCCCAGTTCAACGAGATCCCTCGGGGGTCGGGGCGGTTTTCGGACGCCAACCGGAGCATGTCCACGGCCCGTACCGGTAAAGATATCCGTGTCGCTGTCGTTAAAATACTCGCAATTGCCGAAGAAGTCGTAAATAACGAACTTCTTTTTCTGGATATGGTCCGCGGTGCGCGTACCTCGGCCGCGCATCTGCTGGTAGAGGATCGGGCTTCTCACGCGGCGGCACATTACGAGGTGCAGAACTTCACGGCAGTCGAAACCGGTGTCCAGCATGCCTACGCTAACAGCCACTTGCGGGTAATCCTCGCGCTTGAACTTGCGTATCAGGTCATCGGCGTTGCTCACATCGCTGGTGATCACCTCTGCGTAATGGCCTTTGTGTTCCGGATGGAGTTCGTTCAAGTAGTGCGCCAGACGTGTGGCGTGATGCTTGGTGATGGCGAAGACAATAGCCTTGCCCGGTCCGATTTTCTGCCCCGGCGCCAGCTCCTTGTAGTTTTCCCAGGCCAGGCGGTCAAACTCCTCCATCATCTTGCGATTGGTATCCTCGTTTGTCCATTTGATTTCAAACGCAGCCGGGTCGTATGTCTCTTCATCGATTTCGACGCCCTCGGCAAGCAATTTGGTGATGCCGGTGGCGAACTTGTACGGCACGAGGTAGCCATCCTGAAACGCTTGCAGGATGGGAAAGGCAAAATCCGGCTGCCCGTCACGGCATTGGTAGAACTGAAACGTGTTGCGCTCGATGTAATCCGAAGGGGTCGCAGTCAGTCCGATGTGAAAAGCATCGAAATGGGTAAGTGCCGTCTGCCATGCGCCATAGATGGACCGATGACATTCATCGGCAATGACCACGTCGAAATAGCCGCTAGTGAAATCGGTGTAGCGGCTGATCATGGTCTGCAGAAGGCATACCGTGATCTGCTGCTCCTGCCGGACCATGCCCGGGCGTAGCCAATAGCTTCCATATTGATTGCTTAGGATGTCCTGGAGGGCCTCCAGCGCCTGCTTGGCAAGTTGTTCCCGGTCTACCAGGAAAAGAATCCTCTCCGCGCGGCCGGCCTGGATGAGCCTCTTCAGATACAGAGTAATCAGGTCGGTCTTGCCCGTACCGGTAGGCAACTCTATCAGGAAACGGTGCTTGCCCAGTTCTACCGCGTGGTCAAGCGCCTGCATGGTTTCCCTCTGGTAGGGTCGCACCTGGCGCGTTTCACCTTGGCGGATGTAGTACTCAGGGATTTCGATCGATGCAAGCGGCCTTCGGGTAGTCCGCATTTCCACCAGGCGCTCGAGATCGCGGCGGGAAAAGAACGAATTGACAATGCGGGCGTCATCATTGCCGTAGTCCCAGAAGTAGATAAGATCGCCATTTGTCAGGAAAATGAAGGGTGAGCCGATCTGTTTGGCATAGGGCAAGGCCTGCTGTTTGGCCGCATAGGGTTCTATGGCTGATCGTTTGGCCTCGACCACGGCCAATGGACGACCCCGCTGATCTATGAGGATGTAATCGACCCTGCCGGTAGGGATTTCGTCGCCGTCCTGCGTCAGATTACTTGGTTTCGCCCCGTATGGCGCAACGGACTCGGCAACCTTCCACGTCGAATCGCGCAAGAATACCTCGGTCAGCACCTGTGATTTATCCGCGGGATTCCAGCCAGCTTGCCGGAGCAGATCGTCAATGACGATCCTGGCGTCCGCTTCAGTTGTACGACCTCTCACAGGCACTCCTTTAGATGGTCTAGTGATATTCAGGGAAGAAGTCGGCAAGGTTTCTGTTTCTTACATAAACCTCACAGACTAGGCGCCCGCGGTCGACCTTATATGCCGTCCGCAGTTCCACTTGCTCACCGCGCAGCAATCTTGCCAGTTTGTCTGCAGCGGCCTGAGCGCCGGGGGTATGAAGTTCCGGGGCATTGTACCCTGCCGGCCGGACTCTGTTTCCGGTTTGGCTATTCCACCGCCAACCAGGGTTGACCTCGAACGTATCGCCATCGATGATTGAGGTAACGGTAAATGCCTGCATGGTATCTCCTTTCTCAGTCGGACTTGAGTTGTTTGTCTGTCCTTTGAGCAAAGGCCATGCCGCGATAATCGCCTTAGCTAACTATCAGATATTTCACATATAATCAATACGGCAGTTCGATGCGAGGGTTAATTATTTTAAACCCAGGTTACAATAATTTAAACTACGGTTTAATTTTTTCTTTCAAAAGGCGAAGGAACTTGTGCACGGCTTGTGGGGTAATCCCAAGCATACGCGCCGCCTGACTTTGATTTCCCCCTGCCGCATCAAGTGCCCTGAGAATCATCTGTTTTCTGGCGCTTCCGAGAAATTCATCCAGAACAAAGCCCTCGTACGGTTCTGGGAGTGCTTCCAGCGGGTCTGCATATGTGACCGGTTCAGTAATCAAAAGATCGTCGGCGTCCAAAACGTCATGGCGGCAAAGGCGGACAGATCGCTCGATAACATTTTCAAGATCACGGACGTTGCCGGGCCAGCTGTGTGCTTGAAGTCGCGATAAGGCTTCCGTTGAGAGTCGTTTAGGTTTTCTTAGCGAGCGATTAATTCGATCAAGAATGAAAAGCCCCAACTTAGGGATGTCACTCCGCCTGTCTCGAAGCGATGGCAGCTTTATCTCTCCTACATCAAGTCTATAAAAAAGATCCTCCCGGAATTTTCCCTGCTTTACCATTCTTTTCAAATCGCGGTTCGTCGCGCCTACAATCCGCACATCCACTTTATGTGTTCTTGTTTGCCCAATCGTTTCAATTACTCCATCTTGAATAACCCTGAGCAGCTTGGCTTGGGCAGGTAACGGTAAGTCACCGAGTTCATCCAGAAATAGCGTTCCTCTGTCTGCCAATGTAAATTTACCGACTTGGTCGGCAATTGCACCCGTAAATGCGCCCTTCTTATGGCCGAACAGTATGCTTTCAACAAGGTTTTCCGGAATGGCGGCGCAATTCACAGCAACAAACGGCTCATGTACCCTGTCGCTCATTCTATGGACATAGCGAGCAAATAGTTCTTTCCCTGTTCCTGTTTCACCGAGGAGGAGAATAGGCACGTTGGATGGCGCCAGCATTGCCCCAGTGTTTAATGCATGTTGTGTAGTGGGGTGGTCGCCTACAATGCCAAGCTGAGCAACGACTGCTGCGGCATCGCTTCTATTCGCTTCACGCGGAATCATTTTCGTGTCGAATCTGACAGCGGGAAATGTCTTGGAGGCCAGATCAATCTCGCTGACAAGTGGACGTTCCTTTGTTACAAATCGAGGAGGGCGAACATTAAGAATGCGCGCTGGGATTTCTCCAGACGCCGCCAGGAGAACCCAACACGCATGCATTTGTGGTGTCCCCGAGGCAACAGCCACGAAAAATTTAGCTGCATCAAACTTTTCGATGATGTCTTTTAGATGCGGCCGTAAGCCTGTAAATATATCTTTATAATTTGTGGGGTCATCTAGATTGACTTCCACGAGGTGCACTTCGCTGTTCCTATAAAGACTGTTGATGGCCAGTTTTGTATCTCTACTGAACTTATTCGTGTTGGGTGTATCGAAAAGAAAAATATGATCAAAGGAACGTGCTGAAAGAAGGGATAAGATGGGTCCAGGCTGTTCCTCTTGGTCAACGAGGCCCTTGAAATATGGGTCGTGGAAACCTGTAAAGGTTAGCAAAACATTCATACTATTGACCGATATTGGAACGCACGGGTTGAGATGCTTTGCAGTGAGGCCTTGAATTTCTTCGGATAAGCGAACACCTCGGATCGCGGACGGGAAAGGGTTGGTTGGCTGGATCCGGGTGACGCCGTTGTCGGGAAAGAAATAAGCTTGAAGGCTTCAGTGTGTCAAGGAAATACTCGCACTGCTAATGAACTTTCCAGCGGCAAGCTGCGATGTGACTTGCAAGATTTGATGCCATTGAGGGTAAGCCACGCGAGAAAGAAACGGTCATAAGGGACTGCATACTGGATTCCCTCTTTCGAGGGAATGACAAAAACGAAGCGTGCTTTGGGGAAGCCATGCGGAGTGATTGCATGACATTTTCGGCGCCGCGTTCTGCCTGCGGCACAGTTCCAGGTAATCGTCGACGGCCTCCTCGAAGGCTCTCCGCAGCGACTCGACATCGGTGCCTTCGTAGCTGACAAGCGCGCGGATGAATTCCACTTTGCCGTGAAAGACCAAGTCGTCGTCGCTGCAATGCACGGAGCCAAAATAGTCCTTGTATTTCATAAGATCTTTCATCGTCGGTGCTCGCTTCGAGAGCCTGACGCCGTTTCAAATCAAATCGGGCCGCGTTTGATTCAGGCAGTCCTGCACAATCCCTTTCAACTCTTTTACAAAATCGGTCAGTTCCTCCACTTCGCGCGCCGTGACGTTTCCCACATAATGATACTCGGCGATGTTTCTCTTGTTCCTGCAGGTGTCCAGGTATTGCGCATCGTTCGCCCGGTTACGCCCCAGGATAAGGGGCATGGCCTGTATCGTGAGGTAATGATGACGCGCCTTGTCGGCGCGATAGCCCGCTGCAGACAGCAGGATCGTGCAGAGTTTAAGCGCTGCATTATAGGCGATTCCGAATCGTGAGTCCGGGGAGATAGACTCATTCGCCGCATCGGCCAGATCGCGCTCAACGATCGCCAGGAGATTGGCTATTTCTTCCTTGCTCGTCTTGTGAGGTTTGAGCCAGCCGTTATCGGCCCACTGCTTCAAGCTCATCTTCGCCACCAATGATGAAGAGCTTCGGTTCACGGAGAATGCTGGTCAGGAAATGATCGCCCTCTTTTTTCTTCTTCCTGAACTCTGAGGGAAGAAGACCGTGGGGATTCACCTCTCTGCCGATTCTCTCCGACGTGCCGGCGAGCAAGGCCGTCAGTTTCCGAAGACCGAGGTCTCCTACGACCATTAGATCCAGATCGCTTGCGGCCATTTCCGCCCCTCTGGCAATAGATCCGTATACAAAGGCTACCCGGATGTCCGGGTTATTTTCGAGGGCTTTTTTCAATACGTCGGCGAGCCCGACCGTTTTCAGGACAAGATTGCGAATCTCCGGATACAGGGGATGGTTCTTGTTGGCTTCGTAGTAGACCCGGTTTCCGTCTTTGCGCCTCGTTACGAGGTCGAGAGCCTCCAGTTTCTTGAGGTCCTGCTGAATGGTCCCGATGGCGAACCCCGACAATCTTTCGATTTCTCTCATGTGTGCAGGGCGATCCCTCAATCCAAAGAGGATTTCGAAGATTCCTGCCCGAATTTGTGAAGAAAGGACTTTTGCCAAGGCATTCATGGTGTATGCTTATACCATACAATTGTATGTTAATGCCATACAAATCACGCCACGTGCAGGATGCCCGCGTAGACGATGTCGCCCGTGGTCTTCGAGATGCCGATCAGCATCGTGCCGCCGTCGACGACCAGGAAGGGGTCGAGGCCGCACTCGACGACCCAGCAGCCCCTCAGCGCTGCGGCCAATTCTTTATTGGCGGTGAAGTACGCCTCGAAACCCTCGGGGATTCCGTCGGCGATGCCGCTGATGGAGAAGGCCCCCTTGTCGGCCAGATAGGCCCAGGCGATCTGCTCGGCGTCCTTACGGGAGATTGCCGGTTGCTTTTTCCCGCTCCGGGTAACCTTTTTTTTCGACGTGCCGGTTGTCGCTTTCTTCTTTTTCGTTTCCGCCATGGTCAAACACCGCCCGTTGTTGATCTCAAAAAAGTCGGTGCCCCTCGACGGAGAGGCACCGGCAAGCTTGCCGATACTGACGCTGCGGATCAAATCCCCCCTTCCCCCCTTTTCCAAAGGGGGGCTTGAGAAGGAAAGGGATTTGCCCCCCCCTGCCCTCTCCCGCAGAGTGGAGGAGGTGTTTCTTCCGTCGATAACCCCGTTGAGAAACGGGGTCTGTTGCTCCTAAGAAACAGCTCGAATCGATCGGAGAAAATCCCCCTCGATCCCCCTTTTGCAAAGGGGGAAGT
>CAYZPX010000040.1:0-16906 GCA_964480105.1 uncultured Burkholderiaceae bacterium | reverse complement strand
GTGACCTCGTGGTCAACGAAGCCCGTCCGATGGAAGCCCGTCCCCCCCGCAGCGGCGGTGGTTTTGGTGGCGGCGGCTACGGCGGTGGCCGTGAAGGCGGCGGCGGTGGCTACGGCGGCGGTGGCCGTGGTGGCTACGGCGGCGGCGGTGGTGGCTACGGCGGTGGCCGCGGCGGCTATTGATTTAATAGCGCCTTCCGCCCGTATCCAGGGCGCTAGCGCGTGATTTGAATCAAAAAACAAAAGGGCCTTCGGGCCCTTTTTGCATTTCTGTGTGGCTGGGATACACCGTAAGCTTTGGGTTGACCAGGAATGTGCCCGAGCACGGGCTTGCCTGTTTCCCTCCCCGTTGATTGGACCCCTGCGATGACCACCTACCTCTGGAACCCGCCCGCCCCCATCTCCCTGCCCGTGCGCGGTCAGGACGCCCGCCTGCCGGTGAACCGCATCTTCTGCGTGGGCCGCAACTACCACGCCCATGCCATCGAGATGGGCCGCCCGGTGGACAAGTCCACCGACCGCGCCTTCTACTTCCTGAAATCACCCCACGCCCTCGTCGAGTCCGGCGCCACCATCGCCTACCCGCCCGAAACCCAGAACTACCACTACGAAATGGAGCTGGTGCTGGTGATTGGCAAGGGGGGCTTTCGCATCCCCGTGGACAGCGCCCATGAGCACATCTACGGCTACGCCACCGGCCTGGACATGACCCGCCGCGACCAGCAGTTCCTCGCCCGCGACAAGGGCCGTCCCTGGGACCTGGGCAAGGACATCGAGCAGGGGGCGGTGTGCAGCGAGATCGTCCCCATGCCGGGCGTGGTGCTGGAAAAAGGCACGATTGAGCTGGCCGTCAACGGCGTGACCAAGCAAAAGTCTGACCTAAACAAGCTGATCTGGAACATCCGCGAGCAGATCGCCGACCTGTCGCTGTACTACCACCTGCAGCCTGGCGACCTGATCTACACCGGCACGCCCGAAGGCGTGGGCGCCGTGGTGCCTGGCGACCAGATCACCGGCCGCGTGGAAGGCGTGGGCGAGATCGCCCTGACCATTGGCCCCGCCGAGTAAAGTTCCCGGCTCCTCTGACCGGAATTTTTTGCCATGAAGCTTTACAACTTTTTCCGCAGCGGCACCTCGCACCGCTTGCGCATTGCGCTGAACCTCAAGGGCATTGCCACCGACTACGTGGCCGTGGACCTGCGGGTTGAAGAGCACCTGAAGGCGGCCTTCCAGGCTGTCAACCCCCAGGGGCTGGTGCCCGCGCTGGACACCGGCGAGCAGGTGCTGATCCAGTCCCCCGCCATCATCGAATGGCTGGAGGAAAAGTACCCCACGCCCCCGCTGCTGCCCGCCAACCCCGAAGACCGCGCCCAGGTGCGTGCGCTGGCGGCCATCGTCGGTTGTGACATCCACCCGATCAACAACCGCCGCATTCTGGAAACGTTGCGCAAGCAGTTCGGCGCTGACGAGACAGTCATTAACGCCTGGTGCGGCACCTGGATCGGTGCGGGCTTGGATGCCTACGAAGCCCTGCTGGCCGCCGACACCCGCCGCAACCCGAGTTTTAGCTTTGGCCACGCGCCCACCATTGCCGACGTCTATCTGATCCCGCAGATCGAAAGTGCCCGCCGCTTCAAGGTGGACCTGGGTCGCTGGCCCCGGATCATGGCGATTGACGCTGCTTGCGGCCAGCTGGACGCCTTCCAGAAGGCCGCGCCTGCCGCCCAGCCCGACGCGGGCTGACGCCTTTCTCGCCACCCAGCGCGCATCCACCAAAGGGGCTGTCGCTGGGGGTGATGTTGGACAGGTCCTTGATGGTCTAAATGGCTTCCAGGCCAATGAATACGGGCGGTAATAGCTATCAATAAAGTAGCTAATACCGCCCGTATTTCTTGGGCTGCCGGGCCATGGGCTGGCCCGGCGGCGCTGTCTTAGCCTTCGGCGCTGAAACCCACCGCCTTCACGATCGGGCCCCATTTGGCGGTTTCGCGGCGCACGATGTCGCCCAGCTCGGTGGGGGTGGACCATTGGGCTTCCAGGCCGAAGGTGGCCAGGCCGTCGATGACTTCCTGCTGCGCCAACGCGATTTTCAGTGCGGCGTTGATGCGGTTGACCAGGTCTGGTGCGGCTTTGGCGGGCAGGAAGAACGCGAACCACTCGCTGTGCGCCATGTTCTTCATGCCTTGCTCGGTGAAGGTGGGCACGTCGGGCGTGAAGCGGCTGCGCTTGGCACCCGAAGTACCCAGGATGCGCACCTTGCCGGTGGGCAGGTGCAGCGTCAGGTCGCCCACGGGGCCCGAGACGGCGGCGATGTTGCCGCTGAGCAAGTCCAGCATGGCGGGCTGGGTGCCGCGGTAGGCGGCGTGTTTCAGGTCCACGCCACCGCTTTGGCCGACCAGCGCGCCCAGGAAATGCGGGGTGGAGCCAGCGGCAGGCGAGCCGAAGTTGGCCTGGCTGGGGTTGGCCTTGGCCCAGGCCAGGAAGTCGGCCACGGTTTTGACGCTGGCGGGCACCATCGGACCCACGGCCAGGCCGGAATCAAAGATGCAGCCGGTGGACACAGGGGTCAGGTCCACCATCGGGTCGTAGGCCAGCTTCTTGTAGATGTAGGGGTAGATGGTCAGCATCGACGTGGGCGTTTGCAGCAGCGTCGTGCCATCGGGCGGCAGGGCCTTGACGGTCTGGATCGCGATCTGGCCGCCTGCGCCAGTCTTGTTGTCCACCACAGTGGTCTTGGCGTAGCTGCCCAGCTTGCTGGCCACGCGGCGGCACATGGCGTCCGAGGTGCCGCCGGCGGCAAAGCCGGTGACGATGCGCAGGTTCTCGATCTGCGCTTGGGCCAGGGCCTGCTGGCCAACGCTGGCGAGCAGCGCGCCAACGCCAGCGGCCTGGACGAACTGGCGGCGGGAAAAATCGGGGGTCATGGGGTGTCTCCTGAGGTGATAGGGCCGAAAACCCGCTATTGAATCAAAAAACCGGAGCCCGCAGTCCAGTCATGGGCGCTGGCGATAATCTGCGCCATGCCAAACCGCTGGAAACCCAATGTCACTGTGGCCGCCGTCATCGAGCGCGAGGGGCGCTTTCTGATGATCGAGGAAGACACGGCCGACGGCCTCAAGCTCAACAACCCCGCAGGGCACCTTGACCCCGGCGAATCCCCCATCGACGCCTGCGCCCGCGAGGTGCTCGAAGAAACCGCGCACGACTTCACGCCCACCGCGCTGGTGGGCGTATACCTGAATCGCTTCGTTCGTACCCGCACGGGGGACGACATCACCTACCTGCGCTTCACCTTCACTGGTGAGCTGGGCACGCACCACCAATGGCGCAGCCTGGACACCGGCATCGTGCGCACCGTGTGGCTGACGCTGGACGAGCTGCACGCCAGCGCCGCGCGGCACCGCAGCCCCCTGGTGCTGCAAAGCGTGCAGGACTACCTCGCGGGTCGGCGCTTCCCGGTGGACCTGATCCACACCGACCCCAGCGTGCTGGTGGAGCCTGTGCGCACGCGCTGAACTCACGCCACCTGCAAACGCCCCTGGGCACCCGCTGGCAGGGCAACGATGTCCCCGATCTCTGCCGCCTCTGCAAAGCCGTGGCGCTGGAAGGTGGCCAGCACCTCGGCCACCGCTTCGGGCGCGCAGGCCACCAGCAGGCCACCGCTGGTCTGCGGGTCGGTCAGCAAGGCCTGGTCGACGGGCGTCAGTCCTGGGGACAGCACCACTTCCTCGCCATAGGCGGCCCAGTTGCGGGCACTGGCCCCTGTCACCATGCCCTGGGCTGCCAGCCCACGCGCACCCGTGATCAGGGGAATGCGGGACATTTCCAGGCGAATGGCCGCGCCGCAGCCCCGCGCCATTTCCAGCGCATGGCCCGCCAGGCCAAAGCCGGTCACATCGGTCAGGGCATGCACCCCTTCGATGGCCGCCAGCTCGGGGCCCGGGGTGTTGAGCTTCGTGGTGGTGGCGATCATCTGGGCGTAGCCCTCGCTGTCCAGGGCTTCCTTCTTCAACGCGGCGGAGAGCACGCCCACCCCCACGGGCTTGCCCAGCACCAGCCGGTCGCCTACGCGGGCGTCGGCATTGCGCTTGACCCGCTTGGGGTGCACCAGGCCCAGCGCCACCAGGCCGTAGATGGGCTCCACCGAGTCGATGGTGTGCCCCCCCGCGATGGGGATGCCTGCCTGCCGGCACACGCTTTGGCCGCCGTCCAGGATTTGGCGGATGGTGTCGGTGCTCAGCACATGGATCGGCATGCCCACCAGGGCCAGCGCCATGATGGGCGTGCCACCCATGGCGTACACATCGCTGATGGCGTTGGTCGCGGCGATGCGGCCGAAATCAAACGGATCGTCCACGATGGGCATGAAGAAGTCGGTCGTGGCGATCAGGGCCTGCTCGTCGTTGAGCTGGTAGACCGCGGCATCGTCCGCTGTCTCGATGCCCACCAGCAGTTCCTTGGGAATGGGCATGGCGGTTGTGCCCTTGAGGATTTCCGAGAGCACGCCCGGAGCGATCTTGCAGCCACAGCCGCCGCCATGGGACAGGCTGGTCAGGCGGGGTTGGGTGGGGGGCAGGGCAGAGGGGTTCATGCAATTTCCTTGGGTTGTGTCTGGGCTTTTCGCCCTTCTTGCCGGGGCGCGCGCAACCGTGCGGCCCGGGCCGCAAAGCGGGTTGCCAGGCGCCGTGCATCCAGCGCCAGCAGCACATGGGTCTCTCCGTCGGTACCGGCGCTGATGAGGGAAGCCATTATGGTGAACGAACCCTGAAGCGGTCAGGGCCCTTTGCGTTATTGGTATAAGCCTTTTCCTTTCCTGACCCTCTCATCGCTTTTTTACGATCGGACCCCACCATGCACCTTGCACGCCGCACTTTCAGCGCTCTGTTGGCTTCTGCTGCCCTGGGGGTTGCTGGCATGGCCCAGGCTCAAACCCAGACCGTGTTCCGTGTCACGGCCATTCCGGACGAGTCCCCCACCGAACTGGCCCGCAAGGCGGCGCCGTTGATGAAATACCTGGAATCCAAGCTCGGCATGAAGGTCGAGTTCACCCCGGTCACCGACTACGCGGCCTCGGTCGAGGCCCTGGTCAACCGCAAGGTGGACATGGCCTGGTTTGGAGGATTCACCTTCGTCCAGGCGCAGGTCCGCTCGGGTGGCAAGGTGGTCCCCCTGGTCCAGCGCGAGGAAGACGAGAAATTCCGCTCGGTCTTCATCACCAGCGATTCGGCCATTCAGGCGCTGACCGATCTCAAGGGCAAGGACGTTTCGTTTGGTTCCCAAAGCTCCACCAGCGGCCACCTGATGCCCCGCAGCTTTTTGCTGCAGCAGGGCGTGAACCCCGACAAGGATTTCCGGCGCGTGGCCTTCAGCGGCGCCCATGACGCCACGATCGCTGCGGTGGCTTCGGGCAAGGTGCAGGCGGGTGCCCTGAACATCTCCGTCTGGGACAAGTTTGTGGCCGACAAGAAGGTGGACACCAGCAAGGTGCGGGTGTTCTACACCACCCCTACCTACTACGACTACAACTGGTCGGTGCATGCTGACCTGCCGGCAGCGACCCGTCAGAAACTGGCCGATGCCCTTCTGGCCCTGAGCAAGGACAGCCCAGAAGGCCGTGAGATCCTGGCGCTGCAGCGGGCCAGCCGTTTCGTCCCGACCAAGGCGGACAACTACAAGGGCATTGAGGCCGCCGCCCGCAGCGCCGGCCTGCTCTGATTGCGGCCGGGAGAAACCTGCTTGGACATTGCACTGCGTGGCCTTTCGGCCCGACATCCTGCGGCCCGCCCGGGGGCAGCCCCGGCGATCCGGGACCTGAACCTTCACATCGCCGCAGGCGAGCGGGTGGCGGTCATCGGGCCCTCGGGTGCCGGGAAGACCACGCTGCTGCAGGTGCTGGCTTGCGCGCTGCCGCCCTCCGCCGGCACCATCGCCCTGGATGAACAGCGTCCCTGGCAGCTGCCACGCCGTGCCCTGCAGCGTCTGCGAGGGCGGTTGTTCCTGGCCCCGCAGGTGCCTCCCCTCCCACCCCGTCAGCGGGTGGTGACGGCCGTGCTGGCTGGTCGCCTCCCCCGCATGGGGCTGTGGGCCAGCCTGCGCTCTCTGCTGTACCCCATCGATATTCCTGCCGCCCACGAGGCCCTGGACTTCTTTGACCTTGCCCACAAACTGTTCGAGCGGGTGGACCGGCTCTCGGGCGGGGAGCGCCAGCGTGTGGGTCTGGCCCGTGCGCTCCTGGCCATGCAGCCCCTGCCTGGCGCAGACCGCGGGGGTGCCAGCCTGCTCCTCATCGACGAACCCCTGTCGGCCCTGGACCCCACCCGTTCCCGCCAGGCCATCGAGGCCCTGGTGACCCACACCCGGCAGCAGGGCGCCACCCTGGTGGCTACGCTGCACCAGGTCGATGTGGCCCTGGCGCACTTTCCCCGCATCGTGGGCATGCGGGATGGCCAGGTGGCGTTTGACCTGCCAGCCACCGAAGTCACCCCGCAGCGCCTGCAACAGCTGTATGGCGATGCCGAGCACGAGCTGCGCAGCGGCTTGCCAGCCCGTCCGTGGTCGGAGGAGCCGCCCAGCGAAGTCTCTCGGCCCCTGGTCGTGCATTGCCGCTGAGAACCCCGATGGTGGACCACCTGCTCCAGGCCCGCGCCCCGCGCCCGGCCGACCTGCGTGACCCGGCCTGGACGCTGCGGCTTTTCTGGATGGTGGCTGGTGTGTTGCTGCTCTGGCCCTTGCTGGTGGCCACCGAGTTCCGGCCCTGGACGCTGCTGGCACCCGACAGCCTCCGCATGAGCGCCCAGTTTGTGGGCAGTTTCTGGCCGCTGCCGCACGACACCGGGTTCTGGACCATGGTCGCCCGGGAAACCTGGCGCACCGTGGCCATGGCCACAGCAGGCGTCACGCTGGCCCTGCTGCTGGCGATTCCGCTGACCCTGCTCAGCACCCGCGTGCTCTCGGTGTCGGCCCTGTCCGGACGCATGGCGCACGGCCCTTTTTGGGTGCGCCAGGGGGTGCGCTGGTTCCTGATGGTGCTGCGCAGCGTGCCCGAGCTGGTCTGGGCCCTGGTGTTTGTGCGCGTTGTGGGCCTGGGGCCCACCGCCGGGGTCCTGGCCATTGCCCTGACCTATGGCGGCATGCTGGCCAAGGTGTATGCCGAGATCCTGGAGAGCGGCGAAACCCACCCCGCCGAGACCCTGCTGCGCAACGGAAGCTCGCGCCTGCAGGCATTCCTGTACGGGGTGCTGCCCCTGAATGCTCCCGAGCTGACCAGCTACACCGTGTACCGCTGGGAGTGCGCCATCCGCTCCTCCGTGGTCCTGGGCTTTGTGGGCGCGGGGGGGCTGGGGCAGCAGCTGGACAATTCCATGAAGATGTTCAGCGGGGGCGAGGTGGCCGCCATGCTGCTCGTGTTCATGGCCCTGGTGGCCCTGGCGGACCGCGCCAGCACCCAGCTTCGGGAGGCCCTGGGATGAGGCCGTCGTCTTCCACGCCTGCGCGCCGGGCTGCCAACCAGACCTACCGCCTGCCGCCCCCGCTGTTCACCGCGCGTTGCAAAGCCTGCTGGTTCACCCTGGCCATCGCCTTGCTGGTGGTGCTCAGTTTCTGGTCGCTGGACCTGCAGTGGGCGCAGTTTTTGTCCTGGTCGGCACTGCACAGCATGGGCCGCTTCCTGGCTGAGTTCTTCCCCCCCGAGGTGTCGCCGGCCTTTGTCCACAAGCTGGTGGTGGGCGCCTGGGAAACCCTGGCCATGTCGGCGCTGGGCACCCTGTTGGCGGCCGTGCTGGGCCTGTTGCTGGCCTTGCCCGCCAGCCGCCTGCATGCCGATGACCCTGCCCGCGCCCGGGGCCTGACCCGTTGGGTGCTCAATGCCTTGCGCAGCATCCCGGAACTGGTCTGGGCCGCGCTGCTGCTGATCTCTGCCGGCCTTGGGCCCTTTGCCGGGACCCTGGCCCTGGCCTTGCACACCACCGGCGTGCTGGGCCGCCTGTTCGCCGAGGCCCTGGAAAACGCCCCCCCGGGCCCCGGGGCTGCCTTGCGCACCCATGGCGTCGGTGCCGTCCAGGTCCTCTGCTATGCGACCTTGCCCCAGGTCCTGCCCCAACTGCTCAGCTACACCCTGTACCGCTGGGAGAACAACATCCGTGCCGCGGCTGTCCTGGGCGTTGTGGGTGCTGGGGGACTGGGCCAGCTCTTGGCCTTCCACATGGGCCTGTTCCAGATGTCCAAGACCGCGTCCATCCTCGCCGCCATGCTCCTGATGGTGGCCCTGGTCGATGCCACCAGCCACATTGCCCGCCGCTGGATGACGCGTTGAGGCCCCGGTCCTGGGTCCGTGCAAGCGTTCGCCTCAATCTGCGGTCAGCTTGCGCTCCTTGATGGTGCTGGCCCATTGGGCGGATTCCTTTTTCATGAAGGTTGCCAGCTCGGCCCGGGTTGTGGGCTGGGGTGTGAGGCCATGCTTGTTCAGCGCTTCCTTGACGCCCGCATCGTTGAGCACCTTGACGATTTCGGTGTTCCAGCGGTCCAGCAGGGGCGCCGGCGTTTTGCCTGGCGCCACGAAGGCGTACCAGTTCAATGCCTCAAACCCAGGAAAGCCCGATTCCGCCACGGTGGGGATGTTGGGCAGATAGGCTGGGCGCTTGAGGCCGGTGGTGGCCAGTGGGACCAGCTTGCCGACCTCGATGTAGGGCATGGCGGTTGGCGGCGCCGCGAAGTACGATGCCACGCGCTCGCCCAGCAGGTCCTGCATGGCGGGGGCACCGCCCTTGTAAGGCACATGCACCGTATCGATGCCGGCGCGCTGGTTGAACAATTCGCCCGCCAGGTGCGAGGCCGAGCCCACGCCGGTGGAGGCAAAGTCCACGCTGTCCGGCTTTTGTTTGGCTTTGGCCACGAATTCAGCCAGGGTTTTGACCCCCAGGCCCTTGTGCACCACCAGCACGTTCGGGAAGTTCACCCCGCCGGACACGGGCGCCAGGTCCTTGAAGGGGTCGTAGGGCAGCTTCATCAGGTGCGGGGCAATGGTGAGGGGCCCCACCGAGCCAAACAGCAGCACCGAGCCATCGGCGGCGGCGTTGGCGACCTGCTGGTGCGCGATGTTGCCGCCCGCGCCCCCCTTGTTATCCACGACGACGGACTGGCCAGTGTTCTCGCTGAGTTTCTTGGCAATCAGGCGCGCCGCGGCATCGGCGGCACCGCCAGCGGCAAAGCCGACCACCAGGGTCACGGGCTTTTTGGGCGGAAAGTCCTGGGCCAGGCTGGGGGCGGTCCAGGCCAGGCCGGTGGCCGCCAAAACGGCGACATGGATCAGGGTGCGTTTCTTCATGGGGTTCTCCTCCAAAGGTAAAAAACGGCTGCAGCCCTTTGTTTGTCAGCGCTTGCAGCTCTCATTTTTGATAGCGGTATTCAGTCGCTGCCCAGGCCGATGGGATTCGGCTGGCGCTTTTCGGTGGCGTGGCGCAGCAGCGAGGCCGTGCGGAAAATGCCGTGCGCGAACTTGCCGTAGGGCAGGGTGGCGAACAGCGCCATCACCGCGCCCAGGTGCAGGCACAGGAGTAGGGCGAGTGCCGGCGTGCCCCGGCCCAGCCACAGCGCCATACCGCTGGCAGCCACCAGGAACAGCAGCGCGATAAAGCCCAGGTCCATGGGTTTTTGCGCGGCGTCGCCGTGCAGCGGGTGGCGGCGGCGGTTCAGGTGCCACAGGCCGGCCGTGCCCACCATCAGGCCCAGGCCCCCCAGGCCGCCCAAAATCTTGGGCAAGCTGGGCAGGTCGTAGGGCGCCACCCAGCCCAGGACATAGTGGTAGAGCGTGCCCACGCTGGTCGCCGCAAAGCACAGCAGAAAGCCGTAGAAGGTCAGGTGGTGAAAGCGCCGGCGCTTGAGGGTGTAGGCATCGTCCTCGTTGTGGCAGCCATCGCCATGCCCGCCGTCCAGGTATTTCAGGCGCAGCACGTCGTGCGTGGCCTCGGCGGCGGCGGGGGCGCTCACGTCGGCGCCGCTGGTGGCAGGCTTCACGTCTTTCCAGAAACTGCGCACGCCCATCGCCAGCGCAAACACCACGAACAGGAACACCGGCGCGAACAGGCCCACCAGCAGGTTGTGCGGGAAGAGGCGGTAGAAGTCCCCGCCCAGATCCGCGCCCCAAAGCGCGCTCAGACCGCCGCCTTGCACCACGGCGCCCAGCACCAGGAACAGCGTCAGCGCCGCCACCAGGGCCAGCGACAGCGTCAGGCCCTGGCGCTGGTAGAGCCGGCCCAGCGCGGGGGGCCAGGCGTAGTCGGCATAGGTCTGACCGCGCACTTGGGCCATGGCTTTGGGAATGTTGATGGCGAACTCGTGCGGTGGCGCGTACTGGCAGGCGTGCAGGCAGGCGCCGCAGTTGTGGCACAGGTTGGCCAGGTAATGCACATCGGCCTTGGCGAATTCCAGCCGGCGCGTCATGGCCGGGAACACGGCGCAAAAGCCTTCGCAATAGCGGCAGGCGTTGCAGATTTGCAGCACGCGCGCCACTTCGGCTTCGGCGGCGGTCTCGGCGGGCGCGGGAACGATGGGGATGACCCGGTGAGGCCGGCCATTGGCCAAAGCCTGGGCTTCGTCGGTCAGGGATTTCAGGGTTTGCATGGCTCAGACCTCGTCGTGCACGGCGCCGTGTTGGGCGGGCTGGCCAGCGGCGGCCAGGGCGGCGTTACGGCCGGCAATGCGGCCAAAGGCGGTGCCGATCGACATGCCCACCCCAGCGGTGTAGCCCTTGCCCAGCACATTGCCGGCCATCATTTCGCCGGCCACAAACAGGTTGCGGCTGGCCTGGCCGCCAAAGCGCACGGCGGCGGTGTCGTCGGTCCGCAGGCCCAGGTAGGTGAAGGTCACGCCGGGGCGCAGCGCGTAGCCGTAGTAGGGGCCGGTGTCGATGGGGCGGGCCCAGTGGGTCTTGGCAGGGGCCAAGTCCGTGGTGTGGCAGTCGTCCAGCACGGTGTGGTCGAAGCGGCCGACACGGCAGGCCTGGTTGTAGGACTGCAGCGTGTCCATGAAGGTGGGCACATCCAGGCCCAGTTTTTCGGCCAGCTCGGGCAGGCTGTCGGCCTTCACGCCCGGGAAGACCGGGGGCATGAAGCGGCCAATCGCCTTGCTGTCGATGATCGAATAGGCGATCTGACCCGGCTGCTGGGCCACCAGGCGACCCCAGATGGCGTAGCGCTTGGGCCAGAAGTCTTCGCCCTCGTCGTAGAAGCGGCGGGCCTCGCGGTTGACCACCACGCCCAGCGACACGCAGTCGATGCGGGTGCAAATGCCGCCGTCGTACAGCGGCGCACGGGCGTCAATCGCCACCATGTGCGCCTGGGTGGGGTCGCCCAGCCGGTCGGCCTGGTGGTCTTCCAGCAGGTGCTTGAGCAGCACGCCCTGGTTGTAGGCCGTGCCCCGGATCAGGAAGTTGTCCGCCGGCCACTCGCCGCGCTCGTTCTGGCCCCAAGCTTCGCGCAGCCACTCGCGGTTGGATTCAAACCCGCCAGCAGCCAGCACACAGCTTTTGGCGGTGATGCGCTGGCCTTTGACCCAGGCAGCCTGGAACTGGCCGTTCTCGACCTCGATGCGGTCCACCGGCGCTTCGTAGCGGACCTGCACGCCCAGGCGTTCGGCGCTGCGATAGAAGGCGTTCACCAGGGCTTTGCCGCCGCCCATGAAGAAAGCGTTGGTGCGCGCCACATGCAGCGTGCCCGCCAGCGCGGGCTGAAAGTGCACGCCGTGCTTGCGCATCCAGGGCCGGCAGGTGGCCGAGGCGCGGATCACCAGGCGTGCCAGGTGCTCGTCGGTCAGGCCGCCAGTCACTTTCAGCAGGTCTTGCCAATACTCTTCCTCGGGGTAGGCATCGACCAGCACGTCCTGCGGGGCGTCGTGCATGCAGCGCAGGTTGCGGGTGTGGGCGGAATTGCCACCGCGCCAGTCGCGTGGCGCGGCTTCCAACAGCAGCGCGCGCGCGCCGGCCTCGCGGGCCATCAGCGCCGCGCACAACGCAGCGTTGCCGCCGCCAATGACCAGGACGTCAGTGTCCATGGCGTCTCCTTCTCAGTGCTCCAGACAGGGCGCGACTGTAGGCCGCGCCCCGCGCCTTGGGCAGGGCCTGGAAGGGATGGGGGTATCAGTCCTCGTGATGGGTCAGCGTGGTGCCGGCCCAGCGGCCCTCCCGCACCAGGCCGCGCGCGCAGTCCAGCAGCACCACCCGGGCGGCCAGCGCGGCGGGGGAGAGTTCGTCCTCGGACAGGGTGCACAGCAGGTTGCTGCGCAGGGCCTCGGCATCGGTGATGCGCGCCCAGGTGAAGCGCTGGGCCGCGTCGGCAAAGCGGCCCATGGCCGCCCAGGGCTGCAGGGTGGCACCCAGGCCGGCATCGACGGCCGCCATCACCATGGACAGCGAATCCACCTCTAGCACCACGCGTGGCTGGCAGCGGGCCTGGGCAAAGGCCCGGTCCAGCGCGCTGCGCAGGCCGTGCTGCCCGGTGGGCAGGATCAGCGGCTCGTCGCCCAGAGACGCCAGCGCGATCTCGGCCGGCAGCGGGTCGGGGCTGTGCTGGCGCGCGCGGATGAGGAACAGCGCCTCGTCCAGCAGCGGGTGCACCTGCCAGCGCCGCCCGCTTGGTGGGGCCTGCCCGCCGCGCAGGCGGTTGTCGAACAGCACCGCCATGTCCAGCGCCCGGGCGTTGAGCATCTCGCTCAGGTGGCCCGACATGCCGCCCACCATGTGCAGCCGCACCTCGGGGTAGCGCGCGCGCATGGCCTGCATCAGCGGCAGGCCCAGCACGGCCGCCGTGGTGGGCGCCAGCCCCACGCTGACCGAGCCCGACAGCCGCGCCTGCTGCGCGCTGCGCACCGCCTGCTCGGCATGGCGCAGGGTCAGCTGCGCCTCGCGGAAGAAGGCCAGCCCCGCCTCGGTGGGCACCACCCCGCGCGGCGTGCGTTGCAGCAGCCGCGTGGCCAGCTCGGACTCCAGCCGGCTGATCTGCTGGCTCAGCGCCGACTGCACCAGGTCCAGGTCGAGCGCGGCCCGGCTCATCGAGCCTTGCTCGACCACCCGCACGAAGTAGCGCAGCTGACGCAGTTCCATCTCACCTTCCTTGCCACCGAGGGCATTTTTGGGGCGGGGATAATCGCACACCTATGAACAAGCAGCGTGTTGTCGTCGGTCTGAGCGGTGGAGTGGACTCCGCCGTCACCGCCCATTTGTTGAAACAGCAGGGCCACGAGGTCATCGGCATCTTCATGAAGAACTGGGAAGACGACGATGACAGCGAATACTGCTCCAGCCGCCAGGACTTCCTGGACGCCGCCGCCGTGGCGGACGTGGTCGGCATCGACATGGAGCATGTCAACTTCGCCGCCGAGTACAAGGACCGGGTGTTTGCCGAGTTCCTGCGCGAGTACCAGGCCGGGCGCACGCCCAACCCGGACATCCTCTGCAACGCCGAGATCAAGTTCAAGGCCTTCCTGGACCATGCGATGCGCCTGGGCGCCCAGAAGATCGCCACCGGCCACTATGCCCGCGTGCGCCAGCATCCCGGCACCGGCCTGTTCGAGTTGCTCAAGGGCCTGGACCCCTCCAAGGACCAGAGCTATTTCCTGCACCGCCTGAACCAGGCCCAGCTTTCCAAGACCCTGTTCCCGGTCGGCGAGCTGCACAAGACCGAGGTGCGTCGCATCGCCGCCGAGATTGGCCTGCCCAATGCCAAAAAGAAGGACTCGACCGGCATCTGCTTCATTGGCGAGCGGCCCTTCCGCGAGTTTCTGAACCGCTACATCTCCCACGCGCCCGGCCCCATCCTGGACGAGCGCGGTCGCAAGCTGGGCCAGCATGTGGGCCTGAGCTTCTACACCCTGGGCCAGCGCCAGGGTTTGGGGATTGGCGGCGTCAAGGAAAAAGGCGCCCAGCGTGGCGGCGGCGAGCACCAGCCCTGGTTCGTCGCTCGCAAGGACCTGGAGAAGAACGCGCTGGTCGTGGTGCAGGGCCACGACCACCCCTGGCTGCAATCGCACCGGCTGGACGCCCAGGATGCCAGCTGGGTGGCCGGCAGCCCCCCGCCAGCCGGGGACTACGCCGCCAAGACCCGCTACCGCCAGCAGGATGCTGCCTGCACCTTGAGCCATCCGGATGCGGCGCATTTCCGCCTGGACTTCCCCGAGGCGCAGTGGGCGGTCACCCCCGGCCAGAGCGCGGTGCTTTATGACGGCGAGGTGTGTCTGGGCGGCGGGGTGATTGCGGCGGTCAATCCGCAGGATTGAGGGTCAAAATGGGCCTGAGGCCAATAGAATCCAGCGGTACATGCTCCTGATTTGGGAGCATCTTCGCGGCGTGGGTGCCGAGGCTGGGCGCCTTCAAAGGGTTCAGAAAGGGATGTCGTCGTCCATGTCGTCAAAGCCCGACGAGGCGCGCGGTGCGGGGGCGGCCATCGGGGCGGGGGCGGGCATGGGGGCAGGGCGCGGCGCCATCGGTGCGCGGGGGGCCATGGCCGGTGCGGGCGCAGCGCGGCGGGGGGCGGGGTTGTCGTAACCGCCGCCGGCATCACCAAAGTAGCCGTCGTCCCCCTGCATCCCACCACTGCCTTGCTGCATGCCGCCGCCCTGGCCACCTCCCATGCCGGGGCCGCCCATGCCTTGGCGGCTACCCAGCATCTGCATGGAGTCGGCGCGGATTTCGGTGCTGTACTTTTCGACACCGCTCTGGTCGGTCCATTTGCGGGTGCGCAGGCTGCCTTCCACATAGACCTGTGAGCCCTTGCGCAGGTACTGGCCCACGATCTCGGCCAGGCGGCCGCTGAAAACCACACGGTGCCACTCGGTGGCTTCCTTGTTCTCGCCGGTTTGTTTGTCGCGCCAGCGGTCGGTGGTGGCGATGGTGACGTTGGCCACTTGGTCCCCGTTGGGGAAGGTGCGCATTTCAGGGTCGCGGCCCAGGTTGCCGACGAGGATGACTTTGTTGACGGATGCCATGCGTTCTGCCTTGAAAAACCGCGCGGGCTACCCGCGCAAACGTTGCATTGTGCCGCATGGCCGGGTAGGGCCGATGTCGAGAGAAACTCGGAATTCGGTGTCTTTGGGACGACCGTTTTCAGTGCCCGCCGCCGGCCTCGCGCCCCACCGGGCGCAGCGGCCAGCTCAGCACCAGCCACAGGGCGGTCAGGGCGGCGGTGGTGGCAAACAGGCCTGGCATCCCCACCCATTTCAGCAAGACTCCGCCCAGCGCACCGCCGGTGAACAGGCCGATCGATTGCAGGGTGTTGTAGGTGCCCAGGGCCGCGCCGCGCAGCGCCGGTGTGGCCATGCGCGAGACCAGGCTGGGCTGGGTCGCCTCCAGCGCATTGAAGCCGCAGAAAAACAGGAACAGCAGCAGGCCCAGGCCCCAGATGGCCGGGCTGTCGGTCTGGCTGGACAGCACCGCCAGCGTGAGCTGCACCAGCAGCACCAGCCCGATGGCCACGCGCAGCGCCGTGCGCAGGTGGCCCCGCCGCTCCAGCGCGAATAGGCCGCCCATCAGCAAAAATGACAGCACCACCGCCGGCAGGTAAGCCTGCCAGTGGTGGTCCTTGGGCAGGCCGGCCTGCACCAGCAGCGCTGGCACGGCGACCCACATGGCCAGTTGCACGGTGTGCAGCACGAACACCCCCAGGTTCAGGCGCAGCAGGTCGGCATGGCGCCAGACCTGGGACAGCCCGCCCCGCGCTACGGCGACAGGCTGCACCGGCTCGGGCGGCACCATCCACAGCACGATGGCCACGCCGGCCAGCGCCAACACACCCGTCAGGCCAAACAGCCCGCCCAGGCCCATGTGGCCGCTCAGCCAGGGTGCGGCCACCAGGGCCAGGGCAAACATCAGGCCAATGCTGGCGCCCACCAGGGCCATGGCCTTGGTGCGGACTTCATCCCGCGTTTGGTCGGCCAGCAACGCGGTCACAGCCGCAGAGACGGCGCCGGAGCCCTGCAGCGCCCGGCCCACCAGCAGCCCGGTGACCGAGTCGGCCGCCGCCGCCAGAAAGCTGCCCGCCGCAAAGACCAGCAGGCCGAGCACGATCACCCGCTTGCGCCCAAACCGGTCCGAGGCCATGCCCAGCGGCAGTTGCAGCACCGCCTGCGTCAGGCCGTACACCCCCAGCGCCAGACCGACCCACGCGGGGTCGTCACCACCCGGGTACTTGCGGGCTTCGAGCGCAAACACGGGCAAGACCAGGAACAGCCCCAGCATGCGCAGGGCAAAAATCAGCGCCAGCGACACACTGGAGCGGCGTTCCAGCGGCGTCATGGCGTGGGCGGGGCGTTCGGCGGCGGGGGCGGCGGTGGAGGGCACGGTCAAAGGCGTCGGGAGTCGAAAGGGGAGCGCCTGCACAGGCGGTCAAAAGGCAATGATTGTCCGCGATCCCGCCGCTGCCCTGGGATGGGCCTGTGCCCTTGGGGTCAAGCCTGTCGGGGTGGCTCGGCGTCGGGGCTGGCTTGTCTATGATGACCGGTTTCGCGTTTGCCGCCGCCTGTCCTTGCCATGCCGATTGCCTCCGTTCAGCCCCATGCCGTGACCGACCCCGCGCCTGACGGTCCGCCCGCACCAGAACCGGGCCGCTACCTTGGCGCTGCGCTGGCGCAGGGCGGCGTCATCCGCATTCGCGGGGCGCGCACGCACAATCTCAAAAACATTGACCTGGACATCCCCCGCAACCAACTGGTGGTGGTGACCGGGCTGTCGGGCTCGGGCAAGTCCAGCCTGGCCTTTGACACGCTGTACGCCGAGGGCCAGCGCCGCTATGTGGAAAGCCTCTCGGCCTACGCACGGCAATTTTTGGGCCGGCTGGACAAGCCCGATGTGGACTGGATCGAGGGCCTCTCGCCCGCGATCAGCATCGAGCAGAAGGCCACCAGCCACAACCCGCGCTCCACCG
>CAYZPX010000039.1:0-17369 GCA_964480105.1 uncultured Burkholderiaceae bacterium | reverse complement strand
CCATGTAGCAGGCCAGCGTCCAGGGGCTGCCCGAGAAGCCGATCAGCGGCACGCGCCCGTTCAGCGCGCGGCGGATGCTGGTGACGGCGTCGAACACATAGCGCAGCTTGTCCATGTCCGGCACGGCGAGCTTTTCAACGGCGGCCTCGTCGCGCACCACCTGGGCAAAGCGCGGGCCTTCGCCTTCGGCAAAGCTCAGGCCCAGGCCCATGGCGTCGGGCACGGTGAGGATGTCGCTGAACAAGATGGCCGCATCCAGCGGAAAGCGCTCCAGCGGCTGCAGCGTGACCTCGGTGGCGTAATCGACATTGGTGGCCAGCCCCATGAAGCTGCCGGCCTGGGCGCGCGTGGCCTTGTATTCCGGCAGGTAGCGGCCGGCCTGGCGCATCAGCCACAGGGGGGTGTAGTCGGTGGCCTGGCGGCGGCAGGCACGCAGGAAGGTGTCGTTCTGAAGGGGGGCGAAGGCGGTGGAATTCATGCGGGCGATTGTCGCAGGGGCCGTGCGGGCCGCACTGCGACAATTGCCCGCATGACCCACCCTGCCTCCACCCTCCCGCGCAAAAAGCTGCCGATTGGTATCCAGACCTTTCGCGAAATTCGCGAAGAGCGCTATTACTACGTGGACAAGACGCCGCTGGCGCTGCGGTTGATCGACGAAGGCAAGTACTACTTTCTCAGCCGCCCGCGCCGCTTTGGCAAAAGCCTGCTGATCGACACCTTGGCCGAGCTGTTCGCGGGCCACCGGGCGCTGTTTGACGGGCTGTATGCCGAAAGTCATTGGGATTGGTCACAAAAATACCCTGTCGTCCGCATCAGCTTTGGCAAGGGCGTGCTGGCCAGCCGCGAGGCGCTGGACACCCGCATCCGCCTGCTGCTGATCGAGAACTACCAGCGCCTGCAACTGCCCGTGCCCGAGGGCCAGGACATTCCCGGGCTGTTCGGCCAGCTGATCCAGCGGGCGCACGCGCAGTCGGGCCAGCGCGTGGTGGTGTTGGTCGATGAGTACGACAAGCCCATCCTGGACAACGTCACCGCCCCGGACACGGCCCGCCAGATGCGCGATGGCTTGCGCAACCTGTACTCCGTCATCAAGGACGAAGATGCGCACCTGCGCTTTGCCATGCTCACGGGCGTGTCCAAGTTCAGCAAGGTGAGTTTGTTCTCGGGGCTGAACAACCTGCGCGACATCACGGTATCGCCCGAATTCAGCGCGATCTGCGGCTACACCGATGCGGATGTGGACACGGTCTTCGCCCCCGAGCTGCCCGGGCTGGATCGCGAGGACATCCGCCGCTGGTACAACGGCTACAACTGGACCGGCCAAAGCGTCTACAACCCCTTTGACCTGCTGCTGCTGTTCCAGGAGCGCCAGTTCCACCCCTACTGGTTCGAGACCGGCACGCCCACCTTCCTGATCGACGTGCTCACCCAGCGCGGCACCTTTGTGCCCCAGTTGCAGGGCATGCTGGCCCAGGAAAGCCTGCTCAGCACGTTCGACGTGGACCTGATCGCCACCGAGGCGCTGCTGTTCCAGACCGGCTACCTGACGGTGGGCAGCGTCTGGCGCATCCCGGGGCGGGCGGAATACACGCTCAAGTACCCCAATCTGGAAGTCCAATCCAGCCTGAATGAATGCCTGCTGCAGCGCCTGAGCGGCAACCCGTCCATTCCGGGTCCCCAGGTCAGCCAGCTCTACCGCTTGCTGCAAGCCTCGGACTTTGCCGGACTGCAAGCGCTGTTCACCGCCTTCTTTGCCAGCATCCCGCACGATTGGTACCGCAACAACCCCATCGCCCAGTTCGAGGGCTACTACGCCAGCGTGTTCTACGCCTACTTCGCCAGCCTCGGCCTGGACATTCGCGTGGAAGACACCACGAACAAAGGCCGCATCGACATGGCGGTGCTGTTCAACAGCCAGGTGTTTCTGTTCGAGTTCAAAGTGGTGGAGCTGGTGCCCGAAGGCCGGGCGCTGCAGCAGCTGATCGACCGGGGCTATGCCGACAAGTACCGCGCCCGGGGCGAGCCCATCCACCTGGTGGGCGTGGAGTTCAGCAAAGACCAGCGCAGCGTGGTCGGATTTGCGGTGCAGAGCGTTTGAGGCCTGCAGCCCTTGTCCATCAAGCGCCTATTGCTATGGATTCAGGAGTTTTTGACCCGCCTGGCGGGTCGCTCCGCCACCGTGAGCCTACGGTGGCGGCAGGGCACCCCGTCTGGACTCAGGGCTTGAAGGTGTCCACCGCCTGGCGGCCCACGGCGGAGTCGTCGGTGAAGAAGGCGTCCAGGCCGGTCTTCAGGTAGGCCTGGATCTCGGCCACGCTGTTGCCACGCACGGTGGCGTCGCTGGCCGGGCTGCCCTTGAGCGAGGCGGGCAGGAAGCTGTTTTCCGGGCGGAAGGTCCAGGTGTGCACCTTCAGGCCGGCGGCCTTGGCGTTTTTGACCAGCTCGGTGGGCTGGCCCAGGCCGGTGGCCGTGCCGGCAGCATCGCGCACGAAGGGAATGATCAGCTCCTTGTACGGCGCCACGGCATGGGCGTAGGTGGCAATTTCCTTCAGACCGGCGGGGGTGATCAGGTCGGCGTAGGTCTTGCTGATGCCCTGTGCCACGAAGTCATAGGGGCGGCCCGTGCTGACCAGCTGCGCCAGACGCACGGTGGTGAGCTTGCTCAGGTCCTTGAGGTTGGTGACTTCAAAGGACTGCACGATCACCGGGGCGTCCTTGTGATTCCAGCCGTTCTTCTCCAGCGTGGCCAGCAGCGGCTTTTCCAGCGGCAGGCCGATGGACTGGAAGTAGCTGGGGTGCTTGGTCTCGGGCTCGATGCCGATGGTGCGGCCCTTGGCTGCGGACTGGGCCTTGGCCAGGTCGATGATTTCCTGCAGCGTGGGCACCTCGAACTGGTCGTTGAATTGGGTGTTGGCCGGGCGGATGGCCGGGATGCGCTCGCGCGCGCGCAGGGTCTTCAGCTCGGCCAGCGTGAAGTCCTCGGTGAACCAGCCGGTGATGGACTGGCCATCGATCACCTTGGTGGTCTTGCGGCTGGCGAATTCGGGGCGGTCCATCACGTTGGTGGTCGCTTCGCGCACCGATCCGTCGGCGTTCAGGATGGCGATGGCGTTTTCGTGGCGAGCGACCAGCACGCCGTCCTTGGTGATGACCAGATCGGGTTCGATGATGTCGGCGCCGTCATCGATGGCCTTTTGGTAGGCGGCCAGCGTGTGCTCTGGGCGCAGCGCGGAAGCACCGCGGTGCGCGATCACGGCGCGCTCAGGCGGCCAGGTGGGGGCATCGTCACCGCCACAGGCGGCAAGGCTGAAGGCGGCGCTCATGGCAAGAACCAGTTTGGCAAGGACAGGGGTACGGATCATTCAAAAACCCAAGGTCAGTGGAAAAACCACAAGCCTAGGGTTCCGGGGTGACGGCGGCGTGACGCCCGAATGTCTTTTGAATGAAATCTGGGCCTAAGCCAATGGACTCCAGCGGTACTAGCTATCAAATTGGAGAGCTGCGGCATCACAGCCAGGTGCCGCCCTGGCGCTCGTCGGGCTCGTTGAAGTTGCTGGCGTCAAAGCCGTGGATCCAGCCCAGGTGGTGCAGCATGGCGTCGTGCGAGGCCAGGCGGGCATCGCGCTGGTCGCGCAGCTCGCCCGGGGGCAGGTGCAGCATGTCGCCCGTGGTGACGGACGCATAGGTCACCTTGCGCGCGCGGCCCCGGCGCAGGCGTTCGTAGCGCTCAAAGGTCTCGGCAATGGGCGCAGAGCCCGAGGCGGCGATGCAGTCGGCCAGCACCACAGCGTCTTCAATCGACTGGTTGGCGCCCTGGCCATGGTGCGGCACCAGGGCGTGCGCGGCATCGCCCATCAGCGTGACCCGGCCCTTGCTCCAGCGGCCCAGCGGCATGCGGTAAACCATGCCCCAGCGCTCGTTCCCGGTCTTGAGCGTGTTGCTGGCAATCATCTCTACCAGGGCGGGGTGCCAGTCCTTGAACATGCGCAGCTGCTCGCCGTCGTCCGCGTGCTGGATGGATTTGCGCAGCGGCCAGGTGGTGGGTGTGCGCTCGACCAGGAAGAAGTTGATGTCGCCCTTGCGATCGCCACCAATGGGGTAGTGCAGGCAGTGGCCGGACTCGCCCATCCAGAACTGGATGGCGGTGGGATCGGGCATGCTGGGCATCTTGTCGATGGGCACGATGCCGCGGAAGGCGGTGTAGCCGGCATAGACGTAGTCCTCGTAGCCCAGCATCCAGTTGCGCACGGCGGAGCGGGTGCCGTCGGCGCCAATGACGATGTCGGCCTCGGCCCGGCTGCCGTCCTGGAAGTGCAGCACCACCTGCTCGCCGCTGTCGTCGATCTGAGCCAGCCGCTTGCCCAGGTGGATGCGGTCCATGCCGACCTTGGCGCACAAGATGCGCTGCAGCTCCGCCCGGTGGATGCCCAGGTAGGGCCCGCCAAACAGATCGCGGTAGCTCTGGCCAGCGGCATGGCGGCCGATTTCGCGGCCCGTCTTGCCGTCGCGGTAGATCAGCGCGGAGACCTCGAAGGCCGCCGCCTCAAACTGCTCGGCCATGCCCCAGTGGTGGTAGAAAAACCGCGTGGCATTGGCCGACAAGGCCACGGCCGCCCCCACTTCGCGCAGCTCTTGCGTCTGCTCGTAAATGTCCACCTCGATGCCGTGCTGGCGCATCGCAATTGCGAAGGTCAGTCCGCCGATGCCGCCGCCGATGACAGCAATGCGCTGGATGGTGCGGGTGTTTTTGGTGCTTTGGTCGCTCATGGCCTTGTCTCCTGGTGTGCCGGGTTGCTTCAATGGGGCGCAACGATAGGGATACCGGGCGTATGCATCAATAGAAAAGGCGGCATACACGCCATGAGCGGAATGAATATGGCGGGCGGAAATTTGAGGTCAAATCGGGCACCAGGCCAATGGAATCCAGCGGTACTAGCTATTGAATTAGGAGTATTTCAACCGCAAATCCGACCACGCTGCGCTGGTCTTTGCTGAACTCCACGCCCACCAGGTGGATGGGCTCGCCCCGGGCGCGGTACTTGTCGGTGTAGCCCTTGTCGATCAGCTGCTGCAGCGCCCGGCCCTCGGGCACGAGCTCGACGACCTTGAACTCGAACAAAAAGACCTGGCCGTTGAACAGCTCGGCCAGCGTGTCGATCAGCAGGCTTTTGCCAAAGCGGCGCGGGCGGCTCAAAAAGTAGTACTTGCCTTCGTCAATCAGCCGCAGCGCCAGCGGCGTCTTGTCCACGTAGTAATAGCCCTCTTCCCGGATTTCGCGGAAGGTCTGGATGCCGATCGGCAGCTTTTTGCGGGGCAGGGCGGGGGCGGTCATGCGGGGGATTGTCGCAGCGCGGGTTTTTGTCGCTTAACGCCCCCAGACCGCGCCAGGCGGGGCCGGACTCGGTGGGGACGGCCCGCGCGCGGCCCAGGGCTTCGAGGGCCTGGAGCAGGGTGGGCAGGCCCTTTTTCCAGGGGCCGCGGCCTTTGAAGCGGGCTTCGATGGCGGGCAGGGGGAGCGGGGTGGGGCTGTGCGCCAGCAGCGCGGCCATCCCACGGGTGACCTGGGCGCTGACCAGCGCGGGGTTCAGGCTGCCGGCTCGGTGGAGGGGGATGCAAAGCTCGGGGCAGGGCGGTCGGTGTGCATGGCGGGGGGGCATGCCGTAAAAAAAGCTCGCCCCGGGCAGTCGTGGCGGATGGGGCGCCACCTGGCACTCATCGGCACTTGCCTTGCAAGCGTGCAGCTCACGCCTTAGACTTGTACTGCAAACAGCACAACTCAACAAGGGCCAACCTTATGCGCGTGGTGAATTTCTCGGAGGCACGCAACAGCCTCAAAAACGTGATTGATCAGGTCATTGACGATGCGGACTACACCGTCATCGCGCGCCGGGATGCACCCGATGCCGTGGTGATGTCGCTAGACACTTTCAACAGCCTGATGGAGACCGTCCATCTGCTCAAATCCCCTGCGAACGCGGCCCATTTGGCACGCTCCATCGAGCAGTACCGCCAGGGACAGGTGACGCAGAGGGACTTGGTCGGTGCCGATTGAAGAAAAGCGATCCAAGCTGACCTGGACCCTGGCGGCTTGGGAAGATTACGAATACTGGCAAGGCCAGGACCGCAAGACCCTCAAGCGCATCAATGCCCTGCTCAAGGACTGCCTGCGCCACCCATTCGAGGGCATTGGCAAACCAGAACCTCTCAAGGAAAACCTCTCGGGCTTCTGGTCGCGCCGCATCGACGACACCCACCGGCTGGTTTACTGCGTGGACGATCAGGCTCTGGTCGTGATTGCCTGTCGTTACCACTACCAGTAACGCCCTTAGCCCTGCTTGGGGCGGAAGCGGCTGTCGCTCAGTGCAGCACCAGCACCGGCAGTTTGCTGCGGGCGACGATCTTTTGCGTGTGGGAGCCGAACAGGAATTCTCCAACCTTGCCCCGGCCGTGCGTGACCATGACGATCATGTCGCAGCCGGCTTTCTCGGCTTCTTCCATGATGGCGTGGTCCACGGCGTAGGCCGTGACCGACAGGCCGCTGAAAGTGATGCCTGCCTCTTGCGCACGTTGTTCAAACTGCCCCAACAGGGCGCTTGCGTGCGCCAGGTTTTTGGCCTCGTGGGCTTTCATGCGCTCGGCCGATGCGGCAGCGTCGCCGCTCATGGTGTTGATCGGCAGATCGGGCTCCACCACGAAGCCTGTAATTTTTGCGCCGAGCTGTTTGGCCAGGGCAATGCTGCCATCCATGGCACGGTGGGACCGTTCCGAGCCGTCCACGGGCACGAACAAATGCTTGTACATAGATCTCCTGATTTTGGGACGTGTGAAGCCCGACATTCTGCATGGGGCGGGTCCGTCCCGAGGGGTAGAAAGCTTGCTGCACATCAAGAGGGGCACTTGAAACTACCCGACGGGCAATCTCACTCGTCGCAGACCTGGCGCGCGATGATTTCCTTCATGATTTCCGAGGTGCCGGCGTAGATGCGCTCGATGCGGGCATCGGCGTAGGCGCGGGCAATCGGGTATTCCTGCATGTAGCCGTAGCCGCCGTGCAGCTGCACGCATTCGTCGGTCACGCGGTCCAGCAGCTCGGAGTGCCAGAGCTTGCCGGCCGAGGCGCTGACCGAGTCCAGCTCGCCCGCCAGGTGGCGCTGCAGCAGGTGGTCGCAAAACGCCCGGCCTGCCTGCAGCTCGGCCCACAGGCCGGCCAGCTTGAAGCGGGTGTTCTGGAAGTCGGCCACGCGCTTGCCGAAGGCCTTGCGCTCCTTCACGTAAGCCTGGGTCCATTCAAAAGCCGATTCGGCGCGGGCCTGGCAGTTGATGGAGATCTGCAGGCGTTCCTGCGGCAGCTCGCGCATCATGTACTTGAAGCCCTGGTTCACTTCGCCCAGCAGGTGGTCGGCGGGCACGCGGACCTTGTCGAAGAACAGCTCGGCCGTGTCTTGCGCATGCTGGCCGATCTTGTGCAGGTTGCGCCCGCGCGAGAAGCCGGGCATGTCGGCGGTGACCACGAACATGGACACGCCGCGCGCGCCCAGGGCCGGATCGGTCTTGGCGGCCACCACCATCACCTGGGCGTTCTGGCCGTTGGTGATGAAGGTTTTCTGGCCGCTGATCACCCAGTCGTCCCCATCGCGCTCGGCGCGGGTGCGGATGCCGGCCAGGTCGCTGCCAGCGCCGGGCTCGGTCATGGCAATCGCGCCCACCCAGTCGCCGCTCACCATGGGGGGCAGCACCTTCTGCTGCACGCTGGGCTGGCCGTAGTGCGCGATGTAGGGGGCCACCACCATGGAATGCAGGTTGAAGCCTGGGCCGGTGGCGCCAATGCGGCACAGCTCCTCGGCCACGATGGTGTCGAACAGCAGGTCCGCGCCGGGACCGCCCAGCGACTCGGGCAGCCAGCAGCACAGCAGGCCGTTGTCGCCGGCCTTTTTCCACAGCGACAGCGGCACGCCATGCGCCTGCTCCCACTCGGCGTGGAAGGGGGCGATCTCGTTTTCGCAGAAACGGCGCACCTGGTCGCGGAAGGCTTCGTGCTCGGGGGTGAAGAAGGGGCGGGGCATGGAGGTCATCGGGTGTCCTGCAACAAAGGGCATGGTGGAAAGTCGCTCGGCCGGAATTTTGGCGAGGATGTCGCCTTATTGTCAAGTTTGATTGACAAATAAAACAGGCAGAATCCGCCCATGCAAGACGCTGCCCCTGTGCTCCACCAACTGCTGCTGACCCGTTCGCAATGGATGAACACCCGCCTGGTCGAACGGGCAGCCCGCAACGGCTATGGCGAGGTGACCGATGCCATGGCCCGGATGTTCGCGCACCTGGCCAAGGGCCGGCCGCTGGGCCTGTCGGAGCTGGCCCGGCGCCTGGCAGTCTCGCGCCAGGCCGTGCACCAGCTCGCCAATGAGGCGGCGGCCATGGGTTTGGTGGAATTCGTGCCCAGCGAAAGCGATGGCCGGGTGAAGCTCTTGCGTTTCACGCAGAAGGGCTGGGCCATGTCCGATTCCGCCGTGCGCGAGCTGCAGACCATCGAGGCCGAGCTGGCCGCCCAGATCGGCACGGAGGACCTGGCCGCCCTCAAGCGCATCCTGGCCCGGGCCTGGTCGGCGGACGAAGCCGGCGGTGCCGCGCCGGCCGTGGAGTCCCCGGGAAAACCCTGATCTTCAAATCCGTCAAGATGGCTTGACATCCTGGTCCTGGCGTCGAACAATCCCGGCACGTCAAGCTTTCTTGACGAATTACGGCCTGCCTGCCCGGGCTGGCTCCGGTCCTGTTTTCCTGCACGCCATGTCCACTGCCCTTGAAGCCCTGCGCCGCCAGCATGCCGCCCAGCCCGTTCCCCGGACCATGATGAACCGGCCCCTGCGCATCACCGACACCATGCGCCGGGCCGAACGCCTGTTCCCCACCGTGGAGGTGGTCAGCCGCTATGGCCCACAGCGCCTGGTGCGCAGCAGCTACGGCCAGATTGGCGAGGACGCCCGCCGCCTGGCCGCCGCGCTGCAGGCCCAGGGCATCCAGCCCGGCATGCGCGTGGCCACGCTGATGTGGAACCACGCCGCCCACCTGACGGCTTACTACGCCGTGCCCGGCATCGACGCGGTGCTGCACACCCTGAACCCCCGCCTGTCGGCCGAGGAAATCGCCTACATCGTGGCCGACGCCGGCGATGCCGCCGTGCTGATCGACGACGACCTGCTGCCCCTGTGGGCCGAGGTGGAAAAGCATGTGCAGGTGCCGCTGGTGGTGGTGCACCGCCTGGGCGGCTCCGAATCTGCCGCCAGCCCGCACGAAGCCGGCCGCCTGGCCTGGCACGAACTGCTGGCCGGCACCGCGCCCCTGGCCGACTGGCCCGACCACCCCATCGACGAGAACGCGCCGGTGTCGATCTGCTACACCTCGGGCACCACCGGCCACCCCAAGGGCGTGGTGTATTCGCACCGCTCGGTGATGCTGCACGCGCTGGCCTCGGCCATTCCGGACGCACTGAATTTCTCCGGCCGGGGCACGCTGCTGCCGCTGACGCCGATGTTCCACGTCAACGCCTGGTGCGCGCCGTATTCGGCGGTGATGCTGGGCATGCGCCTGGTGCTGAGTGGCCCGCGCCCCAGCAGCACCGAAATCGTGGACCTGCTGGCCACCGAGCGCGTGACCATCACCCTGGGCGTGCCCACGATCTGGACCGACGTGCTCTCCACCATCGAGGCGCAGCCGGACCGCTGGCAGTTTGTGCCCCAGCTCGTCGTGCATTCCGGTGGCTCCGCGCCGCCGCCCGAGATGTTCCGCCGCTTCGACCGCCTGGGCATCACCATGCAGACCGGCTGGGGCATGACCGAATGCTCGCCCATGGGCAGCCTGGCCTGGCTGCGCCCCGAGCTGGACGGTGCCGACGCCGACACCCTCATGGCCGCCCGCAGCAGCGGCGGCATTCCGGCCTCGCTGGTCGAGATGCGCCATGTCAACCCCGACGGCCAGGTGCTGCCCTGGGACGGCCAGGCCATGGGCGAGTTGCAGGTGCGCGGCCCCTGGGTGACGGGCGCCTACATCGGCCACCCTGCGCCGATTTCCGCGACGACCGAGGACGGCTGGCTGAAGACGGGGGACATCGTGGTGTTCGAGCCCAACGGCTATATGCGCCTGGTGGACCGCCTCAAAGACCTGGTCAAGTCCGGCGGCGAGTGGATCAGCTCGGTGGACATGGAAAAAGCCCTGTGCGACCACCCCGCCGTGCTCGAAGCCGGCGTGATCGCCGTGCCCGACGCCCACTGGGGCGAGCGCCCGCTGGCGCTGGTGGCCCTCCAACCCGGCACCGAGGCCACGGCGGAGGCCATCCGCGCGCATTTGCTGGGCCGCTTCCCCAAGTGGATGGTGCCCGAGCACATCACCTTCGTGCCCGCGCTGCCCAAGACTTCGGTCGGCAAGCTCAACAAGCAGGCGCTGCGCCAGCAGTACGGCAAGTAAGCGCCTTTGGCTCCCTTCTTTCATTCACAGGAGACCCCCATGCAACTGTCCCGTCGCCATTTGATGCAAGCCGCTGGCGCCAGTGCGCTGCTCGCCGGCCTTGGCCGCAACGCTGGCGCCCAGGCGCTTGATACCGTACGCATCGTCAACGGCTTTCCCGCCGGCAGCAACCCCGATGTGCTGGCCCGCAAGGTCGGTGACCTGCTCGCCAAGTCCGGCTACGCCCGCGCTGCCATCGTCGAGAACAAGACGGGCGCCGGTGGCCAGCTGGCCGTGAGTTCCGTCAAGGGCATGGCCCCCGATGGCAGCAACCTGCTGCTGACGCCCATGTCCATGCTGGGCGTGTTCCCCCACACCTACAAAAAGCTGCCCTACGACCCCGTGGCCGACCTGACCCCGGTGTCGATGGGCGTGCTGTACGACTACGCCATCGGCGTGGGCCCGGGCGTGCCCGAGTCGGTCAAGACCATCAATGACCTGATGGCCTGGTACAAGGCCAACCCCAGCAAGGCCAGCATGGCCTCGCCCTCCACCGGTTCGACCTTGCACTTTGTGGTCGAGATGCTGGGTCGTGCTGCCGGTGTGGAGCTCACCCACGTGGGCTACCGCGGCGCCGCACCCGCCATCCAGGACATGCTGGGCGGCACCATGAGCGCCCTGTGCACGCCGCTGGGTTCGTTCTCGACCTACCTCAAGGACGGCAAGATCCGCCTGCTGGCCACCTCCGGCGCCAAGCGCACCCGCTTCACGCCCAACGTGCCCACGCTGGCCGAGCAAGGCTTCAAGGACCTGGTGTTCTCTGAGTGGTATGGCTTCTTTATGCCCGCCAAGGCATCGCCTGACACTGTCAAGCGCCTGAACGCCGCGCTGCACAACGCCCTCAAGTCGCCCGACGTGGTCCAGACCCTGGACAGTTTTGCGATGGAAGCTGCGCCTTCCACGCCCGAGCAGCTGGCTGCCGCGCTGCAGGCCGACCTCAAGCGCTGGGGCCCCATCGTCAAGAGCATTGGCTTCACCGCCGACAGCTGATCGGCGCTGCGCCGCTGCCCCCCGCCTTTGTCAGACCACCAGAACGAAGCCCCCGCCATGGAAGACGCCAAGCTCGACTGGTCCGAACGCCAGGCCATCCACGCCAGCCCCTGGTTTGCGGCGCTGCCCGCTGCTTTGCGGCACGACATCCTGCGGCTGGCCTGGGTGGTTCGCCACGCCGACGGCGAGCCGGTGCTGCGTTGCAGCGATGCCGCCATGCCCTGGCTGGGCTGCGCGCGCGGGGCCTTGCGCCTGTGCAGTGCGCCCCTGGCGGGCAAGCGCAGCACGCTGGACATCGTTCCCGCTGGCGCCTGGTTTGGCGAGAGTGCGGTGCTCGAAGGCGGCCCGCCGCCGCACGACATGTTTGCCATTGGCCCCACCACGGTACTGCGGCTGGCGCCGGGCGATTTCCGGCAACTGCTGGCCGAACATCCGGCGCTGTACCCGGCGCTGCTCAAGCTGGGCGCGCAGCGTACCCACCGCCTGTTGGAACAGGTGCAAGACCTCAAGACCCTGGACCTGGGCCAGCGCCTGGCCAAGCAGCTGTGGCAGCTGGCGCAATCGCAGGGCGCCGCCACCGGCAGCGACGTGGCCATCACCCTGCGTCTGGCACAGCACGAGCTGGCGCAGATGCTGGGCGCCTCGCGCCAGCGCATCAACGAACAGCTCAAGCGCCTGGAGCGCCTGAGCGTGCTGAACGTGGCCACGGGCCGGCTGGAGCTGCACGACCTGGGCGCCCTGCAGCGCTGGGCACAGCAGGGCGTGCCGGGCTAGGACGCGTTTCCCCTGGGGCGCACTGGCGGCACCAAGACCAGGGCGGCCTGAAGCGAGCTGGGGTCAATCTTGCCGGGTTGGCTCCAGCTTGCGCACGTCAAAGCCTTGCTGCGAGAGCCGCTGCAGCAGGGCCTGGTAGCGCTGGGGATCGACCTGCGGCGTTCGGGAAAGCACCCACAGGTACTCCCGCTGGGGTTCGCTCACAGCCACCAGCTGGTAGTCAGCGTCCAGGTCGATGACCCAATAGTCACCCCAGACCGTGGGTAGGAACGCCAGCCAATCCGGGGCAAAACGCACCTTCAGCTTGGACGAATGAGCAGGCCCCACTTGGCGGCCCTTGCCGATGGCTTCGTTCATCTCCCCGTTGTCCAGGCGGCAGCGGTTGATGACCTCAATGCCCCCGTCTGGCAACTGGCGGTATTCGGCCCGGGTGGCCCCGACGCACTTTTTCTGGAACCAGTTCGGGAACTTGGCAATTTCGTACCAGGTGCCCATGTAGCGGGGCACCTCCAGCGCCGCAATCGTTTGCAAGGGCACCGTCGCCGTAGGGGCCGCTGCATCGGCCAGGGCTTGGGTGCTACTCAGGCCGATGCACAAGGCCAAAAGAGGGGTCTTCCAGAAAGAGGTCTTCAACATGGTGATTTTTTGTCAAAAATGGCTTGAGGCCAATAGATACGGTCGGTAATAGCTCTTAAAAAGAGAGCGATCCGATCGGCTGCCTACTTCACCGTACCCAGCGCCGGGCGTCTTTCAGGAGCAGCAGCAACTGCGCCTCGCGCAGCGGCGAGGCGATGAAGCCGAAGCGGGTGTAGAAAGCCGCTGCCTCTGCGTCAATGGGGTGGGTCAGCAGCACCTGGATGCCCGCTTGTTCGGCCACGAGCATCGTGCGACGGATGGCGTCTTGCAGCAAGCCACAGCCCATGCCGCGCCCCTGATCTTGCTGCGATACGGCCAGTCGCGCCAGGATCACCACAGAAACCGGGTACAGCCCCATCCCTTTGCGAATCCGTTCGGGTGCTTCCAGCGCGTCGATCTGCCCCACCGTCAGACTGAAATAAGCGGTGACCCGGTCGTCCTCGCTCACCACGAAAGTCTTGGCGGAGCCGCTCCCCTGCGCTTGCCGGGCATGGTGCAGCAGCCAATCGTTCAGTGTGGGTTTGCCGCAGTCAAAGCCCTCCAGCCGGTGCTGCGGGGCCAGCGCTTCGGGGCCGCGCAGGCTCATGCCGCGTCCCAGGGCGCCTTGCGCGAGAACAGGTCGCGCAGCCCCTCGTTGGGCTGCTCGGGCTGGTCCAGCAGGTCCATCAGGGCCTGGAACTGGTCTCCGCTCACCATGAACCGCCGTTGGTCCAGCAAGGTCTGCTCGGCGGCCGTGCAGGCGCTGTCCAGAATGAACTCGGTCAACGATTTGCGCGACACCTCGGCCGCGCGGCGCAGCACGGCCTCTTGCGCGGGCGTGGCCCGTAGCCCCAGACGGGCCGACCGGGAGCGGGAAGACGAGGCAGTGGCGGACATGGCGGTACCTTGGGGCGTGGACGGGGTCTGATGTTGGTACAGAAGGCGTACATCCGCCGTGCTGCGTTCCGCCGCGCTGGCTGGGGGATTGATGGTCAAACGTGGCTTGAGGCCAGTGAATATCAGCGGTGTTAGCTCTTAAAAAAAGAGTGGTTTACCCCCTGCAACCTCGGACCTCACCCGTGCATGGCCTGCTGCGCCGCCTTGGCCAGAAAGCCCGAGCGCGTCAGATAGTGGGCGCTGGCGTAGGCGTCGATCTGTTGCACCCGATGGGCCGGCAAGCTGATGTTGAGCCGCACCGGCTTGGTGTCGATCCGGGCCGCTATTTTTGAATAATTTTAAATGAGATAGGTTTTAAACGTGCCGGATTGATATCTTGGAGTTTAATAAATTTGATTGCTAATCTCGATGCTGTCTAGATTTAGAAGCGGGGTTATTTCATGATTTAGTGCATTGATAAAACCGCTTTCTCTTTGGTGGAGTTTTTCAAATGTTTTATTTATCCACTCTTTGGCTTGCTCTTCTGTTAAGTCATTTTTATTGTAATCTTTGTAGGCGCCTTTTTTGATGGAGTCAAAATGACCCCGGATTGTGGTTTCTATGTTGACTTTTACGTCCTTATGGTGCTCTTTGAATACTTGGCGTATTTTTTGAAGTAATTCGGTTCTTTTCTTGTATTTGACTCCTGTTGGGCCGAGAAAAAGGCTTAGACGGAAATTTATATTTCCTTGGGTTTCTGATTCGGTGAGGGTGATTTCGAACGCTAGGTTTTGTTGGCTTTCAAGCCAAAGCTTGGTGGGCTCCTGACATATTGCGGCTAATTTTTTTCCGTTATCCTCCGAGAGAAGGGAGAACCTCAGTCTGGTTCGATTGCTGGTTTCTAGTCTGAAATCTTTGTATTTATTGTGAACCCCGCTGCCTTGGATAAATTGATTTCTGAAGTGTTTTAAGATTGCTATCCTTGGATCTGCATCATATTTCTTGATGTAGTTTAGTGCCTTCTCGTACCGTGTTCTTAGTCGTTGCTGTTCGATGGCTTTTGGCTTTATTTCCAGTAGATTTTTGATGCTATTTATTGTTGCAGGTCCAATATTTGTAATAATTTCTTCTAGTTTGTTTTCTGATTCGTATGCGCCTTCTTCGTTTATGAATTGAATATAATCTTTCAGGATGAATATCATGTAGTCTGAAAGCGTTTCGTGAAGGTCGTCAATCAGGCTATTGATTGCTGGAATTATTGTTTCAGAATAAAGAATTGGAGTCCATGAGTTGTCGCTTAATTCTTCCTCGTTTATGCTTAGGTAGAGTAGTATTGGTGAGGTTTTTTGAACTTCTTTTTCATATGATTGATTAATTGAGCTTTTGTAGTTTTCGAGTTGATTTTCGCCGGACTTTGCTCTGATTTTGTTTTCTATTGCTATTGTGTAGATTTGCTCTGGGCTTTCTAGGCTTGGGATCTCAATGAGTAGGTCTAGGCGATTTTCGTTTTTTTCTGGAGAGCTAGATTTTTGATTGCTTTGTTTTTTGGAGAAGGTTTTTTCTTTTGTGATTCTGGCGTAGCTTAAATTGAAATCTAGTATGTTGATGTTACTGTCCTTCATCCTTTCAGGTGTTGGTAGTGATTGTATGAATCTGATTAGAAATTCATCCTTGAGCCCATGTGATTCATTGGGGTCGAGTAGGTAGCCTAAGAATTGTGTGTGTTTTATTTCTTGGTTCTTCATGCCGGTTGCATGAAAAATGTTGAATTTGTTTAGTTCTCTATGTAGGCGCAAGAATCCATTGTTGCGCGCTATGTCATTTATGTTGTTAATCATTTTTAATCAAGGTAAATAATTGATGAATTTAGATTTTTGAAAATAAATATTAATGTGGATTTTTTGTAAACAATTTACGTGTTTTCCTTTGGAATTTATACGTTGTTGGGTGAAAAATATCTGTTTCTGTATCTTCTCCTGTTTGTAAATTCATATTAAACAACCGTGCTGCACTCACGCCAGGTGTGTGCAGCAGCTCCAGATGGGTGGCATGTGCCAGCGTCTTTTGGCACCAGTTGAGAAAGGGCGCATACAAATGGTCTTCCCGCATTTCGGTTAAGTTGGCAAACCGCTTAGCGGATGTGGGTTCGCACAAGGTGCAGACATAAGCGCTGCCACGGCACGCTGGTGACATTTCCAGCCAGAGCAGGGTATCCAGGGTTTCTCCGTCTTGATCGACGGTGACGCGCAAATCGTGGGTACTCACGGTGATGGCGATGGCTGGATGTAGCCCATCCAGAAAAACGCGGACATGGTGCCGCTTGGGCTGCAGGTGGAATTTCCAAGGGACTTCGTCGCGGTGTGCCTCCATCCATGGGATGAAGTCATACGGGCCACGCACGCCAATATTTGTCTCTTGTCTTATTGTCATTACACTGGTGGTAATTTAACTTCGATGAGGGTGATCTCCTGGAATTCAGAAACTACTTCTTTACTCCAGCCCAATCGTTTTGAATTTTCTTCAAAATTATAATTATCCATTAAATTATCGAAGTCATCCTCATCTTCATTATCGGGTGTTATTTTGGCGAATAGATCATAAAAAAGCTTATCTTCATTGTTGAGTAACTCTGATTTTTCAGATGAGGTGCTTCTGGAATTTTCAGCGATATCTCCAATGCTGCTGGCAAGACCGGTTAATTCGGGTTTAAATTGCTCCAGATCCTCAATTTTTTTAATCAGGTCACCAAACCACCAGCCTGTGGTCCATCGTTCTCTGGTTGTGCTGAATTCGATATCTTTGATTGCTTTTTTATAAGTAATTTTTTCGAATTCAGTTGCAAAAATTTCTGTTGAAACGTTATTTGTATCAATGGAAATATTTTCCCATTGCTTGCTGATTTTTAAAATTTTCTTTAGCAAAAAATTTTCAAGGAATTCAATAAATTGCTCGCTTGGTGGGGGTTCATTCCTGTTCGTATTTGCGTTCTTTGAACTTATTCTGTAATTTTTTTTAAAATTCCTTGCAGTAGAATTTAAAAATAATGTACAGAAAGCTCGTAGACATTTATTTTTAATTTTTATTTCGTCGGATTTATTTTGTGTTAGCTCGCCCATCTCCTGGATTATTTGTTTTAGTTCGCTGTTGAGCTTGGATTTTGCGACCTGCCAATCAATTCCAGTTGTGCCTTCCATGTCAAATCCAACCAAGTCAAAGTCTGGTATGGATGTGTTTTCAATCTGAATGTGTGGGTATGTTGTCTTGGTTTCTGTGTTGTATCTAAGGCTTGCACTGATTTTGGTGCTCGTTAATTTCTTGTTCACGTTAACTCCTTTAAATTAGCACCTGAGTTGATTGGTATTTTTCTAGATCAACATTCATTGTTCAATCAGCACGAAATCCAAAGTTCACAAAAACGTAGCCGGTTTCATTAACGCTGATGTTTTCGTCATGGTGTTGTGCCAGCAGAGATGGGCGGAGCATTTCTATCAGCTGCGGCTCTGAAACCCCTTCGAGATCGGCCTGGCAGAAGATCAGACTTTCACCATGTACGCCCTCCCAAAACCCATCCCATTACCCACATCTTTGCTTGAAGCGCATGCCCTGCACGCAGGCGG
>CAYZPX010000038.1:0-17423 GCA_964480105.1 uncultured Burkholderiaceae bacterium | reverse complement strand
TCAGCCGCTGCCTGCAGTTCAACCTGCGGCCCATGGCGCCCGAGACGGTGCAAGAACATCTGGCCCAGGTGCTGGCCGCCGAGAACGTGCCCGCCGAGCCCCAGGCCCTGCGCCTGCTGTCGCGCGCCGCACGCGGGTCCATGCGCGACGCGCTGTCGCTCACCGACCAGGCGATTGCCTTTGGCAGTGGCGCCTTGGCCGAGGCCGGTGTGCGCCAGATGCTGGGCAGCGTGGACCGCTCGTATGTCTTCCGTCTGATTGATGCCCTGGCCCAGGGCGATGGACGTGTGGTGGTCGAGACCTCCGAAGAGTTGCGCCGCAATGGCCTTTCTGCCGCCTCTACGCTGGAAGACATGGCGATGGTGCTGCAACGCATGGCGGTGTTCCAGGCGGTGCCCGCGATGGCAGAGACGGTCGATTCCAGTGACAGCGAAGCTGTGGAGACCGCCCGCCTGGCCAGCGAGATGCCAGCCGACGAGACCCAGCTGCTCTACAGCCTGTGCCTGCACGGGCGCGGCGAGCTGGGCCTGGCCCCCGACGACTACGCTGCGCTGACGATGGTGCTGCTGCGCCTGCTGGCCTTCAAGCCGACGGGCGACGTGGAAAAAAAAACACTGAAAACGCCTGAGCTACTGGCGCAGCGCGTGGAGCGACCGGCTCCGGCCCCCGTCACTCCGGCGGTGGTTCGACCCGTCGAGCGGTCCCTGCACGCCGCTGCCCCTTTCCCCGCGCCGGTCATTGCGCCCCCCCCACCGACCTTGCCCCTGGCCCCGACCCCTGTCGCAGCGCAGGTTCCTGTGCCACCCGCTCCAATGGCGCCGCCTTCCGAAGCGCGGCCCCTTTCCGCGCAGCAGGCCCCCGTCTCCAGCGTCCCCCCGTTGCAGGGGCCTGAGCTGACGGTCATGCCGCGTTCGGACGCAGCGCCTGAGCCTGGCCCTGCCCCGGCATCGGCGCCAGAGGGGACCTTCTGGCACCAGGTCGTCCAGCAACTGATTGCGGCCGAGGCCATCACCGCACTGGTCCGCGAGCTGGCCCTCCAGTCGCAGCTTGTGGCCTGCGAGGAGGGCCATTGGCGCCTGCGTGTCGAGCGCGAATCTCTCAACCAGCCTACCGCCCGCGAGCGCCTGCGCGCTGCGCTGGAAGCGGCGGGCCATGCCCAGGCGCTGACCGTCGAGGTCGGCCCGGTCAGTGACACCCCCGCCCGCCGCAATGCCGCCGCCGCCGCCGAGCGCCAGCGCCAGGCCGAGGCCATCGTCATGAACGACCCCCAGGTCAAGGCCTTGATGCGCGACTATGGTGCCCGCATCGTGCCGGGCAGCATCAAGCCCCTCTAATTTCTTTGATTGCCTTTCCTCTTTTCATTTTTTTCACAAAGGACTTTCCATGTTCAACAAAGGACAACTCGCTGGCCTGATGAAGCAAGCCCAGGCCATGCAAGACAACCTGAAAAAAGCCCAGGACGAACTGGCCTTCATCGAGGTCGAGGGCGAATCCGGCGCGGGCCTGGTCAAGGTGCTAATGACCTGCAAGCACGACGTCAAGCGCGTCACCATCGACCCCAGCCTGCTGACCGAGGACAAAGACATGCTCGAAGACCTGGTCGCCGCTGCCTTTAATGCCGCCGTGCGCAAGGCCGAGGACACCACCCAGGAGAAGATGGGCAAGCTCACCGCCGGCATGCCAGGCCTGCCAGGCGGCATGAAGTTCCCGTTCTAAGCCCAAGCGACGGACGGAACCACCCCTGTGGACGGCAAGCCAACCCAGGCCCTTGAGGCGCTGATCCAGGCGCTGCGGCGCCTGCCGGGGGTGGGTATCAAGTCGGCCTCGCGCATGGCGTTTCACCTCTTGCAGCACGACCGCGAGGGTGCGCGCGCGCTGTCGGGGGCCCTGCAAGAGGCGGTGGACGCCGTGCGCCACTGCGCCCGCTGCCACACCTTTACCGAGGCCGAGGTCTGCGCCACCTGCCTGGACCCCGCACGGGACCCGACCCGGCTGTGCGTGGTCGAAACCCCGGCCGACCAGGCGGCGCTGGAGCGCACGGGGGCGTTTCAGGGTCTGTATTTCGTGTTGATGGGGCGCCTGAGCCCACTCGATGGCATCGGCCCCAAGGACATTGGCCTGGAAAAGCTCCTGCAGCGGGCCTGCGATGGCGTGGTCCAGGAGGTGATCCTGGCCACCAACTTCACCGCCGAGGGCGAGGCCACCGCCCATGCGATCGCCGAGGCGCTCAAGCGCCGGGGTCTGGCGGTCACCCGCCTGGCGCGTGGCGTGCCGGTGGGCAGCGAGCTGGAGTATGTGGACCTGGGCACCATTGCCCATGCCCTGGCTGACCGCCGCTGAAATTCAGCGGCGATTCCTGTGCGGTACTTGCTATTGAAATAATAGCTAATACCGCTGGTATTTAAAGGGCTAGACCTTTTTTTGAGGCCTATCTGCGTTTGGTTTTGCCAGCCGTGTTGCCTGCGCTGCTGACCCGCACCGCGGGGCCCTGGGTGCGGGCCTGGATCCGGCTGGGCTTGCCGGCGCTGGCAGCCACCCCACGGTGGGCTCGGCCCGCCTGCGCCGTCTTGTCCCGCCCAAGGGCCATGCGGCTGCTGCCTGTGCTGGCACGCACCGGCAGGTACAGCACCACCGATTGGCCTGCCTTAAAGGCGGCGCCCACCTTCGTGTTGTTCCAGTCGGCGACCTGGTTGGCGGCCACACCAAAGCGTTGCGCCAGGCTGGCGACGGTGTCGCGCTTGCCGGCGCGCACGGTGCTGCGCTTGGTGACGATCTCGGGGGCCAGGCTGATCTGGCCGTTGTCCGCCAGGTGGGATGAGACCTCCTGGCGTGTCGTGGTCGAGCGCGGCACCATCAGCGCTGACCCGGCCTTGATCAGCATGCGTGGCGGGATCTTGTTGACGCTGCGCAACTCGGCCTCGCTCATGCCCACGCGCTGGGCGGCTTCGGCCACGGTCATGGTGCTGGGGGCGGCCCAGACGGTCCAGCTGGCCTGCTTGCCTTCGCTGTGGGCCTCCAGGTTGCGCTCGAAGACCTTGGCGTTGTCCCAGGGCAGCAAGATTTGCGGTGTGCCAGCGGCAAAGATCGTCGGTTTGTTGAACGAGGGGTTCAGCCCGCGGAAGTCTTCCTCGCGGATCCCAGCGAGCTGGGCCACCAGGGCGACGTCGATGTCCCGGGTGATGTCCACGGTCTGGAAGTAGGGGTGGTTCTCGATCAGTGGCAGCTCGGTGTTGAAGCCCACGGGATTCGCCACGATGTTCTTCACCGCTTGCAGCTTGGGCACGTACATGCGGGTTTCGGCGGGCATGTTCAGGTCGGTGTAGCGGGTGCCCAGTCCCTGGCGCTGGTTGCGCGCAATCGCCCGGCTGACGCTGCCTTCACCCCAGTTGTAGGCCGCCAGCGCCAGGTGCCAGTCGCCGAACATGTTGTAGAGCTTTTGCAGGTAGTCCAGCGCAGCACGGGTTGAGGCCAGCACGTCCCGGCGGTCGTCGCGGAAGGCGTTCTGCTTCAGGTCGAAGTAGTTGCCGGTGGCGGGCATGAACTGCCACATGCCAGCCGCCTTGGCGCTGGAGACGGCATGGGGGTTGAATGCGCTCTCGATGTAGGGCAGCAGCGCCAGTTCGGTCGGCATGCCACGCAGTTCCAGCTCCTCGACGATGTGGAACAGGTACTTGCTGGAACGGTTGGCCATGCGCTGCAGGTACTCGGGGCGGCTGGCATACCACTGCTCCCGGTCGGGCACCAGTTCGTGCTCCAGGTCGGGCATGGCAAAGCCGCGGCGGATGCGGTCCCAGAGGTCGCTGGGCACCTCCAGCGAGGCCACTTCGGCCGAGGTGCCCAGGCTGCCTTCGCTGATCGCCGTCAGTGGCTGGCTGGCCAGCGGGCCGCCGGCAGGGGGGGCGCCCGCGACTGTACGCTGGGCGACCGGAGGGTTTTTGCCCGTGGTCTTGGTGGCAGGTGCCGTCGTGGTGGGGGAGGAGGGCAGGGTGCTGGCACAACCCACCAGTCCCAACGCGCCTGCCAGGCAGGCCAAGGTCAGGAGTTTCATCGAAAGTCGTTCTTCCATTCGCGCAGAGCGGCAAACACCGACAGGGGGTCTGTCGCCACCACGTGAGGGGCATGGGCCTGTACGGCCTGGGCCACGGTGGCTTCGCGCGCGCGCAAAAAGGGGTTGATGGCCCGTTCCCGGTCGATGCGCGAAGGCAGGGTGGGGTGGTCCTGGGCGCGCAAGGCTTCGCAGTGCGCGCGGTATTCGAGCAGCCGTTCGTTGTCCGGTTCCACCGCGATGGCGAATTTCAGGTTCGACAGGGTGTATTCGTGCGTGCAGCAGACCTGGGTGGCGTCCGGCAGGGCGGCCAGGCGGTCCAGCGAAGCCAGCATTTGTGCCGGCGTGCCCTCGAACAGGCGCCCACAGCCACCAGAAAACAGGGTATCGCCGCAAAACAGCAGCGGCGCGCCATTCACGTTCTCGCAGTAATAGGCGATATGACCTGCGGTGTGGCCAGGCACGTCGAACACGCTAAAGCGCAGTCCCAACAGATCGACCTGGTCGCCATCGCGCAGGCGGGTCAGGGGTCCGGGAATGTCTTCCGTGGCCGGGCCAAACACCGGGGCGCCTGTGGCTTCACGTAGCGCAGCGACGCCACCCGTGTGGTCGCGGTGGTGGTGGGTGACTAGAATTCCGGCGAGTTTCAGACCCAAACTGTCCAGGGCTTGCAGGACGGGGGCAGGGTCTCCGGGATCGACGACCAGGGCCTGGTCTGCATCGTGCAGCATCCAGAGGTAGTTGTCGGTGAATGCGGGCAGGGGCAGCAGTTTCATGAGGGATCGGATTATAAATTTCCATGCTTGGAACCTGTCTACCCTGGGCCGCTACACCTTGGCCTGGGAGCAGGCCCAGTGCGATGCCGCCGTGGCCGATCTGTTTGGCTACCAGGCGCTGCAACTGGGGTGTCCGGTGCTGGATGCGCTGCGCAACAACCGCATTCCCCACCGCTGGCTGGCGCTGGGGGAGCAAGACCTTCCCTGCCTTGGGCAGGACGCTGTCCCCAGTGGCGAAGGCGCCTGGCACCGACTGGCGCTGCACGCCGAACCCCTGGCGCTGCCCTTTGCGCCCCAAAGCCTGGACCTCCTGGTCTTGCCCCATGCGCTGGAAGCCAGTCCCGACCCCCACGCCGTGCTGCGCGAGGCCGAACGGGTGCTGGTGCCTGAGGGGCGCGTGGTGATCACCGGCTTCAACCCGCTGAGTGCCTGGGGCGCCCATGCCTTGCGCGCCCAGCTCTGCGCCCGCTGGGGGGGGCAAGGGCGATCGAACCTGCCCAGCGGCCTGCAGTTGGTCGGCGCCCCGCGTGTGCGCGATTGGCTGCGCCTGTTGAATTTCGAAGTAGAGTCGGCCCGCTTCGGCGGCTATGTACCGGCGGTGCGCAGTCCCGTGTGGCTGGAGCGCTGGCGCTGGCTGGATGCGGTGGGCGAGCGTTGGTGGCCCATCCTCGGCGGGGTGTACATGCTGGTGGCCATCAAGCGTATGCCCGGAATGCGGCTGCTGGGCCCTGCGTGGCGCACCCGGCCGGTCCAGCGTCCTGGCCTGGTGGCACCGGTCGCACGGCGCTGAGTCTTTCTTCCCCCGCCCTTTTTTCACAATTCCACAAGGACTTTCCCTTTGAACCAGGTTGAGATTTACACCGACGGTGCCTGCAAAGGCAATCCAGGCCCCGGCGGCTGGGGCGTGTTGCTGCGCTCTGGCACGGTCGAAAAAGAACTGTGTGGTGGCGAGCTGGGCACCACCAACAACCGCATGGAACTGCAGGCGGTGATCGAAGGGTTGTCCGCGCTCAAGCGCCCCTGCGCCGTGGCGCTGTACCTGGACAGCCAGTACGTGCGCAAGGGCATCACCGAATGGATCCACGGCTGGAAGGCCAAGGGCTGGATGACGGCGTCCCGCGAGCCGGTCAAGAATGTGGAACTGTGGAAGCGCCTGGACGCCCTGGTGCACCAGGGCGGGCACCGCATTGAATGGCACTGGGTGCGCGGGCACTCGGGCCATCCTGGCAATGAGCGCGCCGACGCCTTGGCGAACCGGGGTGTGGACCAGGCCCTGGGCCGTTGACCCTGCGGCGCCCGGGCAGAAAGACCGGTGACAGCACGCCCGGTGTGGCGTTGCTACATTGGCGGGCTGATTTTTGCGTCCTCCTCCGACGGTCCTCCCATGCCTGCTTCCCTTCGCTCCACGGTCCTTGCCCTTGCCGGTCTGGCCGCCGCGTCCACCGCCGCTTGGTGGTGGCAAAAGCCGTCTTCCACTGCCGCCACCGCCTTGGCCCAGCCAGCCCAGCCGCCCGCGCAGGAAGGCAAGCCGGGCAATGCCCCTGCCCGTCCTGGCAGTGGGCCAGGTAACGGTGGGCCGGGTGGACCCGGTGGCGCAGGTCGCCCCGTCGCAGTCGAGGCCACCAAGGTCCGCACCATGGCACTGGCCGACGAAGCCGAAGCCGTGGGCAGCCTGCGCTCGCGCCAGGCGGTGGTGCTGCGGCCGGAGGTCAGTGGCCGCATCGCCCAGCTGCATTTCCGCGATGGCGAGCGGGTGCGCAAGGGCCAGTTGTTGGTGCAGTTCGACGACCAGCTGCCGCGCGCCCAGCTGCAGCAAAGCCGTGCTGAGCTGTCGATTGCCCAGGCCAACCACCGGCGCAACGAGGAACTGGTCGCCAAGGGCTTCATCAGCCAGCGCGCGCAGGACGAAAGCGCCGCTGCGCTGGAAGTGGCCCGCGCCAAGCTCGCGTTGGCCGAAGCCACCGTGGCCCGGCTGAAGTTGGTCGCGCCCTTTGACGGGGTGGCCGGCATTCGCGGCGTCAACGTGGGTGACTACCTCAAGGACGGTGCGGACATCGTCAACATCGAGGACCTGGACGCGCTGTATGTGGATTTCCGCCTGCCCGAGCGCTTGCAGTCCAAGGTTCGCGTCGGCCTGGCGGCCCGCGTGACCTTCGATGCCCTGCCGGGGGCAGTGCACCGTGCGACGGTGCAGGCCATCAGCCCGCAGCTGGACGCCGATGGCCGTTCGCTGGCGGTGCGCGCCTGCATCGACAACCGCCAACAGACCCTGCGCCCCGGCATGTTTGCCCGGGTGAATACCGTGTTTGGCGAGCGCAGCCAGGCCTTGGTCATTCCTGAAGAAGCCATCGTGCCGGATGGCAAGGGGACGCTGGTTTACAAGTTGGTGCCCGCTCCCGAGGGCGAAGGCAAGGTCGCCAAGCGCACCCCGGTGCGCGTGGGTCTGCGCAGCCCTGGCTGGGTGGAGGTGACCGAGGGCCTGGCCCTGGAGGACGACATCGTCACCGCCGGCCAGCAGCGCCTGCAGCGCGACGGCATGCCGGCGCGGGTGGTCCCCATGGGCAAGCCGGCCGAACCGCCGGCCTCCCGCGCCACCCCCGCGATGCCGCCCGCCACGGCGGGCAATCCCTGCGCCGTGTCCGGGCGCGCGGCCCTGTCATCCGCGTCTGCGGCTTGAGCGGGGACGAGCACCATGCAACTCGCGGAGCTTTCCATCCGGCGGCCGGTGTTGGCCACCGTCCTGTCCCTGCTCGTCCTGCTGATCGGCGCCGTCAGCTTTACCCGGCTGTCGGTGCGCGAATACCCCAAGATCGATGAGCCGGTCGTCACCGTGAGCGTGCGCTACGCCGGCGCCTCGGCCGAGGTGATCGAGTCGCAGGTCACCAAGCCGCTGGAGGACTCGATTGCCGGCATCGATGCGGTCGATGTGATCACCTCCATCAGTCGGGCCGAGCAAAGCCAGATCAGCGTGCGCTTCCGCCTGGAAAAGGACGCCGACAACGCGGCGGCCGAGGTCCGCGACCGCACGGCCCGGGTGCGTAACCGCCTGCCCGAAGCGGTCGATGAGCCGGTGATTGCGAAGGTCGAGGCCGACGCCTCGCCGGTGCTGTGGCTGGCCTTTGGCAGCGAGACCCGTTCGGCGCTGGAGATCAACGAGCTGCTGAACCGCATCGTCCGACCACGCCTGCAAACCGTGACCGGCGTGGCCGATGTGCCGATCTACGGCGAACGCCGCTACGCCATGCGCGTCTGGCTTGATCCCGACCGCCTGGCCGCCTACCGCCTGACCACGCAGGACGTGGAGGACGCCATCCGGCGCAACAACCTGGAATTGCCCGCAGGACGCATCGAATCCCAGCAGCGCGAATTCAGCGTCACCTCGCAAACCGACCTGGCCCGGCCGGCGCAGTTTTCCGACATCGTGATCCGCACGGTGAACGGCTTCCCGGTGCGCATGCGCGAGGTGGCCCGGGTGGAAGAGGCGGCTGCCAGCGACCGCAGCCGCGCCCGGCTCAATGGCCGCAGCGCGATTTCGGTGGGCGTAATCCGCCAGGCCACCGCCAACCCGCTGGAGCTGTCGGCGGGGGTACGGGCCATGCTGCCCACCCTCAAGGCCGATTTGCCGCCCGACATCACCATCGACGTGGCCAACGACAACTCGCTGTTCATCGACCGCTCGGTCAAGAGCGTGTATTCGACGATTGCCGAAGCCGTGGTCCTGGTGGCGCTGGTGATTTTTGTGTTCCTGCGCACGCTGCGGGCGTCCATCATTCCCATCATCACCATCCCGGTCAGTTTGATTGGCTGTTTTGCGCTGATGGCGCTCGCCGGTTTCTCGATCAACACCTTGACCCTGCTGGCCTTGGTGCTGGCGATCGGCCTGGTCGTGGACGACGCCATCGTGATGCTGGAGAACGTCTATCGCCACATCGAGGACGGCATGGACCCGTTTTCCGCCGCGATCAAGGGCGCCCGCGAGATCGGCTTTGCCATCGTCGCGATGACGCTGACCCTGGTCGCGGTGTACGCGCCGCTGGCCTTCACTCCGGGGCGCACCGGGCGCTTGTTCATGGAGTTCGCGCTGGCGCTGGCCGGCGCGGTGCTGGTGTCGGGGTTTGTCGCGCTGACCCTGTCGCCCATGATGTGTTCGCTGCTGCTCAAGCACAACCCGAACCCGAACTGGTTTGACCGCACGATGGACCGTTGGTTGAACCGCCTGTCCGCGGCCTACGGGCGCCTGCTGCGCTGGGTGGTGACGGCCCACTGGGGCGGCGGGGTGCAGGGGGGGCGTTCGGGCGGGCTCTTGCGCTGGGTCTTGCAGGCGCGCTGGCTGGTGCTGGCGGTCATGCTGCTGTGCGGCGTGGCGCTGGCCTGGGTCTATCCCCAGATGCGGCAGGAACTGTCGCCGTTGGAAGACCGGGGCACCATCATTGCCAACATCACCGCGCCCGATGGCGCCACGCTGGACTACACCGACCGCTACGCCCAGGCCATTGAAAAGCTGGGCGAAAAGCACCCCGAGTTCGACCGCATTTTTGTCACCCTGGGCAACCCCACGGTGGCGCAGGGCAGCGTGATTTTCCGCACGGTGGACTGGGAGCAGCGCGAGCGCACCACGCTCGATCTGGCGCGCGAGCTGCAGCCCCAACTGGCCGGCCTGCCGGGCGTGAATGCTTTTCCGATCACGCCGCCCTCCTTGGGCCAGGGCTTTCGCTCGCGGCCCTTGAACTACGTGATTCAGACCTCCGACAGCTACGAAAACCTGAACGGCGTGGTGCGTGCGCTGATGGCCGAGGTGGCCAAGAACCCCGGCATCCTCTCGCCCGACGTGGATCTGCGCCTGAACAAGCCCGAGCTGCGCATCGAGGTGCTGCGCGAGCGCGCGGCGGATGCGGGCGTCAGCGTCGATGTGGTGGCCCGCACCATCGAGACCATGCTGGGCGGCCGCACAGTGACCCGCTACAAGCGCGATGCTGAGCAGTACGACGTGATCGTGCAGACCCAGGCCAGCGGTCGCACCACGCCCGAGGACATCGACGGCATTTACGTGCGTGGCCGCAACGACGCGATGGTGCCGCTGTCCAGCCTGGTGCTGGTGCGCGAGAGCGTCAGCCCGCGCGAGCTGAACCACTTTGGCCAGCGCCGCTCGGCCACGATCACCGCCAACCTGTCGCCCGACTATTCGCTGGGCGAGGCGATTTCCTTCATGGACCAGGCGGCGGCCAAGGTGCTCAAGCCCGGCTACACCACCGACCTGAACGGCATCTCGCGCGAGTTCCAAAGCTCGCAGGGTGCCCTGGGCATCGTGTTCGTGCTGGCGCTGGTGTTCATCTACCTGGTGCTGGCGGCCCAGTTCGAGAGCTTTGTCGATCCGCTGGTGATCATGCTGTCGGTGCCGCTGTCGATGATCGGCGCCCTGCTGGCGCTGAAATGGAGCGGCGGCTCGCTGAACGTCTATTCGCAAATCGGTTTGATCACCCTGGTGGGGCTCATCACCAAGCACGGCATCCTGATCGTGGAGTTCGCCAACCAGCTGCGCGAGCAGGGCTTGGCGACGGTGGATGCGCTGGTCCAGGCCTCCGAGCAGCGCCTGCGGCCGATTCTGATGACCACGGGTGCCATGGTGCTGGGCGCCATTCCGCTGGCACTGGCCACCGGCGCCGGGGCGGAAACCCGCACCCAGATCGGCTGGGTGATCGTGGGCGGCATGAGCCTGGGCACGCTGCTGACCATCTTCGTCGTGCCCACGATGTACATGCTGTTCGCCCGCCGCAAGGTGCCCGGAGCCAATCACACCATGGCACTGGACGGGCCTGCCGCCCCGCTTTGAATCCCTCGCCCCCCCCCCCCCCCCGCAAAGGGTGGGGGGGAGGTATTTTATGTGCCAAATTGGCCTTTAGGCCAATGAATGCCAGCGGTGCTAGCTATCAATTTGGGAGTAAATTCCGGTGCTGGAATCACTCCGCTGCCGCATCCCGCAGCGCCTGCAGCGCGGCCAGCACCGTCTCCAGCGCCACGCCATCGGCCAGCGTCGCATGGTTGGCGATCAGGGCCGGGGCCTGGGCGGCATCGGCCTGCAGCTGGGCAATGCACTGGCCAGCGGCCTTGGGCGCGTCAAAGCCCTGGCTTTGCAGCAGCAGGGCACCATCGGCGGCGACCAGCTTGAAGTAGAACTGGCCGTCCTTTTCGCGGTACTGCTTGAAGCTGGGCAGTGCGCTCTTGCTGGGCTTGGCGGGCGCGGCGGCGGGCGTGGCCAGCTGTGCCAGGTTGCGCAGGCCTACGGCGCTGCGCAGCTCCTTCATCAACGGCGTGGCCAGCGCGCGGGCGCGTTCAGCGCCGGCCTGCAGGGTTTGCTCCAGGCGGGCGGGGTTCTGGATCAGCGCCTCGTAGTGCGCGCGCATCGGGGCGACGATCTGGTCGATGCGCTCGAACAGCATCTGCTTGGCATCGCCCCAGGCAATGCCGCGCGCGTATTCTTGGCGCAGGGCCTCGGTCTCGGCGGGCGTGGCAAAGGCCTGGTAGAGCTGGAACAGCGCCGAGCCGTCGGTGTCTTTGGGCTCGCCGGGCGCGCGCGAGTCGGTGAGGATGCCGCCGATCAGCTTGCGCAGCTGCTCGCGCGAGGAGAACAGCGGGATGGTGTTGTCGTAGCTCTTGCTCATCTTGCGGCCATCCAGGCCGGGCAGGGTGGCCACCTGCTCGTCCACCACCGCCTCGGGCAGCACCAGGTGCTCGCCGTACAGGTGGTTGAAGCTGCTGGCCATGTCGCGCGCCATCTCCAGGTGCTGGGTCTGGTCGCGGCCCACCGGCACCTTGTGGGCCTTGAACATCAGGATGTCCGCGCCCATCAGCACCGGGTACATGAACAGGCCGGCATTCACGCCGTCATCCGCCTCACGCTCGGCAGCGGCGTTCTTGTCCTGCGCGGCCTTGTAGGCGTGGGCGCGGTTGAGCAGGCCCTTGCCGGTCACGCAGGTCAGCAGCCAGCACAGCTCGGGGATTTCGGGGATGTCCGACTGGCGGTAGAAGGTGACCAGCTCGGGGTCCAGGCCGCAGGCCAGCCAGCTGGCGGCGATTTCCAGCGTGGAGCGCTGGATGCGGATGGGGTCCTCGCACTTGATCAGCGCGTGGTAGTCGGCCAGGAAATAAAAGCTCTCGACCCCGGGCCGCAGGCTGGCCTCCACCGAGGGACGGATGGAGCCAACGTAGTTGCCCAGGTGGGGGGTGCCGGTCGTGGTGATGCCGGTCAGGTAACGGGTGGTGCTCATGCAAACAACTCAGAAAAAGCGGGCAGGGTGCGCCCAGAAAGACAGTTTTGGCAGATTCGGAAGGTTCAGCGCAGCAGGGTGGTGAGCGGGCTCAAGAGCAGGTTGAGCGTGCTGTAGCCCAGCGACATCAGTGGCCGCAGCCACACGCTGCCCAGCACCCCCATCAGGACCAGTCCCAGCACGATGTAAAAACCCCAGGGCTCGATGCGCGAGACCCAGTAGGCCTGCTTCCAGGGCAAGAGGCCTACGAGGATGCGACCGCCATCGAGCGGCGGCAGCGGAAACAGGTTGAAGGCCCACATCACCAGGTTGACCAGTACCCCGGCGCGGGCCATTTCCAGGAAAAAGCGCTCCTGCACACCGCTGGCAGCCAAGACCACCAGCAGGACGGCCCAGCCCAGCGCCTGGAAAAAGTTGGCGGCTGGACCCGCCAGCGCCACCCAGACCATGTCCCGCTTGGGGTTGCGCAGCCGGCCAAACTGCACGGGCACCGGCTTGGCGTAGCCAAACAGGAAAGCGCCCGAGGTCGCGAAATACAGCAGCAGCGGCATCAGGATGGTGCCGATGGGGTCAATGTGCTTGAGTGGGTTCAGGGTGATCCGTCCCATCATCGCGGCGGTGTTGTCACCAAAATGCCGCGCGGCATAGCCATGGGCCGCCTCGTGCAGGGTGATGGCGAACACCACCGGCAGGGCGTAGATCAGAACGGTCTGGATGAGTTGGTTGTTTTCCACGCGGGCGATTCTCGCAGAGCGAGGCGGCTTACAGGCCCAGCGCCTGCAGCGGCCCGCGTCCTTCGCGTACCACCACCGGGTCGCCACCGGCGCCCATGGGGGTGAGGTCGATCACCGTGGTGGGCTCGGACGGGCAGCCGCCCGCATCCACGATGCCGTCCAGCAGCTTTTCGTAGCGTTCACGGATTTCTTGGGGGTCGTTCAAGGGCTCGGTCTCGCCGGGCGGGATCAGCGTGGCGGCCAGCAGTGGGGCGCCGTGCAGATCCAGCAGCATCTGCAGGCCTTTGCGGTCGGGCACGCGCAGGCCAATCGTCTTGCGGGAGGGGTGGCTGACGCGGCGGGGCACTTCCTTGGTGGCTTCCAGGAAAAAGGTGTAGGGGCCGGGCGTGCCGAGCTTGAGTAGGCGGTACTGGCGGTTGTCCACGCGGGCGTAGTTGGCCAGTTCGGACAGGTCTTTGCACAGCAGGGTGAGATGGTGCTTTTCGTCGATCTGGCGGATGCGGCGAATGCGGTCCACCGCGTCTTTGTCGTCCAGGTGGCAGACGAGGGCATAGCTGGAGTCGGTGGGCACAGCCAATACGCCGCCCTTTTGCAGCAGTGTGGCGGCCTGCTTGATGAGGCGGGCCTGCGGGTTCTCGGGGTGAATTTCGAAATACTGGGCCATGGGGCAATCCAAGAAAACCGGAAGGGCCGGGCCGGCGCCGTTCAGGCGGGGGCCTGGATGCGGTCGGCGAGCCGCTCCCAAATGGGGGTGAGGTTCCCGGGCAGGTAGGGCAAGTCGCCCAGGTCGGTGTGCGATTCCTCGGGGCTGTGGAAGTCGCTGCCGCGCGAGGCGGCCAGGCCAAACTCCTGGGCCATGTCGGCGTAGGTGCGGTATTCGGCGGCGCTGTGGCTGCCGGTGACCACTTCCACGCCCTGACCGCCGTGTTCCTTGAATTCAGAAAACAGCGCGTATTCGGCCGTGGGGCTCAGGCGGTAGCGGGCCGGGTGGGCAATCACCGCCTGGCCGCCGGCTTCGGTGATCCAGCGCACCGCATCGCCCAGGCTGGCCCAGCGGTGGGGGACAAAGCCGGGCTTGCCCTCGGTCAGGTACTTGCGGAATACCTCGCCGGTGTCCTTGCACCGGCCCGACTCGACCAGAAAGCGCGCAAAGTGGGTGCGCGAGATCAGCTCGGGGTTGCCGGCAAAGCGCAGGGCGCCTTCGTAAGCACCTTGGATGCCGACCTTGGCCAGCTGCTCCGCCATTTCCAGCGCCCGGTCGCCCCGGCCGCCCCGGGTGGCGCGCAGGCCCTGCACCAGCTGGGCGTTGTCGGCATCAAAGCCCAGGCCCACGATGTGCACCGTGGTGTCAGCAAACGTGACGGAAATCTCGGTCCCGGTCAGGTAGGCCAGCCCCTGGGCGCGGGCGGCGGCGGCGGCGCGGTGCTGGCCACCAATCTCGTCGTGGTCGGTCAGTGACCAGAGTTCGACCCCCTGGGCTTTGGCCCGCGCGGCCAGGGCTTCGGGGCTGAGCGTGCCGTCTGACACCACGGAGTGGCAGTGCAGATCGGCGTTGAGATAGCTGGTGGTCATGGGGGAAGCGATTTTAGGGGGGCTCACATTTCGGCGCCTTCGACCAGGAATTGCACCTTGCGCTCGCCCCGCCATTCGTTCACGTCCAGCCGGAAGGCCAGCAGCGCGCGGGGGGGCAGGGGCTCGGTGCGGTCAAACCAGATGCCATCGACCGGGTCGCCCTGGTGGCGCAGCTTGAGCGACAGGTGCTGTCCGTCCTTGCCCACCAACCGTTGGCTGAGCACCTCGATCTCCTCGCTGAAGGTGGGCGGCGCAAAACCTTGGCCCCAGACCTCGCGCGCCAGGGTGTCCACCAGCTCGGGGCGGCGGTATTCGGGGGCCAGCGGGCCGTCGGTGTCGATCTGGCGGGTCAGGGTCGCGGCGTCCAGCCACTCCTGCGCGACCTGGGCCAGGGCGGCTTTGAAGCGGGGAAAGTCCTCGGCACCGATGGTGCAGCCCGCCGCCATCGCGTGGCCGCCAAAGCGGCGCAGCAGGTCGGGGTGGCGCTTGGCCATCAAATCCAGGGCATCGCGCAAATGAAAGCCCGGAATCGAACGCCCCGAGCCCTTGAGCTCGCCGCCTGGCCCGGCGCTGGCCGCAAACACAAAGGTCGGCCGGTGAAACCGCTCCTTGAGCCGCGACGCGACGATGCCCACCACGCCCTCGTGGAAGGCGGCGTCGAACACGCTGATCGCCGGAGGCGGGGTCTCTTCGTCGGTGAACAGGTTTTCGGCCAGTGCCATTGCCTGTTCGCGCATGCCGCCCTCGATGTCGCGGCGCTCGCGGTTGATGGCGTCCAGCGTGCGGGCCAGCTCCTCGGCCCGCGCAGGGTCGTCGGTCAGCAGGCACTCGATGCCCAGGGTCATGTCGGCCAAGCGGCCGGCGGCATTGATACGCGGGCCCAGTGCAAAGCCGAATTCGATGGCTGTGGCCGCGCGGGCCTCGCGGCCAGCGGCGCGGAACAGCGCGGCCATGCCGGCTGGCTGGGCGCCAGCGCGGATGCGCTTGAGCCCCTGGGCGACCAGACGGCGGTTGTTGGCATCGAGCCGCACCACGTCGGCCACCGTGCCCAGCGCGACCAGCGGCAGCAGCGCGTCGAGCTTGGGCTGGCTGGCGGCATCAAAGACTCCCCGCTGGCGCAGCTCGGCGCGCAGGGCCAGCAGCACGTAGAACATCACGCCGACTCCCGCCATGGCTTTACTCTCGAAGGGGCAGCCGGGCTGGTTGGGGTTGACCAGGGCCTCGGGCGTGGGCAGGACCTCGCCGGGCAGGTGGTGGTCGGTCACCAGCACCTGCAGGCCCAGGCGCTGGGCCTCGGCCACTCCCTCGGCGCTGGAAATGCCGTTGTCCACGGTGATGAGGATGTTCGCCCCCATGGCGTGCACCCGCTGGGCGATGTCCGGGGTCAGGCCGTAGCCGTCCAGCACCCGGTTGGGCACCAGGTAATCGACCTGCTTGGCACCCAGCAGGCGCAGGCCGCGCATGCCCACGGCGCAGGCAGTGGCGCCGTCGCAGTCGTAGTCGGCCACGATGCACAGCCGCAGGTTCTGCGCGATGGCGTCCGCCAGCAGCCGGGCCGCGGCATTGATGCCCTTCATGCTGGACGGTGGCAGCAGCTTGGCCAGGCCGTCGTCCAGCTCGTCTTGGCTGCGCACGCCGCGTGCGGCGTACAGCCGGGCCAGCAGGGGATGGATGCCGGCTTGCTCCAGCGCCCACACGGTGCGTGGCGGAATATCGCGCGCTCTTATTTTCATAGCTGGTACAGCACGTCTTTAGGGCTCTGGGGCCGGAAAAGGCTTTGAATCCGCTGGCCCAGGCTGCGGGGGGCGCTGAACCAGCTTTGGTGGTCCTGCTCGCCGCACAGGGTCAGGCGTACGGCCTGGCCGGCGCGGGCCCGGGCAAGCAGGGCCGCCAGCGGGCCGGCGTCCAGTGCCTGCCACGCCTGGGCCCAGGTTTTCCAGTCGCCCTGCAGGGCTGGGGCGCGCAGGCGTTCGTCCACCTGGGGGCGTTGTGCGGGGGGCTGCCAGCCGGTGGGCAGGGCGCCGCTGCCATGCACCCAAAAGCCGTTGACCACCGGCAGGCCCCGCTCACTGCGCGCGTCGTTGAAGGGATGGGTGTAGAGCAGCATTTGCGTTTCGCTTTGCAGGCGGCGCAGTTGGCGCTCCTGTGGCGTGGTGCTCGTCAGCCAGGCTTGCACATTGCGGCCCGCCACCTTGTCCAGCGCGGTGCTGGGAAGGTCCCGGAACTGCGCCCCCCGGGCCAGCCAGCGCAGGGGTTCCTGGTAGTGCAGGGTGATGCCGTCCTCGGCGAAAAAATCTTGCAGGATGGCCAACAGCGTCCGGGAGTCGCTTTCGTCCAGCGGCAGGGCGCTGGCGTGGCCCAACTGGACCTGGTCGGCACCGATGCGGAAGTGGCAGGGCGTGATCCAGGCCCAGGCGTGCTGGGCGATGGCGGGGCGCTCGGCTGCGGGGGTTGCATCCCAGGCGGCCAGCGCGGCCCAGGGCGTGAGGCCATCACCGTCGGGCAGGCCCAGGGCGCAGGCCAGCGGGGCTTCGTGCGGCAGGGCGTGGGCCAGCGCATCGCCTTGGACCCGGTGGCCGGGTTTGAGCTGGCGCAGCAGGGCCTGCAACTGGGGCAGGGCGATGCTGTCCAGCGCGGCGCGTGCGCCGGGGTCGCTGGCACCAGCCCAGGGCACCAGCAGGTCGAAAAAGGGTTCCGTCATGGGGGCGGTATTGTCCGGGAGCGGCCTTCCCACCGCAGGGCCGGGGTCAAATGGCGGCCGCAGCGATGTCGGCGGGCTCGTGCGGCGGCACCTGCTTGGCCAGCTCGGCCAGGGTTTCGGCCTCGCTGCGGTAGGTGTGCAGCAGCGGGCCGGGCATCAGCGCGCCGGCGGCCTGCAGGGCGTTTTCCACCGGCAGCTTCAGTCCGCTGATGTGCAGGGCCACGCCATGGGCTCCCAGTTGCAGACGCAGCTTGGCCAGGGTTTCCACACCGGTCGCGTCGATGCGGTTGATGGGCTGGGCAAACAGGCAGACATGCCGGGTGTCCGGAT
>CAYZPX010000037.1:0-17551 GCA_964480105.1 uncultured Burkholderiaceae bacterium | reverse complement strand
GCTGCTCGATGGCTATGGCAGCAGATTCCACGTCCGTTTCAAGTGACTACTTATGCCCGATGGCTTGCTCAAAGCCATCTCGCGCGCTGCTGGTTCTATGTTCGGGAATATTATTTTTGGTGGTGGTATTGGCGCTGTGATTGATCACAGTAAAGGTACGGGTTATGACTATCCGAATCAGTTGCCTGTAAAGATGGGTGAGTCAGTGGTTGTTGATAAGCGAAATGAAAATTCGGCAAAAACTGCAGATGCTCGGTGATTTGATGAAAGAATTAATATCTTTATTTTTGCTGGCTTCGGCTTCCTTGAGTGTTTTTGCTCAAAAAAGTGCAGTCAATTTTGCTGAGGGTGAGTTGATTGTTCTGAAGGATAGGGTTTCTGTTGTTTCGTATCGTTTTGGTGGTCATGGATCTTCCCTTCCAGAGATTAAATTGCATGGAAATATTGTGTATGTTCCAAAATTGATTGAGGCCCGTAGCGATGATCCTCGCCACAAGTCTTTTGTTTTTGATACGCCAGAAGATGTCTTTGTAATTGAGTACAAGGGAGTGCAGAAATCGTGGTGAAGCTGAATTTCCGATTTTTGCACCTAGCCTTTCTAACTGTGCTTGCTGCTTGTGGTGGCGGTGGGGATGACGAGGATGTGGTTAATAAATCAATAAATATATCAACCGAATGTCTTTTTCCGGGGATTCCATCAAGGACAACTGAATATAAAAACGGTGCCTATTCCAGTGTCACAAAATGGTATGAGAGTAAAAATTTAGCATGTACAACAACTTGCCTAAACTATGGAAAGGATTGCAGTACAAGCTCATATAAATATTAAAATTTTGGGTCACCTTAAATGACCCGTTTGATGCTCTCACTGTCTACTTTGACCCACGCCGCCGAACTGCTCTCCCAAGCCGGCGGCCTGCTCATTGCCGCGGGAGCCGGCATGGGCGTGGATTCGGGGCTGCCAGACTTTCGGGGGAACGAGGGCTTCTGGAAGGCCTATCCCGCGCTGGGCCGGGTGGGGCTGGATTTTTACGAGGCCGCATCGCCCGCCACCTTCGAGCGCGACCCGCGGCTGGCCTGGGGCTTTTACGGGCACCGCCTGCAGCTGTACCGCGACACGGTGCCGCACGCGGGCTTTGCCCTCCTGCGGCGCTGGGCCGAGCGCATGCCCCAAGGCAGCTTTGTGTTCACCAGCAATGTGGATGGGCAGTTCCAGAAAGCGGGCTTCGATGCCGAGCGCATTGCCGAGGTACACGGCTCCATCCACCATCTGCAGTGCCTGAGTCTCTGCACCGACGCGATCTGGCCGGCCGAAGGCTTTGCCCCGGTGGTGGACACCGAGGCCTGCCAGTTGACCAACGACCTTCCCTGCTGCCCGCACTGCGGTGACCTGGCCCGCCCGAATATCCTGATGTTTGGCGATGGCGACTGGATTGCCCACCGACAGGCGCAGCAGATGCAGCGCTTGCAGGCCTGGCTGTCCCGCGTCGAAAAACCGCTGGTCATCGAGATTGGTGCCGGCACGGCGGTGGCCACGGTGCGGCAGTTCAGCCACCGGGTGATCCAGTCCTGGGGCGGGCGGCTGATCCGCATCAACCCCACCGAGGCCCAGGTGCCTAGCTCCCACGATGTCGGCCTGCCGCTCCAAGCCCTGGCGGCGCTGCAGGCCATCGCGCAGCGCCTGGGCGGGCACTGGTCCGACCCCGAGGCACGCCCATGAGCACGCCCACCGAACTCCAGCCCGTGCAACTGCTGCGCCTGCTCACAGTGCGGATGCCGTTTGGCAAGTACCAGGGCAACGACACCAAGATCCTGTCGGTGCGCGGCGACATCGCCCCGCCCAACCGCGCCAAGGTCATCCGCGAAACCTCGCAAAGCCTGGCCCAGGATGTTTATCAGCAGCTCACCATGCAGTTGGGCTACAGCGACCCCAAGCTCTCGCGCGGCGTGCGCGCTGAAGGCACGGCCCCCATGCCCACCCCAGCCGGCGCCTACGGGGTGCAGCAGCCCGCCCCCATGCCCGCGCCCCAGCCGCAGCAGCCCGACCAGGTGCTGATCCTGCGCTGAGTCGGCGCTCCCCTGCACCGCCCAGCCTCGGGCGGCTGCAGGGGAGTGCGTCCAGGGAATTGAGGCTCGAATCGGCCTAAAAGCCAATGGATACCAGCGGTACCAGCTCTCTTTTCAGGAGCGTTTTTCGCCGTCTGGCGTCACGCCAGGCAGCGCATAGCTGCTGCTCCGTCCCCCCGCCTCCGACTTGAGCAGCACCCTGCGCGCGACCAGTGCCTGGATGTCGCGCAGCGCGGTGTCGGGCGAGCATTTGGCCAGCGCGGCCCATTTGGCGGTGGTCAGCTTGCCCTCGAAGCCGTCGAGCAGGCGGTTCAGCACCTTGGTCTGGCGGGCGTTCAGCGGCTGGCCTGCCAGGCCCTGCCAGACCTTGGCCTTGTGCAGCACGGCGTCCAGCGTGTGCTGGGCCTGGTCCAGGGCGTGGTGCAGGGTGGCCAGGAACCAGTGCAGCCAGGCGGTCACGTCCAGCGTGCCTTTCTGGGTGCGCTCCAGGATCTCGTAGTAGGCCTTGCGTTCGCGCTGGATCTGCGCCGACAGGCTGTAAAAGCGCTGCGGGCTGCCGTCCGCCCGGGCCAGCAGCAGGTCGCCTAGAGCGCGGGCCATGCGGCCGTTGCCGTCGTCCATGGGGTGTAGGGTGACAAACCACAGATGCCCCAGGCCGGCGCGCAGTAGCGCGGGTTCCTGCGGGGACGCCGGGGCGTTGATCCAGTCCAGCAGGCGGGCCATCTCGCCGTCCAGCCGGTCGGCGGGTGGGGCCTCGAAATGCACGCGCTCGCGCCCCAGGCTGCCGGACACCACCCGCATCGGGCCGGTGGCGTCGTCCCGCCAGGCACCCACCCGGAGGGGGTGCAGCCCCGAGTAGCCGGTGGGAAACAGCGCTGCGTGCCAGCCCCATAGCCGCTGCGCCGTGACGGGGGCCGCGCTGTGCGCCGTGGCGTCGAGCACCATGTCCACCACGCCTTCCACATGCCGGTCCACCGGGGCCAGCGCGCCGATGTCCACGCCCAGCCGGCGGGCAATCGACGAGCGCACGGACGACACGGGCAGCAGTTCGCCCTCGATCTCGCTGGTCTTGAGCACATCGTCGGTCAGCGCCTGCAGACGGGCCTGTTCGCGCAAGGCCAGGCCTGCGTCGGCAAGCCGCCCGTGCAGCAGCCCCTGCGCCCGGCTGACCTCGGCCAGCGGCGCTGCCAGGGCCGCCAGGTCGTAGCGCCAGCGGGGCCAGTCGTCCAGTTGCCAGAGGTAGAGCGGATGGTCGGGGTGCATCGACTCATCATAGGCGGCTGCGGCGAAAAACCCGCTATTCACCGCAAATATTGCGGTGAATAAGCCCGTATTCCCCGCAAGCCGACTGGCCGAAGGTGAAAGAATCCACCCGCCTGAAGCCAGACCCCCACGACCCGCCATGAGCACCCCTTCCGACCCCGCCGACTTCGCGCCCGAGCAGCTGCTGCGCCTGCTCACGGTGCAGATGCCCTTTGGCAAGTACCAGGGCCGGGTGATTGCCGATTTGCCGGGCAACTACCTGAACTGGTTTGCGCGCGAGGGCTTTCCGAAAGGGGAGATGGGCCGTCTGCTGGCGCTGATGCACACCATCGACCACAACGGCCTCAAGCCCCTGCTGCAGCCGCTGCGGCGCTGAGTGCAGGGTCCCATGCGCCTTTTGCAGCGAGCCCAGCGGTGGCCTGGCCGGGGGCTGTTGGCGGCGGCGGCCCTGTTGTCTGCCTGCGCGCTGCCGATTGTCCCGCCCCCGGGCGCGTCCCATGCCCCGGGGCCCTTGGTCTCGGACTTTGCCTTGCATTCCTTGCCGGGGGCCACGCTGGATCGGCCCGTGCGGGCGCTGGTCCGTCCCGCCCGCGTGGCGCCTGCCCGGTTTCGCGTGATCGTGGTGCCAGGGTCGGGCTGTACCGGATTTGCCCCCTTCGCCGACCGCTACTTTGCCGGCCTGCTGCATGCCGAGGTCTGGGTGCTGCATAAGCCCGGTGTCGATGTGCAGGCCGGCGCGGCGCCTGCCCGTTGTCCCCCCGGTTTTGTCGCTGGCGATGCGCTGGGCCGCTGGCAGGCCGATGCCCTGGCCGCCTTGCGCGCCATGCCCCGCGCCCCTGACGCGCTGCCCACGGTGCTGGTCGGGATTTCCGAAGGGGCCGAGCTGCTGCCGGCGCTGGCCAGCGCGGTGCCGGGTTTGCGCGGCCTGGTGCTCCTGGGCGCGCCGGGCCTGGACCCGTCCGAGACCGCCGCACTGCAAGCCCAGCGCCTGGGCGCCACCGCGGCATGGGACCGGGTCCGTGCGGCAGCCGCCTCGTCCCGCCCGGATGCGGCGGTGCACGAAGGGCGCACGCTGGCCTACTGGCGCGACTTCCTGGCCTGGCCCCTGGCGCAGCCGCTGATCGATGGCCCCTGGCCCCTGTTGCAGGTGTTTGGCACGGCCGATGCGCTCGTCCCGCCCGAGGCCTATGCCCGTTTCGCCGCCCGTGCCCAGGGGCGCAGCGCACCGTTCACCGCCTGGCCGTTTCCGGGGGGCGACCACGGCCTGCAAGGCCCGGGGGGCCGCGATGGTGTGCAGCTCCTCTGGGCCCGGCTGGCACGCTGGGTGCATCAGCCCGCGGCAGAAGTTGCTCCTGAATAGATAGCTGGTACCGCTGGTATCCATTGGCCTGGAGGCAGATTTCTCTCAAAATTTCCGGCAGGGTGCTCCCCGGCGCAGGGCGAAAAAAAGCCGCGACCCCCTCAGGCGGTTGCGGCTCGGTGGTGCGCGCCGTGCGGGCGCAGCCCGCTTCAGCGACGGCGGTGGGTCGGGGGCGGGGTGGAGCCATTGCGGCTCTCGATGTGGCGGAAGGTCAGGCGGCCTTTGTTCAGGTCGTAGGGCGACATTTCCAGCGACACCTTGTCGCCAGCCAGTACGCGGATGCGGTGCTTGCGCATCTTGCCGCCGGCGTAGGCGATCAGGGTGTGGCCGTTTTCCAGGGTGACGCGAAAGCGCGAATCGGGCAGCACTTCATCGACCTTGCCTTGCATTTCGATCAGATCTTCTTTGGACATGGGGCTCCTTGGTGGAATGGTGAACAGTGAAACAGTGAAAGGGGGGGCAGGGCGCTCAGGCCCAGGCGCGCTGGTCTTGGGTCAGCAGGGAGCGGGCCTGGGCCAGCGCAAAGGACAGTGCGCCCTCGGCATTCGCAAAACGGGGGATGAACCGGTACACCCGGTCGTAGCTGCCGCGGCGCAGCGAGACCGAGGCGGCGTAGTCGCCCTGGTCGGTGACGCGGCTCAAAGGGGTGATCAGGTAGTGGCCCACCGAGACGGGGGTGTCGAGGGCATTGGGCGTGCTGGAGGTCTGAGGGGTGTTGGGTGTGTTGAAAGCAGTGCTCATGTCGCGGTGGGCCCGTCGCACGGCGACCAGGCCCAGTCAAAAAGGGGGGATCAAAGGTGCGCCGGAATGTCGGCGCGGTCAGTGCAAGAGAGCTTGCACGCGGTCGGGGGCTGGCCTGGAAGGAGGTAGGACCAGCCGTGGTGCTCGCCACGAAGGGGGCGGGGTGACCGTCCGGAAGGCTGTCGGCCGTGGCGGCCGGGTGCGGGAGAGGGCAGTCGCTGGGTTGCCGGGCAACCCGATCAGGGGGCTGTATCGGCGAGCACGCCACAGCCACAAGGGCGCAAAGTGTACCCGCTTTGGCGCATTGGTGCTGGGAAGCCGCCCGCAGCCGGTGGGGGCCAGGGGCCTGGGCTTGTCACGCAGGCGATTCAAGGCCCTCCGCGCCGCGGCCCGTGGCCACTACAGTGCCCCCATGACCTTGCCTGCCACCGAGCTGGACCGCCTGCAGCGCGGCCCCATCCTGTCCACCCTGCTGCGCCTGGCCTGGCCGAGCGTGCTGGCCATGGTGATGACCGTGCTGGTCGGCATTGCCGAGACCTACTACATCGGCCGCTTGGGTACCACGCCACTGGCAGCGATGGCGCTGGTGTTTCCGTTCGCGATGCTGACGCAGATGCTGTCGTCGGGCGCGATGGGGGGCGGGGTGTCGTCGGCCATCAGCCGGGCCTTTGGTGCGGGGGACGCGCACCGGGCCCACACCCTGGCGCTGCACGCGCTGGTGATTGGGGGCATTGGCGGCGTGCTCTACACCCTGCTGTTCTGGATCGGCGGGCCCACCTTTTACCGCTGGCTGGGCGGGCAGGGCGTGGTGCTGGACGAGGCGGTGCGCTATGCGGCGGTGCTGTTCTCTGGCGCGCTGCTGGTGTGGCTGAGCAACACCCTGGCCTCGGTGCTGCGCGGCACGGGCAACATGCGCGTGCCCTCGCTGGGCATCATGGCCGCAGCGGTGCTGCAGATTGCGCTCGGCGGGGTCTTGTCGTTGGGCTGGGGGCCCATCCCCTCGCTGGGCATGGTGGGCGTGGCGCTGGGCCACATCGTGGCGACGGGGGCCAGCGTGGCGTTCTTCCTCTGGTATTTGCGCTCGGGGCGCGGGCGGTTGCGCCTGCGGCTGGCGCGCTTCACGCTGGACCGCAGCCTGTTCCGCGACATCCTCAAGGTGGGTGCGCTGGCCTGCCTGTCGCCGGTGCAGTCGGTGCTGGCGGTGCTGATCTTCACCAGCCTGGTCGCCCGCCTGGGCGTGGCGCCGCTGGCCGGCTATGGCATTGGCCAGCGGCTGGAGTTTCTGCTGATCCCGATCGCGTTCGGCATCGGCGTGGCCTCGGTGCCCATGGTGGGCATGGCGATGGGCGCGGGCGATGTGGCGCGCGCCCGGCGCGTGGCCTGGACGGCGGGCGCGGTCTCCGCAGTCAACCTGGCGGTGATTGGCGCGGTGGTGGCGCTGTTCCCCGAAGTCTGGGCGCGCCTGTTCTCGAGTGACCCCGAGGTGCTGGCCCACGCCCGCGACTACCTGCGCGTGGTGGGCCCCGCTTTCCCGCTGTTCGGCCTGGGGCTGACGCTGTACTTTGCCTCGCAGGGCGCAGGCCAGGTGCTGGGCCCGGTGCTGGCCGGCACGCTGCGCCTGGTGCTGGTGGCGGGCGCCGGCGCCTGGCTGGTGGCGCATGGCGCGGCGGCCAAGGATTTCTTTGCCCTGGTCGCTTTGGCCATGGCCGCCTACGGCCTGGCCACGGTGCTGGCCGTCAAAATCGCCCGCTGGAAACGCTGAACCCCCCTCAACAAGGAGACCTCCCCCGATGCTGGACCTGTCCAACGCCGCCTACACCGCCCTCGATGCCCACCACTTTCGCGCGAGCGGATTGACCGCGGGCCCCTGGAGCCCCGAGCACCAGCACGCCGGCCCGCCGATCGCGCTGGTCTGCCGCGCCATCGAGCAGGCCGCCGAGCACCACGGCCTGACCCACATCGCCCGCCTGACGGCCAACCTGCTGCGCCCGGTGCCGGTGGGCGAGCTGACGGTGGAAGTGCGCAGCGACTATGTGGGCCGCAACGCCGGGCATTTCTCGGCGCACCTCATGGTCGGCAGCAAGGAGGTGGCGCGCTTTACCGCGCTGGCGCAGCGCGAGGAGGCCGTGCAGTTCCCGTCGCCGTTGGCAGGCCACCCCCTGCCGCAGGCCCCCCGCAGCCCCGAGCACAGCCCGCCCACGCAATTCAGCTTTACCGGCGGCACCTTTGGCTACGACCAGCTTGTCGAAAAGCGCCAGGCCCAGGGCGAACTCTCGCGCGGGCCCTGCGCGGTGTGGTTCCGCCTCAAGCACCCGCTGGTCGGCCAGGAAGCCCCCAGCCCCTACCAGCGCGTGGCCGTGGCCGCCGATTCGGGCAACGGCGTCAGCACCGTGCTCGATTACCAGGCCTACAGCTTTGTGAACTCCGACCTGACGGTCAATATCCTGCGCCGCCCCATCGGCGAGTGGATCTGCCTGGAGTCGCGCATGCTCCTGGGCGACAACGGCGGCGGCCTGGCCGAATCGGCGCTGTACGACAGTGAGGGCCTGATCGGCCGCGCCACGCAAAGCCTGGCCGTGCGGGCGCGGTGATCGTCAAAAATAATAGCTACTACCGCTCGCATCCATTGGCCTGGAGGCCTATTGGAGCGAATATTTGACCCTCACAGGCTGGCATGCACCAGCGGCCCGCTGAACAGCACCGGGCCAGTGGGGCCGCCCTCGCTGGGCACGCCGCCCTTGGGCTCCAGGCTGATCGCCAGGGCCGGCACGGCCTGCACGGCATCGGGGGCGGCCGTCAGTTGCAGCTTCGGTTCTGCCCCCAGCACCCCCAGAGAGCGGGGGGTGCCTCCGGCGGGCAGGGCCCAGAGCTGCAGCGAACGGTCGTCCGCCTCGCGGTAGCCGCCCACGCGCTGCAGGGTCAGGCGCTGGTGCTGCACATCAAAGGTGACCAGCACCTCGGGCCCGGCTTGGCCCTGCGCGCCGGCCAACACCGCCACGTACTCGATCCGCGGCGTGTTGGCGGCCAGGGCCTGCAGTTCGGTCTGCAGGCGGGCCACCGTCTGTGCCTGTTCCTGTTGCACGCCCACGGCCACCCATGCCCCCACCAGACCCGCCAGCACGCTGGCGCCAGTCAGACCGCGCCACAGTGCCAGGCGTTGCCACCAGCCGTCGGTCGCACCCGCCATCCGCGCCTGCGGGGCGCGTTGTGCAGCGATGCGGGCTTCGTCCTTGCTGGCCTGCAGCAGGTTGTCGATGCGTGTCCATACCGCAGCGGGCGGGGCGATGGGCTTTTGCAGCTCGGTCAGGCCAGCCATGCGGCCTTGCCAGGTCAGTGCGGCGGCGCGCACATGGGGGTGGCGCTGGGCCAGTTGTTCAAAACGGCGGCGGGCGCCACCGCGCAGGGTGCCCAGGGCGTAGGCAGCGGCCAGCCGTTCGGTGCGTTCGGGGTGTTTGGAGAAATCCATGCCATGTTCCTCCGTGTTCAGGCGTGCTGCGCCAGGCAGCCGCGCAGTTTTTCCAGGCCGCGCCGAATCCAGCTCTTGACGGTGCCCAGCGGCAGCTGTAACCGAGCGGCCAGCTCGCCGTGGCTCAGGTCCTGCAGGTAGGCCAGGGTGACGACCTGGCGCTGCTTGGGGGCCAGCTGCGACAGGCAGCCGTGCAGCGCCCGGGCCTGCTGGCTGGCCTGGTGCAGGTCCTGGGGGCTGGCGTCGCCGCTTGCCAGTTGCTCGTCCAGGACCTCGTCCCAGGCATCGGTCACACCACTGCCGTGGCTCTGTTGGCGGCGCAGCATGTCCAGCGCCCTGCTGCGCACGACCAGACCCAGCCAGGCCATCGGCGGGCTGAGGCTGGCGCGGTAGCCCGGCGCAGCGCGCCAGATGTAGAGAAAGCTTTCCTGCAACACGTCTTCGGCCCATTCACGTTTGCCCAGCACCCGCATCGCCAGGCCGTAGAGCCTGGCAGAGGTCTGGTCATAGAGCGCCTTCAGGGCGGTCTCGTCGTTCAGTGCAATGCGGTCCAGCAGGGCGATCAGGTGGGGGTCGGTGTCGGGCGTGCGCATGCGGTGATTGTCGAGCATCGGCCTGGGGGCGGCGCTGCGTGTGGGGATACGGTGGTGGCTGGCGGCTGGATGCAGTGGGGCAGTCGTTGGTGGTGGTGGCCATGCGTTGTGTGACGGTAGCAGCTATCAAATTTGATAGCTAGTACCGATGGTATCCATTGGCCTGGTCACTGATTTGACTACTTTTCAATTCCGCCCGACGGGCTCTGCAAAGCGCAATTGGGTGACGGCGGTGTCCAGGCACTCCACCAGGCTGGCGCCGGCGGGGGACAGGGCCTTGTGGGCCTGGGTGTAGACGCAGACCTCGCGATAAAAGACCGGGTCTTGCACCGCCAGCATCTGCAGTCCGTAGGCCTTGACCAGGGGCCGTGCGTAGGTGGGGCACAAGGTCACGCCCAGGCCTGCGGACACCAGGCCGAAAGCGGTGGTGAAGTACGACACCTCCTGCACGGGTTCCAGCAGCAGCGCCTCGGTGTACGCGCCTAACTCCGAGCGCATGCGATCGATGAAATCCCGGGTGGGTGCGATGAAGCGGCAGCCGCCCAGGTCTTGCCAGCGCAGGCTGGGGCGCTCGGCCAGGGCGTGGTCTGGGCGGCAGACCAGCCAGTGCCGGTCGCGCAGGAAAGGGTGGCGCTGCAGGCCCGCCTCGTCCAGCACGCCGTCCGGGCCGATGGCCAGTTCCACCTCGCCCGATTGAACCCGCTCCAGCAGGTGCTCGGGCAAGGTGTCCTGCAGGCGGATGTCCACCCCCGGGTGCTGGGCGCGGTAGCTGGCCAGCACTTGCGGCACCAGGGTGCAGGCCATCAGCTGGGGGGCGGCCAGGCGCAGCACGCCCTTGCGCTTGTCGCGCAGGTCCGTGACGCTGCCCACCGCCTGGGTCAGCTCGTTGAGCATGCGCCGCACGGCCGGGTACAGGTCGCGCCCGGCCTCGGACAGTTCCACGCGCCGGGTGTGCCGGTCGAACAGCGCCACGCCCAGCTCGCGCTCCATCTCGCGCACCAGCACGCTCAGCGCGGACTGGGTCAGGAACAGGCGCTGTGCGGCCTTGGTGAAGCTGCCTTCGGCGGCCACCGCGTCAAAGGCCCGGAGCTGGCGCAGGGTGAGGTTCAGATTCATCTGAATGATTCATGAATGAATGAAATTATTTCGTTTGAATCATAAGAGCGCTGCCGGTGTAATCCGTCCCCATCCAAGGAGACACCTGCCATGACCACCCACATTCCAGCCGAGTTTGTGCCGATCCGCGGACTGCACCACTTTGCCTGGCGCTGCCGCGACTGCGAGGAAACCCGCCATTTCTACGAAGACCTGCTGGGCCTGCCCCTGGTGCATGTGATCCAGAGCGACCACGTGCCCAGCACCGGCGAGTACTGCCCCTATGTGCACATCTTTTTCCAGATGCGCGACGGCTCTTACATCGCGTTCTTCGACCTGGGCGATGACCAGGTGGCTGCGCCCTCGCCCAACACGCCTTCCTGGGTGAACCACCTGGCGCTGCGCGTGGATTCCGAGGCCGAGCTGGTCCAGGCCAAGGCCCGGCTGGAGGCTGCCGGCGTCGAGGTGCTGGGCGTGACCGACCACCACATCATCCGCTCCATCTACTTCTTTGACCCCAACGGCATCCGCCTGGAGCTGACCACGCCCACCGTGGACGCCGCCGCCATGCACGCCCTGGCCCAGCGCGCCCACCAGGAGGTGCGCGACTGGACCGCCTTCAAGGCCCGCCGCAAGGCCGAGGCCCAGTGACACCCAGACCCGACAACAAGGAGGCCCCCGCCATGGAAACCTTCCGTTTCGCCCCGCCCTACGCACTGCCGCAGTTCCCTTTCACCACACCGCCCGAGCTGCGCGGCGAAACCCCGGGCCGCTACCCGGTGGCCATCGTCGGCGCCGGCCCGGCGGGCCTGACACTGGCCTGCGATCTGGCCCAGCGCGGTGTACGTGCTGTGCTGATCGACGAAGACGACACTGTGGGCGTGCGCGGCGCCTCGTCGCGCGGCATCTGCTATGCGCAAAAAAGCCTGGAGATCCTGGACCGCCTGGGCCTGGCGGAGCGCGCCATCGCCAAGGGCGTGGCCTGGTCGCGCGGGTGCACCTTCTCGGGCGACGAGGAGGTCTATGCCTTCGACCTGCAGGACGACAGCGTCTCCACCCAGCCGCCCTTCATCAACCTGCAGCAGTTCTACCTGGAGGGCTTTCTGGTCGAGCGCATCCAGGAGCTGGGCCTGACCGACCTGCGCTGGTTGAGCAAGGTCACCCACACCGCACCCCAGGCCGACCATGTGCGCATCGAGGTCGAGACGCCCGAGGGTCGCTATGCGCTGGAGGCCGCCTACCTGATCGACGCCACGGGCGCCAACAGCCCCCTGCGCACCCAGCTGGGCATCGCGACCCACGCCGCGCGCAGCACGGACCGCTGGTGCATCAGCGACGTGCGCTTCACCAAGCCCCTGCCCACCGAGCGCTGGACCTGGGTGGATGCGCCCTTCAACGACGGCCGCGGCGTCTGGCAGCACCTGATGGCCGACGGGGTCTGGCGCATCGACTACCAGATGGCCGAAGACGCCGATCCTGAGAGCATCAGCCGCCCCGAGGTGGCTGGCGAGCGCCTGCGCGCCCAGTTGGGGCCGGACGTGGATTTCGAATTTGTCTGGATCGGCCCCTACCAGTACCGCGACCACCTGCTGGACGATTTCCGCCATGGCCGCTTGTTGTTCATCGGCGATGCCGCGCACGTCGTCAGCCCGTTTGGGGCGCGCGGGGGCAACACCGGCATCCAGGATGCGGCCAACCTGGGCTGGAAGCTGGCGCTGGTGCTCCAGGGCCAGGCCGGGGATGCCTTGCTGGACAGCTACACCGCCGAGCGCCGGCCGGCCTGTGTGGAAAACCTGACCGTCACCAGCCGCTCCGCCCGCTACCTGGCGCCGCGCAGCGCTGCCGAGCACCGCCTGCGCCGCGCCACCCTGGCGCTGGCCCGCCGCCACGCCTTTGCGCGCAAGCTGGTCAACACCGGCCGCATGTCGGTGGCCAACGACTACCCGCCGTCCCGCTGGCTGCCCCAGGGCGCCCGCACCGTGCAGAACCTGGCGCTCACCGATGCCCAGGGCCAGCCCACGGCGCTGATGCGCCTGTTGCGCGAAGGCACCGCACTGCTGGCGCTGTGGTTTGCCCCTGCGGGTGCACTGCAGGCCGAGGCCGCTGCCCGCCTGGCCACACAGGGCCTGCCGGTTCGCCTGCTGGCCTTGGGCGGTGCCGCGCCCGATTTGCAGGACCCCGAAGGCAATCTGGCCCGCCACCTGGGACTGGACCCAGCCGCCTGCGCCGACACGGTCTGCCTGGTGCGGCCCGATGCCTACCTGGCCGCCACTGTGACTGCCGCGACCCCGGCCGCCCTGGAAGCCGCCGTGCGCACGGCGCTGGGCCAGGCCTGACCTTCCTGTTTGGATTCCCGAGTTCCACCATGCAAACCGAACCCCACATCCCCGACCCCGATGGCTTCTATGCCGCCCTCGTCGCCGCCCACGAGGGCCTGAGCGAGGCCGAGAGCGCCGATTTCAACGCCCGCCTGCTGTTCCTGCTCGCCAACCAATGCGGCCAGCAGCAGGTCCTGCTCGACTGCATCGCCGCCGCCCGCGAGGCCGGCGCCGCCACCGCCTGAAAGGTTGCCATGTCCACTGCCGCCCCTTCGTTTGCCTCCGCTTCCGACCTGCAGGAGCAGGTGCCCCAGGTCCAGGAACTCGCCCCTGGCGTGTACGGCTACATCAGCGCCTTTGACCCCAACTGCGGTTTCGTGGTGGGAGATGACCACGTCGTCGCTATCGACACCCGGCCCACCCCGCGCATGGCCCGGGGCTTTTTGCAGGCCATCCGCAGCGTGACGGACAAGCCCGTCAAGTTCATCGTGCTCACCCACTACCACGCGGTGCGCGTGATGGGCGCGAGCGCCTTCCCCGACGTGCAGGCCATCATCGCCAGCCAGGGAACGGCAGACTGGGTGCGCACCCGGGGCCAGGCGGACTTTGATTCCGAAGTCGGGCGCTTTCCGCGCCTGTTCGCCGGCGTCGAGGAGGTGCCGGGCCTCACGGTGCCTACCATCACCTTCGAGCGGGAAATGCGCCTGAACCTGGGCGGTGGGCGCGAGCTCCAGCTGCATTGCCTGGGCCGTGGCCATTCGGGTGGCGACACCGTGGCCTGGTTGCCCGATTGCGGCGTGCTGTTCGCGGGCGATGTGGTGGAAAACCACTGCGGCGTCTATGCCGGCGATGCCTATCTGCGCGACTGGGCCCACACCCTTGACGCCGTGCGCGCCCTGCACCCGCGCACCCTAGTTCCCGGCCGCGGCGCTGTGCTGCGCGATGCAGCCGCCTGCGCCGAGGCCATCGACCTCACGCAGGATTTCCTGCGCACCCTGCTGACCAGCGTGCAGGCGGGCATTGACGGGGGCGAAGGCCTGCGCGCCTGCTTCGAGCGCGCGCAGCAGGCCATGAATCCGCGCTTTGGCGACTGGCCGGTGTTCCAGCATGTGCTGCCGTTTGACGTGGCACGCGCCTTTGAGGAACTGCAAGGCACCGAGCACCCCACCGTCTGGACCGCCGAGCGCGACCGCCAGTTGTGGGACATCCTGCGTGGATGAGCCCACGTCCCATTCCCTGAATTTTTCGCACCACAACACCAAGGAGACATCCATGAAAAAACGCAACTTCAACGCCTTCTGCCTGGCCCTCGGCCTGCTGGCGGCTGGCACCGCTTTCACTGCGGGTGCTCAGACCGCCAGCCCGTCTTACCCGAACCAGGCCGTGCGCTGGCTGGTGCCCTATGCCGCCGGCGGTGGCACCGACGCCATGGCCCGCGCCCTGGCCGATGCCATGCAGCCCACCCTGGGCCAGCCGCTGGTGATCGACAACCGGCCTGGCGCGTCCACCAACATCGCCGTGTCGCTGCTGATGCAGGCCAAGCCTGACGGCTACACCATCATGCAGGCCGAAAACGCGGCCTTGCTCTTCAACGAACACATGTTCAAGAAGCTGCCCTACAAGCCCGCCAGCGACTTCACCTACATCGGCGCCATCGGCCGCATTCCGGTGGCCCTGGTCGTGAACCCGGACTTTCCGGCCAAGACCCTGGCCGAATTCATCGCCTACGCCAAGGCCAACCCGGGCAAGGTCAACTACGCCTCGCCTGGCAACGGCACACCCCATCATGTGGCGATGGAGCTGTTCAAGCAAAAAGCCGACATTGGCCTGACCCATGTTCCGTACAAGGGCGCGGCGCCCGCCATGCAGGACGTGCTCGGTGGCCAGGTCCCTGTGATGATGCTGGACCTGGCCTCGGGCATGCAGATGATGAAAAGCGGCAAGGTCCGCGTGCTGGCCGTGGCCACCCCGCAGCGCGCCCAGGCCTTTCCGGACGCACCCACCTTCAACGAGCTGGGCTACAAGGAGGTCAACGCCGCCGCCTTCCACGGCCTGATCGGTCCGGCCAGCATGCCCCCCGAGGTCGTCACCCGCCTGAACGCCGAGCTCAAGAAGGCCATGCAGCATCCCAAGGTGGTCAAGCTGTTCACCGACTTCGGCTTTGAGCCCCTGCCGGGTACCCCTGCCGAATTCCAGGCCCTCGCCCGCAGCGAAAGCGCCCGCTGGGGCCAGGTGATCAAGACCTCCAACATCCAACTCGATTGAGCCTTCGCATGCATGCTTCCCTTTCCCTGCGGCTGGCCACCCGCCGCGACGGTACGCGCGACGGCGCACTGATGCTCGTCAGCCCCTCCGGCGAGCGCTGGGTCCGCGCCAGCGGCCCCGCCCGCACCCTGCAGGCCTTGCTGGACGGCTGGGCCGACCTGGCGCCCGGTCTGGAGGCCCAGCGCCGCACCTTGGACGCCACCGGCTGGAAGGGCTGCGAGCCCTTCGATGCCGCCCAGTGCATGGCCCCGCTGCCCCGGGCCTACCAGTGGGCCGATGCCTCGGTGTACCGCAACCATGCCCGGCTGATCTACCAGTGGCGCAAGGAGCCGATCCCACCGCGCTACGAGGTGGAGCCCCTGGTGTACCAGGGCGGATCGGATGGGATGTTGGGCCCGCAGGACCCCATCGTCGCGGCCGATGCAGCGCACGGCATTGACCTGGAGGCCGAGATCGCTGTCATCACCACCGACGTGCCCATGGGCATCGGGCCCGAAGACGCGCTGGACCATATCGCCTTGGTGGTGTTGCTCAACGACGTGTCGCTGCGCAACCTGATCCCGTCCGAGCTGTCACGCGGCTTTGGCTTCTACCAGAGCAAGCCCGCCACCAGCTTCGCCCCCATCGCCGTCACCCCGGCGGCCCTGGGCGAGGCCTGGCGCGGCGCCATGCTGCAGCTGCCCGTGCAGGTGCAGCTCAATGGCCAGTGGTTTGGTTCGCCCCATGCGGGTGAAGAGACGGTGTTCCACTTTGGCCAGGTCCTCGCTCACCTGGCCAAGACCCGGTCGCTGGGCGCGGGCTCCATCGTGGGCGCCGGCACCATCAGCAACGCGGCGCCGGAATCCGGCAACGCCTGCATCACCGAAGCCCGCGTGCGCCAGATGCTCGCCGGCACCCCCGAGGAGGCGCTGCACCCCTACCTGCAGCCCGGCGACCGCGTGCGCATCGAGGTGCTTGATGGCCAGGGCCGCTCGGTCTTCGGCGCCATCGACCAGGAGGTGCAGCTGGCGGGGGTTTGAACTCCTGATTTGATAGCTAGTACCGCTGGTATCCATTGGCCTGGAGCCATTTTTTGCACCAAGTCAGCGGCCGCCCGCAGTCCCCTGGATGGTGTTGTTCGCAAAGCGCCCCAGGTATTCCTCCGAAGCCAGGAATGCACCGATCAGGCTGGCCACGGGCGTGCCGGCCTTGAGCTGGGCCACGGCGGCATCAAAGCCGGCGGGGTCGGGTGCGCGGCGCAGCAGGCTGGCGTAGAGCAGGCTGGCCTGCACCTCGGCGTCGCGCTGGCCACGAAATTCCACCGATTCGGAGAAACCCACCACCAGTGCGCCCCGGGTCAGGCCGGCCTCCAGGCGCTGCAGCCAGTAGGCCCGGCCGCCCGCGTCGGGTGCACGGCCCAGGATGTTGAGGTACATCTGGTCCACAAAGGCGGCGTTGCTCAGCTGGCCGTAGCGGGTGCTGAACTCGCTGGAGCCTGCAAAACCTTCCGAGATGGCATCCAGCCCCAGTCCCGCCTGGCGCTGGTCGGCCCAGTAGCGCAGGCCGGGGTCGTCGGCGTAGCGGCCGAAGTAGGCGAAGTACAGCCGCTCCAGCGGGGCGTAGCGCTCCTGGAAGGCCGCGTCGCCAAAGAAGGTGGCCACCAGCTGGGTCTGGGTCAGGGTCTGTTGCTGCAGTTGGGCGACCCAGGCATCGACCTGGGCTGCTTCCCCTTCCCGGTCCAGGAAGTCGCGGTACTGCTGCTCCACGAAGTCGCGGGGGTCCTGCAGGTTGCCGGTGTAGGCAAACACGGCTTCCACGCTGCGGTCCGCGCCCAGGGCGACGACGCAGGTGGTGCTGGCCTCGCCGGCGCAGTCCCCGCGCCAGCCGGCAAAGCGGGTGTCCGGGCCGAGGGTGGCGGTCAGCGACACCTGGGTGCCCTCGGCAAAGCCCGCCTGGCACTGGCTGCCGCAGTCGATCCCGGCCGGGGCGCTTTGTACCTTGCCGGTGCCGCCGCCCAGCTTGCCCACGCGCAGCGTGCGCAGCGCGGCTGCCGTCACCGTGACCTGGGCCTCGCCCAGCGCGACGGTGCCCAGGCCGTTGGTGGCTTCGACCCGCACCCGGTAGGTGCCCGGGCGCTCGTAGCGGTGCGCGGCCTGGCTGCCCGAGGTGGCTTCGGTGAAGGGACTGCCATCGCCAAAGTCCCAGCGCAGGCGCACGGCCTCGCCGCCGTGCAGCGCATCCATCTGCGCGCTGAAACGGCTGAGGCTGCCCGCCGCTTGCGGCGTGGCGTTGATGGCGACGGTGGCCTGGTCCCAGCCCCAGTGCAGCGCAGTTTCCAGCAGCTCGGCGCGGGTGTTGTAGCCCGTGGTGTCGCTCACGCCTTCCAGCCCGAAGGCAAAGTACA
>CAYZPX010000036.1:0-17652 GCA_964480105.1 uncultured Burkholderiaceae bacterium | reverse complement strand
AGGTTCAGGCCGATCACCGCGCGCTCCAGCCAGCGCACGGTGTCTTCGCGCACGAGCGCATCCAGGTCCACGGGGGCGGCGTCGGCAACATCAGGGGTCGGGGAGTCAGCAGTCATGGCGATGGGCCTCGAAAAAGGGAAGGTGAAAAGCGGGCAGGATTGTAAGGGTGGGCCTGTTTTTACTATGCTTTTAATAGCTACTACCGCAGGTATTCATTGGCCTCAAAGCCCTTTTCTGCACCAACTCAATCCCACAGCGGCTCGCCGGTCAGGCGGGCGTATTCGCGCAGCGCGAAGCGGTCAGTCATGCCGGCGATGAAGTCGGCCACGGCCCGGGCGCGCACGCGGGGCTCGGTGCTGGCTTGGGCACGGGCGGCAAAGCCGGGCTTCATCTCGTGGGGCTGCGCCAGGTAGCGGGCAAACAGGGTTTCGACCACCTTTTGTGCGCGGTCGGTGGTCTGCACCACCTGGGGGTGGCGGTAGAGGTTGCGCATCAAAAAGCGCTTGAGGGCGTCCGATTCCGCCCGCATTGCCGGGCTGAAGGCCACCAGCGGGGGGCAGGCGCGCACGGCATCCACGCTGTCCGGACGGTGCTGCTCCAGCGCGGCGCGGGTGGCGTCGCTCAGGTCGTAAATCTGCACCGTGAGCATGCGGCGTGTGGCCTCGTATAGCAGACGGCGCTGGCCACGGGGCTGGGCCAGTTCGGGGTGGGCGACCAGCACCTCGGCGCGGTAGCGCTCGAACAGCGGCACCTCCTCCAGCTGCGCCAGCGTGATCAGGCCCGAGCGCACGCCGTCGTCGATGTCGTGCGCGTTGTAGGCGATCTCGTCCGCCAGGTTGCACAGCTGGGCCTCCAGGCTGGGCTGCTGGCGCTGCAGGAACCGCGCGCCCACCCCGCCCGGCTCCTGCGCTTCCAGCAGCTCGGCATTCGCGCGGGAGCAGTGCTTGAGGATGCCCTCGCGCGTCTCAAAACACAGGTTCAGCCCGTCGAAGGCGGCGTAGCGCTCTTCGAGGTGGTCCACCACGCGCAGGCTTTGCAGGTTGTGCTCAAAACCGCCCCAGTCCGCCATGCAGGCGTTCAGCGCATCCTGGCCCGCGTGGCCAAACGGCGTGTGGCCCAGGTCGTGCGCCAGCGCGATGGCCTCGACCAGGTCCTCGTTCAGCCCCAGCGTGCGCGCCACCGAGCGGCCCAGCTGCGCCACTTCCAGCGAATGCGTGAGCCGGGTGCGGAACAGGTCGCCCTCGTGGTTGAGGAACACTTGGGTCTTGTAAACCAGACGCCGAAAGGCCGTGGAGTGGACGATGCGGTCCCGGTCCCGCTGGAAATCGCTGCGCGTGGGAGCGGGTGGTTCGGGGTGGCGCCGGCCCCGGGTGGCGGCGGCATGGCAGGCATAGGGGGCCAAGGTGGTTTCAAGCATCAAATCAGCCTCCAAGCCAATGAATACCAGCGGTAATAGCTCTTAATTTAATAGCAATTTCAAACCGCGCAGCAGGCGTCGATCACCTCGCGCACCAGCGCATCGGGGGCGGCACGCACCGCCGCCTGGCCGGGGCCGTCGATGACGACGAAGCGGATCTCGCCGGCCTCGGCCTTTTTGTCCACGCGCATCAGTTCCAGGTAGCGGCCGGCGTTGTCGGCGGCATCGAGCACCGCGCCACGCACCGGCAGGCCGGCGCGCTCGATCAGGCGGCGCAGGCGCTGCACAAAAGCGGCATCGACCAGGCCCAGGCGCAGCGACAGCTCGGCCGCCATGACCATGCCTGCGCCCACGGCCTCGCCGTGCAGCCAGGCGCCGTAGCCCATGCCCGCCTCGATGGCATGGCCAAAGGTGTGGCCAAAGTTGAGCACCGCGCGCAGGCCGGCCTCGCGCTCGTCCTGGCCGACCACCCAGGCCTTGATCTCGCAGCTGCGGCGCACGGCGTTCATCAGGGCAGCGCGGTCGCGGGCCATCAGGGCGTCCATGTGCACTTCCAGCCAATCGAGGAAGGCCATGTCGGCGATCGGGCCGTACTTGATGACCTCGGCCAGGCCGGCGCTGAACTCGCGGGGGGGCAGCGTGTCCAGGCTGTCCAGGTCGCAGACCACGCGCTGCGGCTGGTAGAAAGCACCGATCATGTTCTTGCCCAGCGGGTGGTTGATGGCGGTCTTGCCGCCCACCGAGGAGTCCACCTGCGCCAGCAGCGTGGTGGGCACCTGCACAAAGGGCACACCGCGCATGTAGCTGGCGGCGGCAAAGCCGGTCATGTCACCCACCACGCCGCCGCCCAGCGCAAACAGCACGGTCTTGCGGTCGCAGGCCTGGGCCAGCAGGGTGTCAAAAATGGTGTTGAGCGTTTCCCAGGTCTTGTAGGCCTCGCCATCGGGCAGGCTGACCACGTGGATGGTTTGGTACCAGGGCTGCAGTGCAGCGTGCAGGCGCGCGGCGTACAGCGGCGCGACCGTGGTGTTGGTGACGATCAGCGCCGCTGCCGCCTTGGGCAGACCCGCGTAGGTGTCGGGCTGGCCCAGCAGGCCGGTGCCGATCTGGATCGCATAGCTGCGATCGCCCAGGTCGATGGTGACGGTCTGGGGCGCCAGCGCAGCGGCGGACGGAGAAGCGGAAGAAATCGGGGGAGTGGAAAGGTTCGCCATAGCGCCCAAGTGTAGGGGCGCAGGCCCCTGCCCTGCCCGGAATCAGGCAGCCGGACCGCCTGCCGGAGCTGCGTCTGACTCGGGCGGGACGCTGTGGCCGCCCACCTCGCCCGCCAGCTCCAGCTGCATCACGATCATGTTCACCAGCATGGCCACCGAGGGGCGGCCGGTCTCGATGACGAAATGCGCCGTCTCCCGGTACAGCGGGTCGCGCTGCGCATACAAATCCCGTAGCTTTTGCAAAGGATTGGCCACCTGCAGCAAAGGCCGGGTGGTGTCGTGGCGCAGGCGTCGAAAGAGCTCCTCGGGCGTGGAGCGCAAGTACACCACCCGCCCGCGCGCGTGCAACAGCGCCCGGTTTTCCGGCCGCAGCACCGAACCGCCACCGGTGGACAGCACCGCATCGGGGTGCGCTGCGCTCAGCGCATCCAGGGTTTCGTGCTCCAGATCCCGAAAGCGCTCTTCGCCTTCCTGCGCGAAAAAGTCGCGAATCGCGCAACCCAGCTGCTGCTCGATCACGTGGTCCGAGTCAAAAAACCGCATCCCCAGCCGCCGCGCCAGCTGGCGCCCCACGGTGGATTTGCCACTGCCGGGCATGCCGACCAGAACGATCATTGAATCCTCTCTTTGCTAACCGCCATCACGGTGCGGCATCTTGGATGAAAAAAGGACGCGCAGTGCGCGTCCTTGGAAGGGAAGCCGCAACGGCCTCAGGGCGCCGTGACAGGCTTGGGCGTCACGGTCACGGCCACCGTGGTGGAGATGCGGGGATCAGCCAGGTCCACGACCGTGATGGTTGCAGAACCTGCGCCAGTGCCCGTCACGGTGAGCAGATCACCAGCCACTGTGGCCGTGGCCACGGCAGAGTTGCTGGAGCTGGTGGCATAGCTTCCAGACCCACCCACCACTGCGGCGGTGTTGGTGGTGCCCTCTCCCAGGGCCAGCGCAGAAGGCACGACCGCAAAACCGGTATTGCCACAACCAGTCCCGTTGTTGCGGATGGTGACCACAGACTCACCAATCGACCTGGCACTGTCCAAGATGGTGATCTTCACATCGGTGTCCTGGGCCACGCAGCGGGAACCGCGGGTCCCCGTGTCGATGAGGAAGGCATTGTCTGTGGTGCATGGATTGCCCACCACCTGCAACAACGCTGGGCTGGACGAAAACACACAGTAGGGACCCACAGCGCCAAACACGCCAAAGACGAGCGGCTGGTCGTCCACCTCGGAAATCACTAGCGCATTGGGCGAAAGGCGGATCTGGGTGGTGTCGGTGGTGATCTTGACGGCAACCTTCACAGTCTTACCAGTTGCATCGGCCACGGAAAGGTCCAACTCGGCAACCAGGTTGCCGGTGATGTGAAGTTCATCGCCGTTCTTGATTTCCGCGGTGATTGCAGCGGGAATCCCCCCTGCCACGATGTACGGCGGCTGCCCACCCGAGATTTTGGCCATTGCAGGCACGCCCACCGGGATGGTCAGGTCTGTGGGGGAAATGCGCAACTCGGGCGAACCGACCGTGACGGACACGGACACTTCGGTCCCCGCTGCATCGCGGATCTTGACCGTGGTGGAGCCGATGGCCACGCCGGTGACGGTCCAACGGTCTGCACCCACCATTTGTACCAGCGCGACGTTGCTGTCACTGCCCTGGACGGTGTAGGGTGCGCCGCCGCCGCCAATCAGGAACGTGCGGGAAGCGGCAGGGCCGACGCCTACGGTCAGGCTGGTGGGGGCCGTCGTGTACAGCGGGATGCTGGAGCCCACGCGCACGGCGATGTCCACCTTGTCGCCCTTGAAGTCGAGCACGGAGACGGTGGCAGTTCCCGCCGCTGCGCCACCGATCGTGAGCTTTTTGCCGTTGACGACCGCGACCGCGATCGCCGCGTCGGCAGCGCCCACGCGATAGGGCGGCACGCCGCCACTGATGTCGAAGTCAAGGGACGCACCAACAGGGATCACCTGGCTGTTCCCCGCCGTGGTCACCAACGTGGGCTGGTTCGGATTGGCACCGGGCGATCCGCCGCCACCGCCACAGGCGGCAAGGGACAGGGCCACCATGAGCCAGAAGAAGTGAAGAATTTTTCGCATCGTGGTCTTTCTTGGAAGAGTTATTGTCGGGTGGGTCCGCGGTCGGTGATCACCTTCGGGGTGATGAAGACCAGCATTTCCCGCTTTTGCGAAGAACGGGTGTTGTTCTTGAACAGGTTACCCACGACCGGCACGTCGCCAAGGACAGGGATCTTGTTTTCCTGGGTGGATTCGTCCAGTTCGAAGATGCCACCGATGACCACTGTGCCACCGTTCTCGATCAGCACCTGGGTCTTGATGTGCTTGGTGTCGATCGCCACCCCCTGGGCAGTCGTCTCCCCGCGGCTGTCCTTGTTCACGTCCAGGTCCAGAATGATGTTGCCCTCGGGCGTGATCTGGGGCGTGACCTCCAGCTTGAGCACCGCTTTCTTGAACGCGATGGTGGTGGCCCCGTTGGGCGCTGTGATGGTGAAGGGGTACTCGGTCCCCTGCTCGATCAGGGCCTTGACCTGGTCAGCGGTGATCAGCCGTGGGCTGGACACGACCTTGCCTTGGCCGTCGGCTTCCATGGCGGACAGTTCTAAATTGAGGAAGCGGTTGGCCGAGGCATTGAAGATGGACAGGGCAAAGTTGCCAAAGCTGGCCGTGTTGCTCAGCTGGGCGGGCAGGTTCACAAAGCTCTGGGTGGTGTTGACCACCCCTCCGCCACCACTGCTGGCCACGGCGTTGTTGTAGGTGGTGCCAAAGGCGATCCGGTTGTTGCCGCCAATGCCAAAGCCACCATCGCCACCACGCTCGGCACGCAGGTCCGTGGCGCCCAGGCGCACGCCCAACGACCGGCCAAAGGTGTCCCGCGCCTCGACGATCCGCGCTTCGATCATCACCTGGCGCACCGCCACATCCAGAGTGGCGAGAAGCTGGCGGACGTCTTCCAGTTTGCTGGGAATGTCGGTCACGAAGATCTGGTTGGTGCGGGGCTCGGCAATCGCGCTGCCACGGGGGGACAGGAAACGGGTGGATGCCGCCCCGGTGGTGCTGCCGACGCCCGTGCTGCTGCTGGCAATCTGCTTGACCATTTCATCGGCCTTGGCGTAATTGAGCTGGAAGGCCTGGGTGCGCAGTGGCTCCAGGTTCTGGATGGCCAAGGCAGCTTCCAGGTCTTTCTTGGTGCGGGCGTCAATCTCGTCCTTGGGGGCGATCCAGAGGACTGAACCGGTCTTTTTCAAACCCAGCCCCTTGGCGTCCATGATGATCTGCAGCGCCTGGTCCCAAGGGACGTCCTTGAGGCGCAGGGTCAGGGAGCCAGTCACGGTGTCGGAGGTGACGATGTTGAAGTCCGTGAAATCGGCGATCACCTGCAGCAGGGAACGCACATCGATGTTCTGGAAGTTGAGGGACAGCTTCTCCCCGGTGAACCCAGGGCCCTGGGTGAGCTTGCTCAGGTCCACCTTGCGGGGGCGGACTTCCAGCACAAACTGGCTGTCGTTCTGGTAGGCACTGTGCTCCCAATCGCCCGAAGCCTCCACCTGCATCCGCACCCTCTCGCCCTGCTGGGACGTGGTCAGCAACTGCACAGGGGTGCCAAAGTCAGAAACATCGAAACGGCGACGCAGGCCTTCGGGCAGGGACGAGCGCAGGAACTCCACCACCAGGCCCTTGCCTTTTTGCTGCACATCGACCCCGACCTGGCTGCTGCCCAGGCCAATCACCACGCGGCCAGCCCCGTCGGTACCCCGGCGAAAGTCGATGTCCTTGAGCGGCAACACCTCCTCCGAAGGCTCGGTGGCCTGGCCGACGACCAGGGCCGTGGCGGCCGAACGGGACGCCGAGGCCATGCCTGCCACCGGGTCCAGCAAGACCAGCAGCTGTTTGCCCTGGATCTCGGTGCGGTAGGAGGTGGGCTGCTTGAGGTTCAGGACCAGGCGGGAGCGGTCACCAGCCTGAACGACGTTGATGGAGCGAAGGTTGCCCTGGTTCACATCGACGGTCGAGCGCCCCAGGGCGTTGGCAGTGTTCTGAAAATCCAGCGCAATGCGGGGCGGGGACTGGATGGCAAAGCCAGCTGGCAAGGCAGCGGGGACTTCCGACAGCTCGATGCGGACGATTTCGATGCCGCCCTGCACCCCGCCCGTCACGGACTGGATCGCCCCCTGGGCCTGTGCACCCACGGCAGCGAGGCTGGTCAGCAAAGCAAAAACGGCCTGACGGCCATGGTGCAGGAGTTCCTTGTGATTGGTCATTTTTTTCCCTCTTGCAGCTCTAAGGTCGTGGGGCGCTCGATCCAGTCGCCGGTCGCGTCCTGCACGATTTCACGCAGCTGGATGCTGGTCTCGGAGATGCGGGTGATCTTTCCGTAGTTCTGTCCCAGGTAGTTGCCGACGCGGACCTGGTAGATGAGGTTGTCCACCTTCAGCAGGGCCGTGGGCACGCCCTTGCGATTGAGGCTGCCGACCATGGTCATGGCATCCAGGGGGTAGGCCTCCAGGGCCTCCTTGCGCCGGGCCATTTCAGGGGCAATCAGGGCTGCGTTGCTGGCCTGGGTCGAGGCGTCTCGGCGCAGGGCCTGGATCAGCTTGAGCGGGGCGAAGGGCTCGATGCCGTTCTCGGAAATGTAATCCTGGGGCTCAAAGCGTTTGGGCTCGTTGAGAGGGGTCACCCTGGGCTTGGTGGCGGCACGTTGGTCCGTCATCCACTGGCGCAAGTCCTCGTCGCCCGACGCAGTACAGCCTCCCAAGGCCAGCGCAGCGGTCAGGCCGCTGAGCACAAACACACGTTGCATCATTTTTTGGCCCCTGCGGTAGCGTTCTTCTGGGCCTGGATTTCCTCGGTGTCGAGGTAGCGGAACGTGCGTGCCGTGGCGTCCATGGTCAGGAAGCCCGAATCTTTGGCATTGGCCACGGGCGTGATGGACAGGTTGTTCAAGGTCACGATGCGCGAAAGCTGTGCGACGTCCGAGGCAAACGCACCCATGTCGTGGTAGCGCCCCGTCACGCGCAAGGCAATGGGCAATTCCGCGTAGTAGTCCTTGACCACCACCTGCCCTGGGCGGAACAGGTCAAACTGCAGGCTGCGGCCCAGGCCCGCCTGGTTGATGTCGGAGAGCAGGGCCGCCATTTCGGCCTTGCTGGGCAGCTGCTTTTCCAACTGGGTCACGTACTGCTGGATTTGTTCCCGCTGCTGCTTGAGGGCTTCAAGACTGACGGCCTTCACCAGTTTCTTCTGGTAGTTCTCGCGCAGGGTGACTTCCTTGGCCTGTTCGGCCTCGAGTTCCATCTGGTAGTCGGTGACCTTGCCAAACCACAGCAAGGCCGCCACACCAGTGGCGACAAAGGCATACAGCAGGCCACGTGGAAGTGCCGGCCACAGGGAGGGGTCCTTGGGGTCCAGGTTGCGGAACTGGCGTTGCACCCGCTCCTGCAAGACCGCAAAGTCGATGTTGGTCGTCTGTTTTTTGGACATGCTCACCTCCGGCTGTTGCCCGGGGCGGGTGCGGGGGCCGCTGGGTCGGCGGCCTTCTGAACATCGCTGGCGCGGCTGAGCTGAAAGCGCAGGTTGAACGACGCGACACGGCGCTGGTCCCGGGGTGTCAAGGCCACATTGCTGGCCACGATTTCCACCAGCTCAGGTTTGGAGAACCAGGGGGTGTTGTTGGCAAGGTTGCGCAGCATCTCGGAGACGCGCTCGTTGGACTGGGCCATGCCCTGCATGGTCACGGTCTGCCCCGCCTGCTTGACGCTGGTGAGGTAGACGCCGTCAGGCAGCTGCAGGACGAGCTGGTTGAGCAGGTGTACGGGCAGGTTGCGGTCGGCCTGAAGGTCTTCCACGGCCGTCTGGCGCGCGCGCAGCGCGGCGATCTCATCCTCGATGGACGCAATCTCCTTGATCTGCCCGTCCAGCACCTTGATCTCGGCTTCGAGGAAAGCGTTGCGGGCCTGCTGGTTTTCGATCTGTGTCTGGAGCACCCAATAGAGCCCCCCCGCGATCGCCAGCCCGCCCAGGAACGAGGCGAACAAAGTGACCTGGAAACGCTCGCGCTTGCGTTTACGCGCCTCTTCACGGTGCGGAAGCAGGTTGATCAGGATCACGACAGGAACCTCCGCATCGCCAAGCCGCAGGCCGTCAAGTAGGTGGACGCCTCGCGGGCGATCTTGGCAGGGCGCACACCACCGCCCAAGGCCATGCCTTCAAACGGGTTGGCTGCGGCACAGGCAAAACCGGTGTGGGAGGTCACGGCTTCGCTCAGCCCCGGCAGGGAGGCGGACCCTCCTGCCAACAGGATGTGGTCCACGCGGTTGTAGGGGGTGCTGGTGAAGAAGAACTGCAGGGCGCGGCCGATTTCCTGTGCAATGCTGTCCACAAAGGGCTTCAGCACCGCCGTGGCGTAGTCGTCGGGCAGGTCGCCGTTGCGTTTTTTGGTCTCGGCCTCGTTCTGGGAAAAGCCGTACTGCCGAACGATCAGCTGTGTCAACTGGGCTCCGCCGAAAGCCTGGTCCCGGTCGTACAGCACCTCGTCGTTGCGCAGCACCTGCATGCTGGTGGTCAGGGCCCCCAACTCGAAAAGGGCAACAATGGCTTCCTGCCCCTGGTTGGGCAAGAGCGCGATCAGGCGGGCCGCAGCCAGGCGGGAGGCATGGGAGTCCACGTCCACCACCACCGGCTTGAGCCCGGCAGCCTCGGCCAGGCCTTCACGGTCCTGGACCTTCTCACGGCGCGACGCTGCAATCAGCACATCCACGTCAGAGGCCACGTTCTTGTTCGGGCCGATCACGCAAAAGTCCAGGCTCACTTCGTCCAGGGAGAAGGGAATGTACTGGTTGGCCTCGATCTCGACCTGGGCCGCCAGTTCCTCGTCGCTCAAACCGCCGGGCAGGGAGAGCTTCTTGGTGATCACCGCCGACGATGGCAGCGCCATGGCAACATTTTTGGTGCGGGTGCCACATTTCTTGACGATGCGGCGCAACGCATCGGCCACTTCGTCGAATTTTTCGATGTTGCCATCGGCAATCCAGCCACGCTCCAGCGGCTCGATGGCACAGCGCTCCAGCACCCATCCCCCGGACTTTTCACGCCCCAGTTCAACCAGCTTGATGCTGGAAGAACTGATATCGATGCCGAGAAGGGCTGGCGGTTGGCGACTGAACAACGCCCCCAAAGAGATCAAGATGGGTCCCCTGTTAAAACTTGACGGCATAAGGAAGCCCTACGCCCATGTCAAATCCTATCAGCAAGCGGACCCCCTCCCGGAGTTTTCCGTCCGGCGGGGGCACCGAGCCGTTGCCAAAAGCAGACGATTTTTATAATGCAAGTCCCCTTTCAAGTGGCGCTCTATGACTTCTTCCCGCCCTCCTTCGCCACGCCCTGCGCGCACCGCCCCCTCCCCTGCCGATGGCCGTCCAGGCTGGTGGCGCTGGCTGGTTCGCCTCGGTGCCTGGGCCCTGGGACTGGCCGTGGCTGGCGCTGTGGCGCTGGCGCTGGTGATTGCGGTAGCGCTGGCCATGGCCTACCCCAACCTGCCAGATGTGTCGGACCTGGCGGACTACCGCCCCAAACTGCCCTTGCGGGTGTACTCCGCCGAAGGTGCGCTGCTGGGCGAGTTTGGGGAAGAGCGGCGTAACCTGACGCCGATCCACGAAATCCCGGAAGTGATGAAGAACGCGGTGCTGGCCATCGAGGACGCCCGCTTTTTTGAGCATGGCGGGGTGGACTACCGGGGCATGCTGCGCGCAGTGCTCGCCAATCTGGGACGGGCCAAAAGCCAGGGCGCGTCCACCATCACGATGCAGGTGGCCCGCAACGTGTACCTGAGTTCGGAAAAGACCTTCACGCGCAAAATTTACGAAATTTTGCTGACTTTCAAGCTCGAACACCTGCTGACCAAGGACCAGATCCTAGAGATCTACATGAACCAGATCTATCTGGGCCAACGGGCTTATGGCTTTGCATCGGCCTCGGAAACCTACTTTGGCAAACCCCTGAAGTCCGTGAGCATTGCCGAAGCCGCCATGCTGGCGGGCCTGCCCAAGGCCCCTTCCGCCTACAACCCGGTGAGCAACCCCAAACGGGCCCGGGCGCGGCAATTGCACATCATCGAACGCATGGAAGAAAACGGCTTCATCACGGCCCAGCAGGCCGCAGCAGCCAAGGCCGAGGCGTTGCAGATCCGAACGGGCCCCCTGCACACCCGAGTCCATGCGGAATACGTGGCAGAAATGGCACGACAGCTGATTTACGCGCAGTATGGCAACGAGGCCTACACCCGTGGCCTGAACGTCTACACCACCCTGCAGGCCAGTGACCAAGAGGCCGCCTACAAGGCCCTGCGCCAGGGGATCATGGACTATGAGAAACGCCAGCACTACCGCGGACCGGAGCGCTTTGTGGCCCTCCCATCCGATGGACCGGAACTGGAGGATGCGATTGACGATGCGCTGGCGAACCATCCCGACAACGGCGACCTGGTGGCTGCGGTGGTGCTGTCTGCCAACGCACGCAAGGTGGTCGCAGTGCGCAGCAATGGGGATCCGATCGAGGTCAGCGGCGAAGGCCTCAAGCCTGTGCAGTCGGGCCTCAGCGACAAGGCCCCCCCCAACCTGAAGATCCGCCGTGGGGCCGTGGTGCGGCTGCTAAAGTCGGTGCGCAATGGCTGGGAGATCACGCAACTGCCCGAAGTGGAAGGGGCCCTGGTGGCCCTGGACCCACGCAATGGCGCCATCAAGGCGCTGGTGGGGGGCTTCGACTTTGACAAGAACAAGTTCAACCATGTGGCCCAAGCCTGGCGCCAGCCAGGTTCCAGCTTCAAGCCATTCATTTACTCGGCCGCACTGGAGCGGGGTTTCACACCGGCCACGGTCATCAACGATGCCCCACTGTTCTTTGATGCGGGCACCACGGGCGGGCAGCCCTGGGAGCCCAAGAACTACGACGGCAAGTACGACGGCCCGATGTCCATGCGCACGGGGCTGGCCAAGTCCAAAAACATGGTGTCCATCCGGATCCTGCAGGCCGTTGGACCCAAGACGGCGCAGAAATGGATCACCAACTTTGGCTTCGAAGCCGAGAAACACCCCGCCTACCTGACGATGGCCCTGGGTGCGGGCTCGGTCACGCCAATGCAGATGGCCGTGGGGTATGCGGTGTTTGCCAATGGGGGCTACAGAGTCAACCCTTGGTTGATCCGCAAGGTCACGGACCACAAGGGCCGGGTGCTGTCGGAAATCGAGCCCCCCGCACTGGACGAAGGCATGCGCGCCATCAACGCCCGCAATGCCTTTGTGATGAGCAGCCTGTTGCAGGAAGTCACGCGGTCCGGCACGGCCGCGCGCGCACAGGCCATGCTCAAGCGCCCCGACCTGTACGGCAAGACCGGCACCACGAACGACTCGGTCGATGCCTGGTTTGCTGGCTACCAGCCCACACTGGCGGCGGTGACCTGGATTGGCTACGACGCCCCACGCAACCTGGGCAGCCGTGAAACAGGGGGGGGCCTGAGCCTTCCGATCTGGATCAACTTCATGGAGCGGGCCCTGCAAGGTGTGCCAGTGGCCGAGATCAGCCCACCCGAAGGGGTGCTGCAGTCTGGTGGAGGGGACTGGGCTTACGAGGAGAGCAGCCGCAATGGCAGCATCGGCAGCCTGGCTGAAGGCGAGGCAGGCCGGGCTTCCCCGGTGGCACCGCCTGCAGCGCCAGCCAACGAGGAGCGCAACCGCATCCTGGACCTGTTCCGCAACTGACCCACGGGGACCACCCCGCCTGCCCACCTGCCCCGGACGCCGCCAGGGCTGCGTCAGGGTGCAAAGGCCAGGGCCAGGCCCGACTGGGCGCAGGCATCCTGGGTCAACTGGGTGTAGAAGTCGCTCTGACCCTTGGTGTCCTGCCATTGGACACCATCAAAACGGTAGTGGTAGCCGCCCGACTTGGCGGCCATCCAGACCTCGTGCAGGGGCTTTTGCAGGTTGATGATGATCTGGCTGCGGTTGGCAAAGGTCAAGGTGACGACGCCCCCGTTGCGCTGGCTGTCGATGTCGGCCTCGGTGGTGTCGTTGATGCGGTCGCAGGTCAACTCAATGCTGCGCAGCAGGGCCTCGGCCCGGTCCAGGAATTCAAGGTCGGTCATTAGAATCAAACGATGGTGAAAAGCAGACAAATTCTATGCAGGCCCCTGGCCCTGGGGGCAGTGGCCCTCACCTTGGTGGGCTCTTTGACGGCCTGCGGACAACGCGGCCCGCTGTTCCTGCCGGACGGCCCCGAGGCCCGCCAGCGCGCCACCCTGCCCGAAACGCTGGATCCAACCCGCGACACACCGCCCCCCCTGCCCTCCTCCGCCACCCCGGGCCGCTGAACAGCAGGCCCTCAGCGTCGACGGGGGCGCAGGCGCCAAGCCCACAGCAGCGCGAGCAGCCCGGCATACCAGGCCACCTCGGCCACATCGTTCTTGCCGCTGCGCATCCAGTAGAAATGCAACAACGCCAGCGCCGCTGCCAAGTGCACCGTGCGGTGCAACGCTTTCCAGCGGTGCCCCCCCAGGGCGCGCACCGCCCGCTGGGGCGACGTTGCCGCCAGCGCCGCCAGGACCAGCAACGCCAACGAGCCCACCAGGATGAACGGCCGCTGGGCAACATCCCGAAGCACCTCGCCCAGGTCAAAGCCCTGGTCAAACGCCAGATAGGCCAGGAAATGCAGCAGTGCGTAGAAGAAGGCAAACAGCCCGACCATGCGCCGAAAGCGCGCCAGTGCGGCCATGCGCGTCAGCTCGCGCAGCGGCGTCACCGCCAGCGCCAGGCACAGCGCGCGCAGGGCCCAATCACCAGAGCTGCGGATCAGCGCCTCGGCCGGATTGGCGCCCAACTGGTTGCTGACCGCCGCCCAGAGCATCCAGGCCAGCGGCCCCAGGCACAGGGCAAACAGCAGGGGCTTGGCGGCGGCATGGACCAGCACGCGGTGCGCGATGTTGCCCATGCGGGAGATCGGCGTGCCCAGAAAGCCCACCCCGCTCAATAGAACTTGCGCAGGTCCATACCGGCGTACAGCGACGCCACCTGCGCCTCGTAGCCGTTGAACATCAAGGTCTTGCGCTTTTTGGCGAACAGGCCGTCTTCGCCAATGCGGCGCTCGGTGGCCTGGCTCCAGCGGGGGTGGTCCACCAGCGGGTTGACGTTGGAATAAAAGCCGTATTCCCGCGGCGCGGCCTTGTGCCAGGCCGTCTGGGGCTCGGTCTCGGTGAAGCGGATCTTGACGATGCTTTTGACGCTCTTGAAGCCGTATTTCCAGGGCACCACCAAGCGGATGGGCGCGCCGTTCTGCTTGGGCAGGACCTCGCCGTACATGCCAAACGTGAGCAAGGTCAGCGGATGCAGGGCCTCGTCCAAGCGCAGGCCCTCCACATACGGCCAGTCCAGCACGCGGGAGCCGAGGTAGGGCATGGTGGCCTTGTCGGCCAGGGTGTGAAATTCGACGTACTTGGCGCTGCCCAGCGGCTCCACCCGTTTGATGAGTTCGGCCAAGGAATAGCCCACCCAGGGAATCACCATGGACCAGCCCTCGACGCAGCGCAGGCGGTAGATTCGCTCTTCCATGGCGCTGAGTTTCAGCAGGTCTTCGATGCCGAATTTGCCCGGCTTCTTGACCAGGCCTTCGACTTCCACGGTCCAGGGCTGGGTTTTCAGGGTGTGGGCGTTGCGGGCGGGATCGGCCTTGTCGGTGCCAAGTTCGTAGAAGTTGTTGTAGGTGCTCGCGTCCTGGTAGGCGGTAGGCTTTTCCAGGGTGACAGCGCCCGCGACGGCGGATTTGGCGCCAGGCAAGGGCGCGAGCTTGCCGGGGCGCGGGATGGCGCTTTGCGCCAGCGCCTCGCGCCCTGCCCAGGCCGCCAGGGTGGCGCCTGCTGCCCCGCTGGCCCAGCGCTTGAGCAAATCTCGGCGCTGCTGGTACACCGCTAGCGGCGTGATGTCGGAAGGGACAGGCTCGCTGCCCCCAGGGCCAGGAACACGGATCAGCATGCTTTTTCCTTGTGCGAGGGGCCGGAGACTGGCCCCGGTCTATTTCAAGCCTTTCCGGCCTTTAGACCAATATATTCGGGCGGTTCTAGCTATCAAAAAAGGAGCAATTACCTTCCTCCAAGCCTCACAAAGTGCCGTAGCTGTGCAGCCCGCTCAAGAACATGTTCACCCCCAGGAAGGCAAACGTCGTCACCGCCAGGCCGACCAGCGCCCACCAGGCGGAGACCGTGCCGCGCAGCCCCTTCATCAGGCGCATGTGCAGCCAGGAGGCATAGTTGAGCCAGACGATCAGCGCCCAGGTTTCCTTGGGGTCCCAGCTCCAGTAGCCGCCCCAGGCCTCGGCCGCCCAGAGCGCGCCCAGCACGGTGGCGATGGTGAAAAAGGCAAAGCCCACGGCGATGGACTTGTACATCACGTCGTCCAGCACCTCCAATGCGGGCAGGCGCTCGGCGATGCGGCGGCGGCCCATCAGGATGCCGGCAACGATCAGCGCCGAGATGCCGAAATACACCATCCAATAGCTGCCGCCCTGGTCCGCTGCTTGGGCACCGCCCTGGCGGAAGACGATGGGCTCAAAGCACAGCACCACGCCCAGCAGCCACAGCGGCGCGAGCTTGTACCAGCGCGTTTCCTGCGCCTGCTGCTTGATCAGGTAGGCGAAGGCCACCATGGCCGCCAGTGCAAAAGTGCCGTAGCCAATGAAGTTGGCCGGCACATGCAGCTTCATCCACCAGCTCTTGAGCGCGGGCACCAGGGGCTGGATCTCGTGGGCTTCGCGCACCACGGTGTACCAGAGCAAAAAGCCCACAGCCGCGCTGACCACCAGCATCACGAACGCGCCCAGGGCGCGGGTCTGGTACTGGTCTTCGTAGTACAGATAGAAGGCGGCCGTCATCCAGCAGAACAGCACGAACACCTCGTAGAGGTTGCTGACCGGGATGTGGCCGACGTCGGCGCCAATCAGGTAGCTCTCGTACCAGCGCACCATCGTGCCAATCAGGGCCATGGCCGTGGCCACCCAGGCCAGACGGGAGCCGATCAGTTCCATGGTGCGGCCCTCGCCGCGCACGAACATGCCCAGCCAGTAGAACACCGTGCTCATGAAGAACAGCATGCTCATCCACAGGATGGCCGATTGGCTGGAGAGGAAGTATTTCAGGCCAAACACGGTGTCGGCCCGCGCCAGGCTGCCGGCGCCGCCCTCCTGGTACAGGCCAATGGCCATGAGTGCCACGGCGGCCACGACCAGCATCAGCGCCCGCAAGGGACGCCAGAACCAGCCCAGCCAGATGGCGCTGGGGATGCTGCCAACCAGGATGGCCTTTTCATAGCCATCCATGTAAGTGGCGTAACGCTGCAGCGCATACAGGCCGCCGATGGCGACGATTGCGGCAAACACCCAGTCCAGGGCGTTGCGGCGGACAAAGAAACCCTGGTGCAGGGTCAAAGTGGTGCTTGCGGTGTTCATGCCTTGCCAGTGGGAGCGCGGGCCCCGATCAGTGTTTCAGCCAATTGGACAAACTCGCGGTCGGTGTCCATGGTTTTGCGGTTGGTGGACAGCGCCAGCGTGGCCTGGCTGCCCGATCCGGCGGGGCTGAGCCAGACCCAGACCCGCCGTTCGCGGACGTAGAGCATCGCAAAAACGCCCAGGATCAGCAAGGCACAGCCCAAATAGACAATGTTCTTGCCAGGGGCACGCGCCACCTGGAACACGCTGGCTTGCACCTGGGTGAAGTCTTCCAGCGTGAAAACCATCGGCACGGGGTAGAGCTGCGCGTCACTCAGCGAGAGCACCGCCTGGGTCATGAAGCGCTGGGTGGCCTCGTCGCGCGGCAACGGCGCCAGACCGGCGCGCTCGCGGGTGGATTGGGCCAATTCAAAGAGCACGCCGTTGAGGATGCGCACCAGCACCTCGCCGGCCCGGCTGCGCTCAGCCTCTGGCACATTGGCCTCCATGAAGTCGGAGATGGCCTGCAGGCCGCCCACGGGCTTACCGCCAGCGGTTTGGCCGCCGGCAAACAGGTTCATGGCACGGACTGCGGATTCCATCAACGGGGTACGCAGGTCTTCGCGGCTTGGATCCACCGCCTGGGCCACATAGCGGCGCACGGCCTCGGCCCGATGGGTGGGATCGATCAGGGCCGCATGCAGGCGCAGGAAGCCATCCAGTTTGCCCTGCTCGTCAGCCGGTGCGCGCAGGTAGCGGAAAGGATCGGCCGGCGATTCGCGCACGCCCAGCAGGAAGACGGGCACGCCATCGCCCGTGTCCACCGGCAGCATGTAGTTGTGGAACTCACGCGCTTGGCCGGCGGCGTCGCGCAGCTTGTAGCTGACGCTGGGGCCCACGTTGCGCAGTTCCTTCTTGGTGACGGTCTTCTGGGCCGAGCCCAGACGGCTTTCAATGGCATCGCGCAGGTCCACCTTGCGCACATCGGTGGCCGAGGGGCTGGCATTGCCCGCATCGGCAAAGTTTTCGACGTTGATGGTGCGCAGGCCAGTGAATTCCAGCGTCAAGGTCTCCTGGCTGCCAACCTGCTGGAGGCGGGTGGCGCTGCCGACCGCCCCTTCGACCTCGAACGGCTTACCCGCAGCGGTCAGCGGCAGGGCCCGCAGCTTCAGGCGCGAGCCCCCATCGTCAAAGCTGGACTGGTAGATCTCGACGCCCTTGTAATGGGCGGGGTGGTTGACCTCGACCCGGGCCTCGGTCTTTTCGCCGGTGGCCTTGTCATGGATCACGATGTCGCTGGCAAACAGCTTGGGCATGCCGGTGGAATAGTGCTCGACGATGAACTTCTTCAGCTCGATCGCAAACGGCAGCTCCTGCAAAAGGATGCCGTCCGACTGGTTCAGGATCGCCGTGCTGGACTGGGTGCCCTCGGCCACCAGCAGGTTGCCGCGGAAGGTGGGGTTGCGTTCGGTCAGGCGGTGCTCGGGTGGCACGTCGGCCACCATGCCGCCGCCGTTGTAGGGGGTCTTGCCACCCCAGAGCATCTGCG
>CAYZPX010000035.1:0-17696 GCA_964480105.1 uncultured Burkholderiaceae bacterium | reverse complement strand
GGCGACAACATCTTCTACGGCCACGACTTCCACCAGCTGCTGGCCAGCGCGCAGCAGCGCACCGAAGGCGCCAGCGTCTTTGCCTACCACGTGCACGACCCCGAGCGCTATGGCGTGGCCGAGTTCGATGCCCAGGGCCGCGTGCTGTCGCTGGAAGAAAAGCCCAAGGCACCCAAGTCCAGCTACGCCGTCACCGGTTTGTACTTCTACGACGCCCAGGTGGTGGACTTGGCCAAGCGCCTGCAGCCCTCCGCCCGGGGCGAGCTGGAGATCACCGACCTCAACCGCCTGTACCTGGAGCAGGGCCAGTTGCACGTCGAGATGATGGGCCGGGGCTATGCCTGGCTGGACACCGGCACGCACGACAGCCTGCTGGAGGCCAGCCAGTTCATCGCCACGCTGGAGCACCGCCAGGGCCTGAAGATCGCCTGCCCCGAGGAGTTGGCCTGGCGCCAGGGCTGGATCGACGCGGCGCAGCTGGAAAAACTGGCCGCGCCCCTGGCCAAAAACGGCTATGGCCAGTACCTGCAACGCCTGCTCAAGGAAGGCCCCATCACATGAACGGCATGAAGGTCTTGCCCACCGCCATCCCCGAGGTGCTGGTCATCGAGCCCAAGGTCTTTGGGGATGCGCGCGGTTTCTTCTACGAGAGCTTCAACCAACAGGCCTTCAACGCGGCCACCGGTACCAACCACCATTTCGTGCAGGACAACCACAGCAAAAGCAGCCGGGGCGTGCTGCGCGGCCTGCACTACCAGATCCAGCAGGCCCAGGGCAAGCTGGTGCGCGTGGTGCAGGGCGCGGTCTTCGACGTGGCGGTGGACATCCGCCAAAGCTCGCCCACCTTCGGCCAATGGGTGGGCGTGGAGCTGAGCGCCGACAACCACCGCCAGCTCTGGGTGCCGCCGGGCTTCGCGCACGGCTTCCTGGTGCTCAGCGAGAGCGCCGAGTTCCTCTACAAGACCACCGACTACTACGCCCCTGCGCACGAGCGCTGCATCGCCTGGAACGACCCGCAGCTGGCGATTGCCTGGCCCGACATCGGCATGGCGCCGCTGCTGTCGGCCAAGGATGCGGCCGGGCTGGCGTTGGCAGCGGCCGAGCGGTTTGACTGAGCCGGCCGCTGCCATGGCCGAACCGTCTCCGATTCCCCTGTTCCGCGCCGCGTCCGTCGAGGCGGGCCTGGACCTGGGCGCCGCCGTGCGGCGGGTGCTGGACCGCCATTGGTACGTGATGGGCGCCGAGCTGCAGGCCTTCGAGGCCGAATTTGCCGCTTACTGCGGGGTGGACCATGCCGTGGGCGTGGCCAATGGCACCGATGCGCTGGAGCTGGCGCTGCGCGCCGTCGGCGTCCAGGCGGGCGACCGGGTGGTCACCGTGGCCAATGCGGGCTTCTACAGCAGCACCGCCATCCATGCCATCGGTGCGCGGCCGGTGTACCTGGACGTGGACGAGGCCACGTTGACCCTGGACCCCGCCGCCCTGGCGCGGGCCCTGGCGGCGCCGGGCCCGACGCCGGCCGCCGTGGTCGTGACCCACCTGTACGGGCAGCTGGCCGACATGCCGGCCTTGGTGCCCTTGTGCCAGGCGGCCGGCGTGCCGCTGGTCGAGGACGTGGCCCAGGCCCATGGCGCCACGCACGCCGGGCGCCGGGCCGGAGCCTGGGGCCAGGCCGCCTGCTTCAGCTTCTACCCGACCAAGAACCTGGGGGCGCTGGGCGACGGCGGGGCCGTGCTCACGCCCGATGCGGCGCTGGCCGAGCGCCTGCGCCGCCTGCGCCAGTACGGCTGGTCGCAGAAATACACCGTGGCCCTGCCGGGCGGGCGCAACAGCCGGCTGGACGAGTTGCAGGCCGCCGTGCTGCGCGCCAAGCTGCCCCTGCTGGACGCGCACAATGCCCTGCGCCGGCAGATCGCCGCCCGCTACCAGGCCGCCTTTGCCGACCTGCCGGTGCGCGGCCCGGCCCGCCTGGGCGAGGACCAGGTGGCCCACCTGTACGTGCTGCGCACCCCGCGCCGGGACGCCTTGCGCGACTTCCTGCGCACGCGGGGCGTGGCCACCGAGGTGCATTACCCCGTGCCCGACCACCGGCAACCCGCCCATCCCGCGCCCGAGTGCCCGGAGCCCTTGCCCGTCACCGAGGCCGCCTGCGCCACCGCGCTGACGCTGCCCTGCTTCCCGGGCCTGGAGGACGCCGAGGTGGACCGCGTGATCGCTGCGGTGCGGGATTTCTTCGCCGTGGCGGAGCCGGCATGCTGAGCCTGGTCATCCCGGTCTACCGCAACGAGGGCTCGCTGCCCGACCTGCTGCAGGCCGTGGCCGGCTTGCACCAGGCGCTGGCCGGGGCCTTCGAGGCGGTGTTCGTCGTTGACGGCAGCCCCGACCGTTGCTACGAGCTGCTACGTGAACGCCTGCCGGACTGCGCCTTCCCGTCCCAGCTGGTGCTGCTGAGCCGCAACTTCGGCTCGTTTGCCGCCATCCGCAGCGGCCTGGAAGTCGCCCGGGGCGAGACCTTTGCCGTCATGGCCGCCGACCTGCAGGAGCCACCCGAACTCGTGCTGCAGATGCAGGCCTTGCTGGCCCAGGACGCGGCCGACGTGGTTGTGGGCGTGCGCGAAGGGCGGGACGAGCCCCTGTCCCAGCGCCTTCCGGCCCAGCTGTTCTGGGGCTTTTACCGCCGCTACGTGGTGCCGGAGATGCCACCCGGCGGGGTCGATGTGTTTGCCTGCAACCGCGTGTTCCGCGACACCCTGCTGCAGCTGGAGGAGCGCCACAGCTCCCTGGTTGCGCAGATCTTCTGGCTGGGCTTTCGCCGCGCCACCGTGCCCTACGTCCGCCAGGCCCGCCAGCATGGCGTCTCGGCCTGGACCCTGCGCAAAAAGGTCAACTACCTGATGGACAGCGTCTTCGCCTTCAGCGACCTGCCCATCCGCCTGCTGATCCGGGGCGGCGCCCTGGGCGCGCTGGCCGCCGCCGCTGTCGGCGCTGTCGTGGCCGTAGCGCGGCTGTCGGGGACCATCACCGTGCCGGGCTATGCGATGACCCTGCTGATGATGGTCTTCCTGGGCGCCCTGAACCTGCTGGGCCTGGGCATCGTCGGCTCCTACGCCTGGCGGGCCTACGAGAACACCAAGGCCCGGCCGCTGGCCATTCGCCTGCGCATGCAGCGCTTTGGCCAGCCCACGGGGCCTGAGCTGTCTGGAAACACCGATGACTGAACCTTTTATCCATCCCCAGGCCCTGTGCGAAACCCCCCACCTTGGTGCGGGGACCCGCGTCTGGGCGTTTGCCCACATCCTGCCCGGGGCCCGCATCGGGGCCGATTGCAATGTTTGCGACCAGGTCTTCATTGAGAACGACGTGGTGCTGGGCGACCGGGTGACCGTCAAGTGCGGCGTGCAGCTGTGGGACGGCGTTCGGTTGGAGGACGATGTCTTCGTCGGCCCCAACGCCACCTTCACCAACGACCGCTTCCCGCGCAGCAAGCAATACCCCGAGGCCTTTGCCACCACGGTGGTGGCGCGCGGGGCGTCGATTGGTGCCAACGCCACGCTGCTGCCGGGCATCACCGTGGGTGCGCGGGCCATGGTGGGGGCGGGCGCGGTGGTCACCCGCTCGGTGCCGCCCAACGCCATCGTGGTCGGCAACCCGGCGCGCATCGTCGGCTACGTCGATGCGCCCCGCCCGCCGGCGGCGCTGGCGCCGCTGTCCGGTGCGTCGGCCTTGCCCGAGGTGCCGCGCGTGCAGGCCAGCTCGGTGCGCGGCGTCACGCTGCACACCCTGCGCGAGGTGCTGGACATGCGCGGCTCGCTTTCGGTGGGCGAGATGGGCCCCGGGCAGGACGTGCCCTTCCAGGCCCGCCGCTATTTCCTGGTCTACGACGTGCCCAGCGAGGAGGTGCGCGGCGAGCATGCCCACCGCCGCTGTGCGCAATTCCTGATTGCCGTGCGCGGCCGGGTGCACGTGGTGGCCGACGACGGCATCCACCGCGAGGAATTCGTGCTCGACCGCCCCCACCGCGGCCTGCTGCTGCCCCCCATGACCTGGGGCGTGCAGTACCGCTACTCGGCCGATGCCATGCTGATGGTGCTGGCCTCGGACCCCTACGACCCCGAGGACTATGTGCGCGACTACGACCAGTTCCTGGCGCTGGTCCGCCATGCCTGACCGCGCCGCCCGCGTGGCGGATCGGGGGCGCCTGGGGCGTACGGCGCTGCGCTTTGGCCTGGCGGGCGGGCTCAACACCTTGCTGACTTGGGGCCTGTACGGCCTGCTGCTGCGCTGGCTGCCCTATGGCTGGAGCTATTCCCTGGCCTTTGCTGCCGGCATCGCGCTGGCGTATGCACTGGGGCGCTACCTGGTATTCCAGCGCCCGGGCGTGCGCGGCGGGCTGCTGTGGGTGGCGTTGATCTACCTGGGTCAGTACCTGCTGGGGCTGGCGCTGGTGCAGGTCTGGGTGGCCTGGTGGCAGGCGCCCGCGCTGTGGGCGCCGCTGTTTGCCACGGCGCTCAGCCTGCCGCTGAACTTCCTGCTGCAGCGCCAGGTGTTCCAGCCGGGGAGGGCGCGGGCATGAGGCCCCAGGCGCTGCGCTGGCAGGCTGGCCTGCGCTGGCTGTGCCTGGCCTTGCCCTGGGCCTCGCTGGCCTGGGCGGCGCTGGCCTGGCTGCGCTGGGGCTCGGACATGCCCTGGTTCGACGACTGGCGCGCCTATGCGGACGGCAACATCGGCCGTGGGGACTGGCGCGGCTGGTTTCGGCCGGTAAACGACACCCTGGCCCCCCTGGGCTTCGCGCTCGATGAACTGGCCCAGCGCACCATCGGCGGGCACAGCCTGCTCTACCAGTTCCTGTCGATGCTGGCGGTGCAGGGCAGCCTGCTAGGCCTGCAGTGGTCGTTGCTGCGGCGCTTTCTGGGTGATGGCACCCGCGCTGCAGTGTGCTTTGTGGCCACCCTGCCCATGTTGCAGCCGGGCTCGTACTGGGGTTTGGAAAACATGGCCTACCACCAGGCCCTGCCGCTGGTCTTCCTGCTGCTGGCCCTGCGCTGGATGCTGGCCTGCCCCCAGCCCCGCGCCTGGCATGGCCCCGCCGTGGGGCTGATGGGCCTGCTGGCGGGGGGCAGCTACATCTCCGGCGCCTTTGGGACCCTGGCCCTGGCTGTGGCGCTGATCGCCTATGGCGGGCTGGCAAGGCGGCAGGGGCAGGACACCCGCTGGCTAAGGCACACCGGCTGGCTGGCGCTGGCGGGCCTGGCCTGGGTGCTGCTGCAACTGGGCCTGGCCGTGTGGGCGGCACGCACCCGGGGCGGGGCCCCGGTGGGCATTCCGATGGCGTTTCCCACGGAAGCGCCGTTCTGGCTGTTCTACCTGGGCAAGCTGGGCCGGGCCCTGATGGTTCCAGCAGGGTGGGGCGGCTGGAGCCTGGGGCTGACGGCGCTGACCGTGCTGGGCATGGTGGTGCTGGCCTGGCGCCTGGGCAGGCGCAGCTTGGCACCCACCGCCACCCCTTCGGAACAGGGTATCGCGTCCATGGTCTGGGCGCTGGGTGTGATGGTCTTTGTCTATCTGGGCTTGGTGGCCGCAGGGCGTACCCATTTCCGTCCGCCCGAGGTGACGGCGTCCTTGGACGTGTTTGCCTACGGCTTTCTGCGCTTTCATTTCTTCTGGGCCACCCTGCTGTGGCCCTGGTTGGTGGCGGCACTGTGGTTGGTGGCGGCGCGGGCCGATGGCACCGAGGGCGGACATCTGCGCCCGGGCCGTTGGAGCTGGGCCGTTGGTGCCGTCGCGGTGTTGGCCCTCTTGGGCTGGACCGCTGCGGGCGCGCTGCGCCACGGTACCGGGTTCTCCGCGATCGCTGTCCAGCGCCAGCCAGTGGAGGACTGCCTGCGCGCTGGGGTCCAGGTCGGGCCGCCCATCCATTGCCCGGGATTGCTGCCCCCCCGCCACGGCGATCCGGCGCCCGATGCCTGGCCGGCCTACCGACACGCGCGCGCTGTTCAGGCGGCCTTTGTGCGCAGCTTCCCTCTCCTCGGCGGGGTGGGCCGGCCCCAGGGCCTGTCACCTGTCTGGGCCTGGGAGGGCGAGGCCGACGTGCCTACAGTCCAGCACCAATTGGAAGTCTTGGGCGCAGGTACGTACCGTGCCACTGGGGCTGATCCGCAGTGGACCTTCGCCTTGCCTCCAAGGGCCGAATGGGCACGCTGCCAGCAGTTAGAGGTTGAACTTGCCTTGGTGCCACGGCAGGGCGGACCGGTGCTGAGCCAGGTGTTTTTTCTCCGAACGGGCCAGTCCGCCTATGCGGAAACCGCTGTCGCCAGCCGATCCTGGGTGGCGCGGCCCGGGGTATCGCAGACCTTGTTCTTCACGCTGGAAAGCTCCCAGGGCTTTGCCCCGGCCTTGCGCGTGGACCCGGTGGACCGGCCGCAGGAAATTCAATTGAGCCATTTACGACTTTATTGTCGATTGCCCTTTCCGGCGGTGTCAGATTTTTGGGGGCTCTAGATTGATTTTAATTATGAAAAATAAAAAAATTATTAAATTTAGTCACGTTTTTTAATTGGAATTGTCTTTTATTTGTTCGTTTATGCTTTGGTTGGGGTTATACCGGTAGGTAGTGGGGCTGGTTGGGATGGTTCTGTTTATCTGGATTATGTTTTAAAGGTGGCTCGTGGTGAGAGGGTTGTTGGTGATCCTTATAGGCTCATGCGCGTATCTGGATTTTTGCCTTCAGTTTTTGCAGTGCATTTGGGGTTGGTGGAAGAGTACGTTGTTTATTTTCAAATGATCATCAACTCTGTCCTCTTATCTGCGGCTGCAGCTTTATTTTTTAAAGTGATTTATATTTTGTCAAAATCTCAGTTGAGGGCTTGTGTTTTTACAGGGGTCTTGTTTTTTAGTTGGCCTTACTTGGTTATGCCGATTTACTATCCGATGCTTAGTGATCATCTTGCGTTGGTTATTTCGGTTGTTGCAATATCGGCTTGGCTTGGTGGTCGCGATTTAGTACTGCTTTTGGTGATTTTTGTTTCCTGCTGGGTCATGCCTGGACTTTTTGTTGTTCCTTTGCTTTTGGTGATGATGCCAAGGAGTCGTTGCATGGCTGTGGTTGATAAATCTGTGGGTGGACAATTAAATAATAATAAAATTCTGCAGTTCTCATGTTTCTTTGGATTATTATTTTTATTTTCTTATTTTGTTTTTAAGTCCTTTTATCTTTCGATTGAAGAAATTGATAGTTATCCCAATAATCTTAATTTGGGAATTTCTGAATGGCGTTATTTCACCCTATTTTTGCTGACTTTGAGTTTTGTTGGTGTTGCTTGGGTGTGTGCTAAGGTTTTAAGTTTGGTTGATAGGACTTACGCAAAAGCCATGGAAACAGACGGACTGCGCAGTTCCCGGCGCAGGTAGTCCGATAACAAGCCTTGTTTGATCGCATAGATGGTGGTTCCTGCTTTTCTGGCAATGGCCGCGAGCCGCACCCAAACCAGCACAGCGCAGGCAATGTGATTTCTCTGTATTCTGGCCTTGCGGCATTGGCATCTCTCAACGCCTGTCAGTTGCTTGAGTTCACGGTGAAACTGCTCAATCTTCCAGCGCAGGGCACACGCTTGTTGCGTACCCTGTATGCAATCTTGGGCAAGATCGTTCGTAACGATCCAATCCGTGCGGTTGGTTGAAACCACGACCCGGAATAATTTCACCTTGTGATCCCTGGGAAAGCCTCGAATCTTGATGGTCTTGCCACGCTCTTGTTCAACCGCGTCCCAGCGCAGTGCATCCACTCGGCGATAGCTCAACACGCCAGCACTGTCGTCCACCTGGCGGTTGGACTTCAGGGGACAGTAGTAGAACCGGCCCATCGACTCGACGAACAACATCATGTCTTTGGTGGCGTACCAGCTGTCAAACAGCACGTGTGTGAAGGACAAGGCCTTGTCGGCAATGGCGAGCGTCAACATCTCTTGCACATGATCGAGCTTGGTCTTGCCATCGCCCTCGGGGTTGAAGATGCGGTAATCCACGATCCAGTACTGTCCTGTATCGGGATTGACGTACAGGCAATTGACCATGCCAATGCCCTTGACCAAGCCATGCTCGTTGCCGCTGTATTGCAGGCGAACCAGCTCGATGGTGTGGGAATGCTCCTTGTTCAAGACCGAGTCATCGAACACCAGGCAGCCGCGTGGAGACTGGACAATATCGCCCTGAACATGTTCCCAGAGAATGCGCCCTGTGAGCTTGTCGCGGCGCAGCAAACGATTGACTGCATCGTGGCTCAAACCCTGGGAATGATCGGCGAAGTGGGTCATCGTGAAATTGGTGTGAGACGACAGAAGAAATTGGCAGTAATCGACTCTATTGACCATCACCCTGGATAATTTGAAGTGGTATTTTGTTTATCCCAAAAATTAATAATTGGCTCTATTGGCTTATATAGTTTGCGTAAGTCCTAGTTGAGTTTTTGGAAAGTATTTCGATTAAGAGAGTTTTTATTTCTGTGCTGATTTTATTTTTTGGTTTATTTTCAGTGCGATTTTTTATTGATTGGGGTTCTGGATTTCATGGGCCGCCTCTGATTTATTTTTTAGTCTTGCAGGCTTCTTCGGCTCCAATGAAGCCATTTGTTGCGCACTTTATTTATTTTGGCCCCATTTTTTTTCTTGCAGTAGCTTTTTGTTTAAATCATAAAAATTACTTTATAAATCCAGGGTCCTTGCCTCTTTTTGTAATTATGTTGGTGTACCTTCCATTGTTGTTGACTGGCTCGGAGAGTAGACAGTGGATTGCGGTTTTTCCAGTGATGGTGGCCTTGGTTTCTTTGAGTCAATACGGCTCTCGCTCGTTGTTAATACTGGTGTTATTTTCAGTGTTTCTTTGTATGCCTGCTTTTCATCTTCGCGAAGGTGTGATGGTCCCTTTTAGGGAAGGCCTGAAAGATCTCGGTGGTGGGGGGTGGCAGTGGTACTTTGGACGCCATGGGCCGTGGATGTCGCAGAAAACGTACACCATGGGTCTTGTGTATATATTTGTTTTCTATGTTGTACATCTACTGTCTCGAAGAAGAGGTACTCATCTGTAATCTCGCTTCTCACTATGGACAGTTTCAGGGAGTGGGCGGAGTTGGCCCTAAATTCCACGTGTCGTGTCGTCCCAGGTACTGCGGGTGCGCTTCTGCCAAGCCCAGCGTGGTCAAGGGGCCTGTGGGTAGGCGGCAAACAGCGCTGGGTAGCTATGACGCGAGCAATTGATGCGTTTCCAGCCTGCAGAGAGTCAAGTTCGTCGCAGCCGCAGAAATTTGGCCTGAGCCATCTCCATGCCTACTGCCGGTTCTGGCCTGCGCGCGCGCCAGGGCGGTAATTGCTTCCCTGCGGTGCCGACGGCGCACCGCCCGCCTGCAGCGCCACCATCGCGCGGTACAGCACATCTGACCCAAACTGGGCATTCTCTGGATCAAAAGAAAACAGGTTGTGCGGCCGGGGCACCAGGCGGCCTTGCCAGCGCGGTTCTAGGAAAAACGACACAAAGCGTGCGCCGTGGCGCGCATGCCGCGCCAGCAAGGCCTGCAATTCTGGTGCGGCCATGGCTGTGAGCGGGTGGAACTCCGTGATGCCATAGGGCCGCCCGGTCCGGCCCAGGCTGTCGGTGAAGCTGTGTCCATAGGCGGCCTCGCCGTACAGGCTCACGCCCAACTGCAGGCCGGTGTCCGGCGCCAGCGAGGCATCGATGGCGAACTTCTGGTGGTCCCAGCCGGGGTTGCTGAAGGGAATGATCTGGTGGGTGGAGCGCGGGGTGGCCTTCAGGCAGGATTGGCCGACTTGCGCGTCAAAGACCTTTAGGTAGTCCACCACCTGCCGGCCCCGGTAGCCGTGCCACAGTGCCACCAACGGGTTGTGGCGGTAGTTGCCGGCCTCTGCGGGGCTGTCGATGTGGCCGGGCGGCGCGCTGGCGCCCGGTGTGGGGATGGGAGCGGCCCGGGCCACGCCGTGGTCGGGCAGGGCGCTGGCGGGACGTCCGTCCGTGATGGTCACGGTCCGCGTGCCCAGGGCCAGGCGCTGGCCGGTGGCGCTGCGCACGAACAGGTCCAGCCGGTGCGTGCCCAGCGGCCAGTCGCGAAAATCCAGGTCCACCCGCCAGCCGGTGTCCACCGTGCCGAATTCGGGGTGGGCCTGGCGCACGTCCTGCCGTGCCAGGGCGATGCGGGCCTGCCCAGCCCATTGCCCGTTGCGGTAGACCTCCACCGCGGCGGGCCTGCCGTCCGGGGAGGGTGGAAGGTAGGTCCAGCCTGCCACCGCCAATTGGCCGTGGGCAAAGCTGTCAATGTGTTCCCAGGGCGGGGTGCTGGGGTCGGTGCGCCAGTCCTTCGAGGGCGGCTGCACGTCCTCAAAGTGCGTCCAGCGGCCGCCCGTGGCCTGGTTCAGCGCCACCACATCGCCAAAACGCCCGCGCAAAAAGCGCTGAAAGCCTGCGACCGATGCCGGGCTGTAGTCCGTCACCCGGTAAGTCCCGCCCAAGCCCATGCCGCTTTCAAAGTCAGGGAAGAGATGGTGCAGCTCTCCCAGCAGCGTGATGGCCTGGATGCGGGACCGGGCGCCAGGATCCAGTGCGCACAGCGCGTCCAGGACGGCGCCGATGGCCTGCTGGCGGCGGGCGGTGATGGCGTTGTCCGTACGGGCCACGCTCCAGTGCACCACGGGTGCCCCGTAATAGCGCCCAGTGGGCAGCGGCCCATCAGGCGTCCAGGCCAAGTTGTTGGTATCCGCTGCCAGGGCGGTTTCCAGGGGCGCACCGGTCCCGAAGTGCGTGGAGAACAAATACAGTACCAGCGGCCGGTCGGTGTCGCGCACGGTGCGGGCCAGCCGGGCGACGGCCTCCTGCCGAATGGCCCAGCCATCCGGGCTTGCGGTGCTGCGTTCAAACAGTGTCAGCAGCGGCACGTTCATGGTGTAGCCCACGGGGTGTGCCCCCGGCGGTCCATCCAGTGGTGCCAAGGTGGCGTTCAGCATCGCGGCGGCCGAGCCTTCTGGCCCTGTACAGCCCTGTTGCCAGGCCGGTGTGCCTGAAGTTGCCTCCAGGGGGGGCAGCAGGCAGGGTTCGACGATGCCCACCATCGGTGCCAGCCACAGGGGCGTGGCGGCAGCGGGCGGGGGAAGGCGGTTTTGCAGGGCTATTCCTAGCCCACCCGCTGCCAAGGCCAGACAGGCGGCTGCCAGGGAGGTCCATGGAAGTGCGGGGGAAGTGCGAGTGTGGTGGTTTGTCATGGGCGTTGGTGAATGGGCCGTGTGGACCTTCAATCCCACGCATCGCGGCGCCCCAGGCGCTGCAGGCGGGCGTCTGCCAGGCCCAGCGCGATCATGCGCAGGCGCTCGCGCCAGGGGCCGGTTGGCAGGCAGCAAAACAGTGCCAGGTAGAAATGGCGCAGGCGGCTGATGCGCTTCCAGCGTATGGAAAGACCAGGCCGTTGCAGCAGCAGGGCGTTGTTGCGGAAGATGTAGTAGTAGCGAAACGGTGCATGCAGCGGCAGGTTGCGCCACCGCCCCAGCCACACACGCCAGCGCCGCTCTCCCAGGGCGTGCACCATGCGTGCGCCATGCACGCCAAACACCCGGTAGCCCAGGGCGCGTGCGCGCAGGCACCATTCGGTGTCCACATGGTCGATGAACAGGCCTTCATCCATCGGGCCAATCGCATCCAGCGCCGCCATGGGGATGAGCGAGCCCGAGGAAATCAGGAAATCCGCGGCCACGATGGGGCGCGCTGCGCTGGCGGGCTGGTGGACCAGGCGCAAGCAGCCAAAACGCACAAAGCCCGACCACTCCTTGCCGTCCTCGGCGCGGTACTGGGGGCCCACGGCGGCCACGCACTGCCCTTGTTGTTGCAGTCCCAGGGCGGCCTCCCGCAGGCGCGCCACGGCACCGGCTTCCAGGCAGCTGTCCTGGTCCAGCAGCAGCACCCAGCGGGCACCTTGTGCGCGCGCAGCCGCGATGCCAATGTTGTGGGCTGCGCCAATGCCCAGGTTCTGCGTTTGGCACAGCAGCTGCCCCGGCACAGCGGCACTGCCGACCAGCGCAGGTAGCCATGGGCAGGCCTCTGGTGTGGCCGTGTTGTCCACCACCCAGACCTTTGCCACCTGGCCCTGCAGGGCCTGCAGCGCCGCCTGCAGTGTGGCCTCGTCGGGGTGGTAGGTCACCAGCACGGCGGCAACATCAGGGCAAGAAGGGGTGGGCATGGGAGGGGGGCGAAGCCTGAAAGCCGTGCAGCGCTGGGCCAAAAGGCACCAAACAAAGCGTGCGAGAATCGAAAATTCTAAGCCCCTTCGGGCCCTCGCCATCGCCGCAGTCCCTTGCGCACAGGCCGTCCCTTCTCCCGCCATGCCTGACACCACCGACGCCGTCCCAGCCCCCGACGCGCAGCCCCTGATCAGCGTTTTGATGCCCGCTTACCAGCATGCACGGTTCGTGCAGACCGCGCTGAACAGCGTGCTGCAGCAAAGCTGGCAGCACCTGGAGCTGATCGCCATTGACGACGCCTCGCCGGATGGCACCTGGGAGGTCCTGCAGGCCTGCACCGACCCGCGCCTGCGCTTGCTGCGCAACGACCACAACCTGGGCTCGCACGGCACGATCAACAAGGCCCTGCAACTGGCGCGCGGCGAATTCATCGCCATCATCAACTCGGACGATTGCTTTTTGCCCGGGCGCTTGGCCGCCTGCCATGCCGCGCTGCAGGCCAGCGGCGCCGATCTGGTGGGCACCGACATGCGCCTGATCGACAACGACGGCGCCGTGGTGGCATCGCACTGGTGGGTTGATGCCTACGACGCACTCAAGCGGGTGTGGGCCGAGACACAGGACTGGCCGGCCACGCTGCTGGCGGGCAATGTGTTCATGACCACCTCCAATTTCTTTTTCCGGCGCCGCTGGCTGGAGCAGGTCGGTCCTTTCCAGGACCTGCGCTATGTGCTGGATTACGACTGGCTGCTGCGCGGTCTGGTCCAGGGCCTGCGCCTGGCCTGGGTGGACACGCCGCTGCTGCACTACCGGCTGCACACGGCCAACACCATCAGCGAAAAACCCCTGCGTGCCAACCTCGAATGCGCGGCCATGCTGCGTGCACACCTGCCACCGCTCCTCACCCAGGCCCAGGCCTCTGGTCCGTCGGGACGGCTGGGCGTCCAGCTGGAACACCTGGGCCAGCAGTGGGCGCGCATTGAAAAATACCTGCTGGAAATCACCGCCACCCAGCGCCACGAAGCCCTGGTGGCCAAAGAAGCCGAACTGTTTCCCCTGATCGCCGACCGTGATGCTTGGATTGCCGACCGCGAGCGCTGGATCGCAGAGCGCGATGGCCGCATTGCCGAGCAGGACACCCAGATTGCCGACCTGACCCAGCGGACGGCTGCGCAGGGGCAGCGCCTGTCCGAACAAGAGCAGCAGATCGCGCTGTTGACCCAGGCCCTGGCCGAGCGCCTGCAACGCCCAGCGCCTCCTGCAGCGATGGCAACGGCTGCGACGGCAGCGATGCCTGCTGCACTGGCCCCCCCCAGTGCAGGCTTTGAGATGCCCCCTCCCAGCGCCCGGCCCGAGCAGCTCGCGCGAGCGCCTGCGGGGCGGCCCCAGCGCCTGCGGGATTTGGCGGACTTGCAGCACTGGCTGGCGCCCCGCCTGGGGCGCGTGCGCTGCGTGTCGTTCGATGTGTTTGACACCCTGGTGGCCCGCTGCATCGAGCCCCCGGAGACCGTGCACGTGCGCCTGGCGCAGCTCCTGGCCGAGCGGCTTCCAACGCACACGCCCGAGCAGATCCTGGCGGCGCGCCGTGCGGCCGAACATGCCCAGCGCCAGGCCGTACGGGCCCAGGGCCTCGACCATGAATGCCACCACGACGCGCTGGTTCAGGATTGGGCAACCCACCTGGCCGGTAAGCGCGATCTGTTGCTGGAGGCCTTTATTCACACGCAAGAACGTCGCCTGGAAACCCTGGCGCTCGCTGCCAAACCCGGTGCAGTGGCTTTGCTGCAGTGGCTGCGCGGGCAGCAGGTGCGGGTGATTGCGGTGTCTGACATGTACCTCAGCCACGACCATGTCTGCGCCCTGCTGGACGCCTGTGGCCTGGGCGCGCTGATCGACCAGGTGTATGTGTCTTCCGAGTTTGGCCTGGGCAAATACTCCGGGCGCTTGCACCGCCATGTCCTGGACCTGGAAGGCCTGCAGCCCGTGCAGGTGGTGCACGTGGGCGACAACCTGGTCTCTGACATGCGCGCGCCGCTGCGCCTGGGGATCGAGGCCGTCTTCCTGGACGAGAAAGCCCAGCGCCTGCGCCGGCGCCACCAGGCGCTGTCAGCCCGCATGGCCCGCCTGGGCGGGGTGTGGAGCGGGCGGCATTTTTTCGAGGCTGTGGCCGTGCGCCAGCGCATGCTGGAGCGCAGCGGGGAAGCGGGCGAGGCCTTCTTTCATCACTACGGGCGCGACGTGCTGGGGCCGGCGTTTGCCACCTTTACCCTGGCGCTGACCGAAAAAATCGCCCAGGAGCGCCCCGACAAAATTTTCTTCCTCGCGCGGGACGGCTACCTGTTCATGCAGCTGTACGAGCGCTGGTGCGCGCTGCAGCCCCCGTCCCAGCACCCCTGGCCGCAGCCGGTGTACGTGTACGCCTCGCGCCGCGTGGTCGCCATGGCGTCGATGGCCGAGGGACTGCGCCATGAGCAGGCCGTGGTCGCCCTCTACAACCCCAAGCAGCAGGGGCTGCTGTCGGTGCTCAAGACCTTTGGCCTGGCGCCTGCCGACTTTGAAGCGCTGGCGCGCGCGCACGGGTTCACCGACCTGGCCGCGCCGCTGAGCGACTGGCACGACACCCGCCTGAAAGCCTTTTTGGCCGATGCGCAGGTGCAGGCGCGCATCCGCCCCATCGGCGTGGCGGCGCGTGCCCATTTGCAGGCGTACTTCGAGCAACAGGGCTTTTTCAGCTGCCAGCGTGCTGCGCTGGTGGACATCGGCTGGAACGGCACCATCCAGAAATTCCTGCACGACAGCTTTGGCCAGCGGCCCGATTACCCGCAGGTGCACGGCTGGTACCTGGCCTTTGTGGCCGCCATGCATGGCGACTTTGGCATGGGCGGTCGCATCGAAGGCCTGCTGCTGGACGCCCGCCGGGGCGATGCCTACGAGCGTGCGCCGATGGATTTCGAGGAAATCTTCGAGCAGGCTGCGCGCGCCGCTGAAGGCACCACGCTGGGTTACCAGGAAGTGGACGGCCGCATCGTTCCCCGGCTCAAGGGCGATGACAGCCCGGACCGCCAGGGCGAACTGGCCTGCAACCCGCTGATTGCCCAGCTGCAGGCCGGGGTCATGGCGCACCTCGAAGACTTTCATGCCGTATGGAGCCTGACGGGCTACCGGGCAGACCAGCTCAAGCCCTATGTGCAGGTGCTGCTGGAACGGGCCGTGGCCTATCCCACGCCAGAGGAGGTCGCGCAGATCGGCCAGCTGGTACACACCGAAGACTTCGGCCATGACCACACGCTGGACATTGCCCCGCCCCGCGTGGGCTGGCTGGATTTGCTGCGCCCGCGCCGGCTTTACCGCCAGCTGCGCCCGCTGGCGTGGAAATTTGCCGCTTTTGCGCACTTCCCCAGCGACCTGCCTGCCTGGCTGTTCCGCCTCCTGCACCTCAAGAAACGCGGCTGATACGGTCCGCACACTGCCCGCCTGCCATGAAAAACCCTCCTTCCCGCCGCAGTGGCCTGGTCTTGCCGCTCTACCGCATCTGGCTCTTGAGCCTGCCATTTCGCTGGGCCACCAGCCCGGTGGGGATTGGCTTTGCCCCCGGGCTGCGCAACCTGCTGGCCTATGAAAAAGGCCGCCTGTGGCACCTGCTGCATGAACGCGAGCGGCTGGTGTACCGCTGGCTGCGCTTGCGCGCGGGCTGGGGTCAGCGGGACTGAGCCAGCCCCTGCAGGTAATCCGACCGGTAGTTCCAGGCGCTTTCTTGCAGTCCTGTGCCCACAGATGTCCCAGACGGGCAGGACTCCACCGAGACCTCCCCCGCGATGAACTGTTCGCGCAGACGCAGGAAAAACGCCAGCCAATCGGCGGCTGAGGTGTCCCAGGGCCGCACCCAGGTCCAGGGGCGCTGGGCCAGGCGCTCCGGGAAAGCGCCCAAATCGGTGGCCACGACGGGCAGGCCCGCTTGCAGGCAGGCGCTCAGCGTGTAGCTGTAGGTCTCGGGCCACACCGCCGGGAACCACACCAGATGCGGTTGCAGGCGCTGCAGCAGCCGGGGCAGGTCGCCTTCCTGGTAGGCGCCGTGGACGGTCAGGCTCGCCTCCGGCTGTGATTTCAGGGGGCGGAAGGTGTAGCCCAGCAGGTGCAGCTCCAGCGGGGCATCGTGGCGCGCGGCCTCCAGGGCCACGGCCTCGGCCACCTCACCGCCCTTGATGGGGCTCAGCCCACCCACCATGAAGACGCGCAAATGCCCCTGCGCGGGCAGTGGCAGTGCGCGTACCGGCGCAGCAGGTTTGTCCAGCAGATCGGTGTGCGGTGCGTAGCGGATGCGCGCCTGCGGAAAGTGGTGTTGCATGCGCTTTGCGCAGTCCTGGCTGGGGGCCAGCACCCAACGCGCCTGGTGCAGGAAAAGCCGGTGGCGCAGGCGCCAGGCGTCGATGCTTTCTCCCGTGGGCGCCGGGCGCTCGCGCACGCAGGCGCGGCACTGCTCCAGCCCCGGTTCGCCGCAATAGGTTTTCTGGGCCGTGGTCAGCGAAATCTGCGGGCAGGCGCTGTAGTAATCGTGGGCGGTGAAGTCGTAGCCCACGTCCAGGCGCTCGTGCAGGTGCATCACCTCGGGCGCGTGGCCGATCAGGTGGTGGTAGTGCACATGGCCAATGCCCACCTCCCGCAGCAGCGCCACCAGCCGCTCCACGTCCGCCGGCCAGTGGAACTCCAGGGGCAGGTGCGCGTCCCCCTCCAGCCAGCGCAGGCGCAGGGGGCCATCGTCCTGGGAGGACAGCAGCAAGAAAATCGCCTGCCCGCGCAGGTGGCGCGCCAATTCTTCGACATGCCGCTGGGTGCCGCCGCCCCAGCCGTGCGAGACCGCCAGGATGCGCGGCAGGGGGCTGGCACGCAGGCGGGCCACGTCCAGGGGGGGGCAGTCGGGCTGCGTGGGCGGTGAGGGCAGGGGGGCGGGCGCCACCACGGCTGGGGAGTCTGGCAACGGCGCCGCCGCAGGGGCTGCACCCCTGCGGCCCAGCGCCTGATCGAGCCAGACCTTGGCCTGCACCAGCGGGCGGGTGGCGCGGATCACGGTGGAGTTGCGAATCTCCTCCAGGTGTGCTGTCAGGGCCTGGTGCTCCGCGCGCAATTGCGCCACGGCCTGTGCCCTTGCCTGGGCCTGCGCCAGCTCCGCCTGGGCCTCTTGCAAGGCCGCCACCGCCTGGCGCTGTGCGTGCTGCGCCTGGGCCAGTTGCTGCTCGGCCAGCGCCAGTTGCGCACTTTGCGTTTGCACCAGCGCCAACAGGCGGGCAGCGCTGAGGGCTTCTGCCGCGCCGGCGTCGTCGTGTTGCGCGACAGGAAGCGGTGCAGGGGCAGGCAGGGCAGAAGGCCGATCGCAAGACGTCATGCCGGAATTATCCGGGATGGGACCCTCTTTGGCTCCAGGGCGATCGCATCTAAACCGTGATCCCCATAACCCGCTCCAGATAAGCCAAG
>CAYZPX010000034.1:0-17905 GCA_964480105.1 uncultured Burkholderiaceae bacterium | reverse complement strand
TGGCCGTGGGCGAGGCCCTGGTCAGCCTGCTGGACGCCAAGGGCCGCCCCAGCGTGACCGAGCGGGTCTGTGTGCTGCCCCCCGCCAGCCAGATTGGCCCGATCACGCCCGAGCTGCGCAATGCGTTGATGGCCCAGTCGCTGGTAGCCGGGGTGTACGAGCCAACCGAAGACCGCGAATCCGCCTACGAGCACCTACAGGGTCGCGCGATGGGCAGTGGCATCCCTGGCAATCGCCCTGCCCCCACCGGTCGCACGGGAACAACGACGGGTGCAGGAACATCCTCGGCGCCCGACGAAGCCGACACCGGCGGCCTCCTGGGCGGCCTGGGTGAAGTGCTGTTTGGCAGCACCGGCCCCCGGGGCGGCCAGCGCGATGGCCTGGCGCAGACCCTGGCCAAGTCGGCCGTGCGGAGCATCGGCAGCACGCTGGGGCGGGAGATCCTGCGTGGGGTGCTGGGCAGCATGCTCGGCGGTCGCCGGCGCTGACCCCCAAATCGCTACCAAAACAAGAGCTTATACCGCTCGAATTGATTGGCCTAGAAGCACTTTTGACCCTTAGACCCTGAAGGAGCGCCCATGACCCTGCCGACCCTGCAACTGCCCCGCTTCGAGGACGTGGCCAACGCGGCCCATCGCCTCAAGGGCATCGCACAGCGCACGCCGGTGCTGCGCTCCTCCACCGCCGATGCCCAGCTCAAGGCACAGCTGTTCTTCAAGTGCGAAAACCTGCAGCGCACCGGCTCGTTCAAGTTCCGGGGCGCCTTCAACACCCTGGCGCAGCTCAACGAAGCGCAGCGCCGGCACGGGGTGCTGGCCTTCTCGGCGGGCAACCATGCGCAGGCGGTGGCCTTGTCGGCCAGGCTGCTGGACATCCCGGCGACCGTGGTCATGCCGGAGGATGCCCCCGCCTCCAAGATGGCCGCCACCCGGGCCTACGGAGCCCAGGTTGTGACCTACGACCGCTACAACGAAGACCGCGAAGCCATCAGCCGCAAACTGGCCCATGACCGGGGCCTGACCCTGGTACCACCGTTTGACCACCCCGACGTGATCGCCGGCCAGGGGACGGCGGCCCTGGAGTTGCTGGAGGACGTGCCCAACCTGGACCTGCTCTTTGTCTGCGTGGGCGGCGGCGGCATGCTGGCCGGCAGCATTCTGGCAGCCAGGGCCCTGGCCCCCAACTGCCGCCTGGTCGGCGTGGAACCCGAGGCCGGCAACGACGGCCAGCAGTCCGTCAAGGCCGGGCACATCGTCCACATCCCCACGCCGCGCACGATTGCCGATGGCGCGCAGAGCCAGGCGCTGGGCCAGCTCACCTTTCCGATCATCGCGCAGGGCGTGCATGCGATGGTGACCGCCAGCGACCTGCAGCTGGTGGAGACCGTGCAGTTTTTTGCCGAACGCATGAAGATCGTGGTCGAGCCCACCGGCGCCCTCTCGTTTGCGGGCGCCCGCCACGGGGGCATCGACCTGCACGGCGCCCGCGTTGGCATCCTGATCAGCGGCGGCAACCTGGACCTGGCACGGTACGCGCGGTTTTTGTCCAGCTGAAATGAAAAACGCCCTGTTCTCAGGGCGTTTTTTCCAAGCGGTGCCGCACGACTCGGTCAGACCACCATCTCCGGCACCTCGCCGTCCACGAGCAGCGGGGTGCCGGTGGCGGCCTGGATGCCCTCCACGGACACGCCGGGCGCGCGCTCCTGCAACTTCAGGCCTTGGGATGTCACGGCGATCACGGCCAGGTCGGTGACGATCAGGTCCACCGGGCGGATCGCGGTCAGCGGGTAGTCACAGCTTTCGACGATCTTGGGTGTTCCGCGGGCGGTGTGGACCATTGCCACGACCACCTTTTTGGCGCCGCTGACCAGGTCCATCGCGCCGCCCATGCCGGGCACCATCTTGCCGGGCACCATCCAGTTGGCCAGCAGGCCACGGGCATCCACCTGCAGCGCGCCCAGCACGGTCATGTCCAGGTGGCCACCGCGAATCAGGCCAAACGACATCACCGAGTCAATGCGGGCCGCGCCTGGAATGGCCATGACCGGCGCGCCGCCGGCGTCGGTCAGATCCTCGTCGTCCATGCCCTCGGGCGGGCGGGCGTCCAGGCCGATCAGCCCGTTTTCGGACTGCAGGAACACCGTCATGTCCTTGGGCAGGTAATTGGCCACACGGGTGGGCAGGCCAATGCCCAGGTTGACCAGCATGCCGTCGCGCAGTTCCTGCGCCACGCGGCGGGCGATCCGTTCTTGTGCATCCATGGGATTTTTCTCCGTCGCTCAGTGGTGGCGGTGGGGCACCTGCAGCAGGTCATTGACCAGCACGCCCGGCGTCATCACCTCGTTGGGGGTGATCATGCCCACGGGCACGATCTCGTTGGCTTCGCAAATGACATGCTGGCCTGCCATCGCCATCACCGGGTTGAAGTTGGTGGCCGTCAGCTGGTAGCTCAGGTTGCCCAGGTAGTCGGCCAGGTGGGCGTGGACCAGCGCAAAGTCGGCGCGCAAGGGGCGCTCCAGCAGCCAGGTTTCGCCGTCAATGTCGACTTTCTGCTTGCCGTCCTCGGCCAGGGTGCCCAGGCCGGTCTTGACCAGGGCCCCGCCCAGGCCGTAGCCAGCGGCGCGGATGCGTTCGGCCAGCGTACCCTGGGGAATCAGCTCGACCTGCATCTCGCCGCGGAGCATCTTTTGCTGGGTTTCGGGGTTCAGGCCGATGTGGCTGACGCAGACCTTGTCCACCTGGCCGGCCGAAATCAACTTACCAATGCCCAGGCCGGGCTTGGCGGTGTCGTTGGCAATGACCGTCAGGTGGCGGGTGCCCAGCGCCAGCAGGGCGTCGATCAGGCGGTGGGGCGAGCCCACGGCCATGAAGCCGCCGACCATCAGGGTCGCGCCCTCAGGAATCTTGGCCGCTGCGGCCTCGGCGGTGATGGCGTGTTTCATGGTGGCTTGCCTCACGCCATGTTGTGCAGGCCGGCATCGACGTAGATCACGTCACCCGTCATGCCCGAGGCGCCTGCGCCCACCAGGAAGGCCACGGTGCGGCCGACTTCAGCGATGTCCACCAAACGGCCTTCGGGCGTACGCTGGACGGCCATGTCGATCAGCGCGTCGAAATGGTCAATGCCGCTGGCGGCGCGGGTCTTGAGCGGGCCGGGCGAGACGGCATAGACGCGGATGCCGGCGGGGCCCAGCTCCTTGGCCAGATAGCGCACCGAAGACTCCAGCGCCGCCTTGACCGGGCCCATCACGTTGTAGTTGTTGACCACCTTGTCGGCTCCGTAGTAGCTCATGGTGACCAGGGCACCGCCGGGGCGCATGATCTTTTCGGCGTGGTGGGCCATTTCCAGGAAGGAATGGCAGGACACCTGCATGGCCTGCAAGAAGCCCTCGCGCGAGCAGTCCATGATGCGGCCGTGCAGGTCGTCCTTGGGCGCAAAGGCGATCGAGTGGATCAGAAAGTCGATGTGGCCCCATTGTTCGCGGACCTGATCGAACATGACCTCAATTTGGCCGGGCTGGGTCACGTCCAGGGGCAGCAGCAATTGGGCCTCGACCTGTTGGGCCAGGGGCTGCACATAGGGCTTGGCCTTGTCGTTGAGGTAGGTCAACGCCAGTTCCGCGCCAAAGCCGCGCAGCTTGGCCGCGCAGCCAAAGGCAATGCTGTGTTCATTGGCCACGCCGACCACCAGGCCACGGCGGCCCTTGAGCATGTCGCCGATGCGGGTGTTTTCATCCCAGACCTTGGGCAGGGGGTCGTGGGCGCTGGGGGGCAGGAATTCGCGGGTGTTCATGGGGGTCTTTCAGGTAGCGTCAGGGGTTTCGGAAACGGTTGCAACAAGGGGTTGGACCGGAGTGGACCCCGATGCCAGGCCCAGCACCTGCTCGATGTGGTGCAGGGTGTGCAGCGAGCGCGGTTCCATGTCGTTGCGGTCGCCGATCACGAAATAGACCATGTCCATGGCCTGCTGGCGGGACTTGGGCGTGGTCAGGAGCTTGGGCAGGCTGTCGATGGCGTGGGCCGTCTCGAACTCGACGATGACCGATTGCTCGCGGATCAGGGCGGAGCGCTCGCCCGGCGTCATCGCGGCAAACGGGGCCCGCTCTTCCTGCACCTTGTGGGAACGCTCCAGCCGGTCACGGCGCACCGATCCCCGCGATTCGGCCAGCAGGATCAGGATGCGGATCACGGCTTCGGCCAGCCCGCCTTTTTCGATGCGCGCCAAGTTGGCCTGCACTTCGGGCAGGTAGCGCAGCTGGGACGGATCGCGCAGCGTGCGCGGATGGCCATGGTCCTTGCCAATCCAGCGCATGAAGGGACTGCCGTAGAGAGACAGGAAAGCCGACTCGTAACTCGCGTCGCGCAGGTCGCGCCAGGCATCGATCCCCTGCATCCACAAATTGGCCAGGCTGCGTTCCAGGCCGGTCCAGGGGTTGCTCGGGTCCGCAGGCTGGCGATTCGCCTCGCTCCAGGAGGCCATGGGGCCGACCCACGCCAGGGCCGGGTTGTCGCTGGAAAACCAACGCCGGCTCACGCGCGAGGGATGGGCCTCGCGCAGCTGCTCGGCCAGCTGGGGCGTGACCACGGCCTGGACCATGGGGCGGGCGGCGATTTCGTAAAAGTTGGCACCCAGCTCGGACAGGCGCGCCACCGCGCGGAAGTCCTTTTCCTGCTCGCGGTCGTTGGGCACCACGGCCAGCACATCGGACAGCTTTCGCTCGATGAAGCTGACGCTGAACCGGGTGTCATCCCCTTCGCCGTGGGTCTCCTCAATCACCATCTCGTACAGACCCGGGGCCATCGCCTCGATGGTCTTGAGCGTGGAGTTCATCTCGGCATGCTCTTTGCGCGCAATCGACGAAGACACGAAGATGCCCAGGTGCCCGACCTTGTCGTGGACCATGTAGATGATCTTTTGCCCACGCACGCGGATCTCGGTCTCGTCAGCGTAGGTGTCCACGATCCAATTCAGCGCCTGCTGCGGGGGGGTGATGTTGTCGCCCCGGCTGGCAAACACGATGATGGGCGAGCGGATGTTTTTGAGGTCCAGGTGGCGGCCGGGCTCCAGTTCAGCCTCGCCCCGCGACAGGCGGTTGCCCACGAAGATCTGCTCGACGATCCAGCGGATCTCGGCCTCGTTGGTGTAGTGAAAGCCACCCCACCAGCGCTCGAACTCCAGGAAGCTCTCGCGCTGCTGGTCCACGTTGGCGTACAGGTCGTAGTACTTGCCAACAAAATTGCGGCTGGGGTTGAGCATCTCGAAGTTGGACACCAGGTGCGCGCCATCGAACTTGCCATCGCCCAGATCGGCGGACAGCAGCGCGGGCACCACACCGCCCAGCAGGCCGCCGTTGTAGCGCATGGGGTTGGCCCCCACCTCGCCAGACCAGGAGGACACCGGCGCGCCGTTGATCACCAGCGGGCCGGTGATGTCCGGGTTGGCCGCCGCCAACACCAGGGTGGCCCAGCCGCCCTGGCAGTTGCCCACGATCACCGGCTTGGGCGATTCAGGGTGGCGGCGCGAGACTTCACGCACAAATTCGACCTCGGCCCGCATCACGTCGGCCAGGGTCTGTCCAGGCTCGGGCTCCTGGCGGAACACCACGAAATACACCGGATGGCCGGCGCGCAGGGCCACGCCCACCTGGCTGTCGGTCTTGAAGCCGCCAATGCCGGCGCCATGGCCGGCACGGGGGTCGATGATCACGTAGGGACGCTTCCAGGCGAAAGTCTCCACGCCTTCGGGCGGCAGGATGTGCAGCAGCTGGTAGTTGACGGGGCGCGGCAGGTCACGTCCGTCCATCACGACTTCGTGCGCATAGACCAGCACCGGGGGCATGCCTGCATCCTCGTGCGCACGGTCGTTTTCGGCGCGCTGCTGCAGGGTTTCCAGTGTCATCGCCGTGCGCTGGGCGCTGTCGGTCAGGTACTGCTGGGTGTCTTCCCAGGCCTTGCCCTGGACGATGCGCTGCCACAGCTGCCACTGCGCCTGGGCCAGGGATTTCAGGTTGTCCAGCCCCTTCTCGCCGTGCGTTTCACTGAATGCCTGGCCATGGTGGGCCATGGCCCTGAAAGTACGCTGGGCCTGCTGGTGGGCAGTGTCGATGTCTTGGCGCAGGCGCTCGGGCGCCTGCAGCGGGCTGAAATGGGAAGGCATGAAAGTTCCTAAAACAAGTCAATCAAAGTGCAAAAGGTCGATGGCGTGGCGGGCCAGCATCTGCTCTTCGTCGGTGGGCAGGACGAGTACCGTGACCGGCGAATGCATCAGCGGGGACAGATCCCGGACTGGCATACCTTGCGGGACCTGGGAGGGCTTCCACCTCGGCCTGGCCCTCGCACACAGGGGCACCGTCCTGCAGGCCAATGCGCACGGCAAACATGGCCAGGGGCATGTTGCGGGGATTGTGGTTGCCCGAAGCATGGGCGAACCGCAAGAGGTCACTCTCCTGGCATACGCGTTCAATCACCGCTTCGTCGCCGACCTTCAAATCTTGACAAAGGGTGTTGTGCACGGCATGGGCCAAGGCGTTCCTCCTGGGGGTGGCGGGACGCCCGAACCTGTGCAGGCACCCCTTCGGTGTGTGTAACGCCCACATCATGAAGGGGCCGCATGGCAATTGCGTGAAACCTGCAGGCGCCCGCTTGCCGCGCAGCCCATAGGCCAGGCCTGGGTGCCGTTTGCAGGCCGGGCGAGCGCACGGAGCAAGGTTTCGGTGCACGTTGGCGGAACGTTTCAGTGGACTGTCATGTGAATTGTGTAAATTGGTCACCTTCAACCACCTTGAAGGGACCTGCATGAAAAAACACCTGATCAATCTGGAACGCCTGGTAAAGAAGCTGCAAGAACGCCTGGGTCCGGACGATGAGCTGGTGCTGGAACTGGCCCACGAATTGGAAAAGATCCGCAGCATGGTGCTCACGAAGCAGCCATAAACAAGCCGTCGCAAGACGGCTTTTTCATGGGCCCACTGGCCCTCCCCTCTCTCACACCATGCACACACCGCCCGCCTTGCCCGACCCCGCCACTCGCACCGAACAGGCGCTGGTGGAACTGAACGCCCGCATCGCCCGCCTGGGCCTGGCCTTGGGCATTCCCCTGGACGAGGAGGCCAACATCCAGGCCGTGCTGCACAAGCAACATGGCCAGCTGGCCGCGTATTTCCCGGAAGGCCTGCACGCCCAGGACAATGCCAACAGCCACCACCGGGCCCATGCCCTGGAAGAACTGCGGGGACTGTTGGTGCTGCGCTACACCCTGGTCGAGCACACCATTGAAGACGAAGGCTTGAGCGTGGCGCGCCACATCGCCCTGGAAGCAGAAATCGACACGGAGCGCAAAGGCTTCAAACCAGGGATGGACGGCTTTGATCTGCTGCCTTCGCTGGAAGCAGCCCCACAGGCACCGCTGCCCGCCCCCCCAGACCCGAGCGCAGTCGCCACGCCCCCGGCCACAGGCCGCTGACAAGGCACCGGGAACCGCCAGGAGAGGGACGCAGGCGGCGGGCTCAGGCCAGCCGCGTGGCAAGCTCGTCGATGGCCTCGGACCACTCTGCATCGGCCGCGAGGGCCTGGCGCAGGAAATCGGCTTGCGAGGGGCTCCAGAAGGACGCATCGGCCAGGGCCACGCCCTCCGGCAGGCGGTGCGCGGCGATGAAGGTGGCCATGCCAGCGGGGGTGCTGGGCAAGCCCAGCTGGCTGAACAGGGTGGGCAGGTCGTGGCGTTCAAGTTCCATGGTCATCTCCTCCGACATCAAGCACGGGCTGGCATTGCACCGCAAATTGGCAGCGCACGCCAGAGGGGCACGGAGCCCCTGGCCCCCTCAAGGCTGCGGCTGGACGGCGGTCACCGTGTAAACACCCTGGCGCTTGTCCGCCTGAAAACGCACCTTGTCGCCTTCCTTGAGGCCTTGCAACAGGGCAGGGTCGGCAGCGCGGAACACCATGGTCATGCCAGGCATGCCCAGGGCGTCGATCGGGCCATGGCGCAGTGTGACCTTGGCCTGGGCCAGGTCCAGCTTGCGCACCTCGCCCTCGGCCCAGGACGCCGCTGCGGCTGGGGCGGGCGCTGCGGCCTGGCTGTGGTGGGCATGGTCGTGGGCACCCGCCGGCGCCTGGGCCTGGGCCAGTGCGGCACCGGTCAGGAGCAAGGCCCCCACCGCGGAACGGAACAGCACAGGGAAGTTGGAAAAACGCATCGCAGGTCCTTTCGTTTCAAAAAATCAATGCATCACGGGACTCAGTGCCCATGCCCCGCATGGCCCGTGGGCTTGCGCACCTGCCAGGGAGCGGTACTGGCCGCTGGCTTTGTGGACGGAGATTGCGGCGCGCGCACCGGGGCGGGGCTAGGGTCGTCACCGGTGTATTCACTGGCCACGGTGCCAGGCGGGTGGGCGTAGGGACCAGGGTCGGTGTAGTCGCCAGGGCGCTGCCGGTCGCGCACCTTGACCACGCTGAACATGCCGCCCATGCCAATGGCGCCAAACGGGCCCTGACCGGTCATCATCGGCAAGGTGTTGTCGGGCAAGGGCATTTCCATTTCGGCCATCTCGTGCATGCCGCGCTCGCCCATGGCCATGTAGTCCGGCACCAGCTTCTGGATTTTTTCCAGCAAATCGCGCTGGGCCACGCCGATCATGGTCGGTACGCCGTGGCCCATCGCATTCATGGTGTGGTGGGACTTGTGGCAGTGGATGGCCCAGTCGCCGGCCAGGGCCTGGAACTCGAAAGCCCGCATCTGGCCCACGGCCACGTCCACCGTCACCTCGGGCCAGCGGGCGCTCTTGGGCACCCAGCCGCCGTCGGTGCCAGTCACTTCGAAATGCGGGCCATGCATGTGGATGGGGTGGTTGGTCATCGTCAGGTTGCCGACGCGGATGCGCACCTTGTCGCCCGTGCGCGCGACGATCGGATCGATGCCTGGAAACGCCCGGCTGTTCCAGGTCCAGAGGTTGAAGTCCAGCATGGTGTTGACCCGGGGCGTGGCGCTGCCGGGCTGGATGTCGTAGGCGTTGAGCAAAAAGCCGAAGTCTCGGTCCACCGCATGCTGGCGGGGGTCGCGCGGGTGCACGATGAACAGGCCCATCATGCCCATGGCCATCTGCACCATTTCGTCGGCATGGGGGTGGTACATGAAGGTGCCCGAGCGCTGCAGCACGAACTCATACACAAAAGTTTTGCCGACGCCAATCGGTGGCTGGGTCAGGCCGCTGACACCGTCCATGCCCGAGGGCAGGAGCAGGCCATGCCAGTGCACGGTGGTTTCCTCGGGCAGCTTGTTGGTGACGAAGATGCGGACATGGTCGCCCTCCACCGCCTCGATGGTCGGCCCGGGGCTCTGGCCGTTGTAGCCCCAGAGATTGGCCTGCATGCCGGGCGCGATTTCGCGCAGCACGGGCTCGGCGACCAGGTGAAATTCCTTGACGCCGTTCTTCATGCGCCAGGGCAAGGACCAGCCATTGAGCGTGACGATGGGCTGAAACGGCCGTCCGTTGGGCGGCGGTGGTGGCAACTGGGTGGCAGGGCTGGTCTGAAGCACGGCTTCGGGCAGGGCCGCTGCCGCGCCGGGGCGCACGGCGGCGGCCCCGAGAAAGGCCGCACCGGCAGCCTGGAAAAAATGGCGTCGTGAAGACATGGGCATCCTTGGGGCGTGCAAGCGGGTTCGGAGGTTCGGGGCCGGGCTCAGTGGGGGCGCGCAGCGGCCGCACTGCCAGCACGAACGGGCGACAGCGGCGTGACGGCCCCGGGCGAGCGGCCCGTCAGGGCCAGCTGCAGCTGGTTCTCGGCCAACCAGAAGTCACGCTGGGCTTCAATGGCGAGGTTGACTCCCAGGATCTGCTCGCGGGCATCGGCCAGCAGCTCGAACACGCTGGCAAACATGCCGTTGTAGCGCAGCAGGTTTTCTTCGGAAATGCGCTTGCGCAGCGGCACCACCTCGTCACGGTAATGGCGGGCCAGCTCGTAGGCCGTGCGGTAGGCGGAATGCGCTTCGCGCACTTCAGACTGGGCCTGCAGGCCGATCTGGGCGACGCGGTCCATGGCCTGGCGGTAGCGGGCCTCGGCGCCAGCGACTCGGGCCTGGCCAAAGTCGAACAGCGGCAGCTGCAGCTCCACCTCGTAACCGTTACTGCGGGGCTCGCCGGTGGCGCTCTGGTTCGTGTAGCTGGTGTGCAGCACGTTCACCACGCGGGTCGCGCGGCTCAGGCCCAGGGCGCGGGCGGTGACCTCGGCCGACTGGCGGGCCAGCGCCACGTCCAGGCGCTGGTCCAGGGCCTGCTGCACTGCATCGCGGGGGGCTTGCGGGGTGGCGGGCAGGTCTGGCAGGCGGTCGGGCAAGCGAAAGTCCAGGCCGCTGCCGGACAGCCCCAGGAGCCGGGCCAGGCGCTCGCGGGTGGCCACAGCCTGGTGCTGGGCCCTGGCGCGCTGGGCGATGGCATCGGCATAAAAGGCCTTCTCGCGCAGCTGCTCCAGCCGGTGGTAGTTGCCGGCAGCGGCCATGCGCTGGCCGAGCACGCTGGCGGCTTCGGCGGCCTCCTGCGCCAGGGCGTAATGGCCTTCCACCTGGCGCGCCGCGACGGCCTCGAAATACGCCCGGCGGGTATCGGCTGCCAAGCCCACCACGTCGATGGCGGCCTGCAGCTGCGCCTGGGCCATGCGCCCCTCGGCCAGCTGGCGGGTCAGCGGCAGGGTGAGCAGCCCAAGCAGGTCAAAGCCCAGGGTGCGGTCGATCTCGACCCCATCGGCCATGCGCATGCGCCCGAACGACAGGCTGGGGTTGCGCAGGCGCCCGGCCTGCACCAGTTCGGCCTCGGCAATGCCCAGTTCGGCCAGCCGGGCCTGCAGGTCGCGGTTGTTGAGCAGCGCCAGCGCCACCGCGGCCTCCGGAGTCAGCGGCTGGGCCAGCAAGGCGGCGCTGCGCTCGCGCGCCTGGGCCTGGGATTCGGGCGTGCGCTGCCATTCGGCGGCCTGGCCGATGCGCGCACGGGTGTATTCGCCCACCCGGCCCAGGCCGGCATCGTCGGAGAACGAGGCGCAGCCTGACAGCAGCAGCGCGGCCCCCAGGGCCGTCCATGCGGGGCGGCTCATCGGGCACGCCCCGGTGTAATGAATGTGTTCATGGGAAATATCCTGACATACCCAGATCGAGCGCGGACCTGCATCCAGCGAAATCGGCTCTGAACCAGCGACACTGCCAAAAGTTCAATGCCCTTTATCCGACAGGGCGCCAACGCCCCCAGGTTTAGTAACATCGCGCCCGCCCGCAGCCACTGCGCTGCCTTAGATGCTTTCTTTTTTCCCGTCCGGCAGATTCGCCCGCACCCTGCGGCCGATCCGCCCTTGAGAACCCGAGATGCCCGAACCCACCCTGTCCCTGTCACGCCGCATTGCGCTGGCCTTTGGCAGCTTTTTTGCCATCCTGACCCAACCCGAGCTGGCCGCGCGCATCGCCGCGCTGCGCGAAGGCCGGCTGGAACCCACGCCCGCCCCCGTGGCCCCGCCCCCTGCACCGGTCGCCGCCCCCGTGCCCGCCCCGGCCCCCGTCGTGGCGCCACCGCCGCCCGCTCCCGTGCTGCAACTGGCGCCAGAAACCGCCGCCTGGCAGCTGCTGGGCCTGCTGCAACGCGAAGCCCGCTTTGTCGATTTCATCGAAGAAGACATTGCCGCCGCCAGCGATGCCGAGATTGGTGCCGTCGCCCGTGTGGTGCACGAAGGCTGCCGCAAGGCCGTGCGCGGCCATTTCACGTTGGCGCCCGTGCGCAGCGAAAGCGAAGGCAGCCGCCTGAGCCTGCCCGCCGGCTTTGACGCCGCCGCCGTGCGCGTCACCGGCAATGTCGTCGGCCAGCCGCCCTTTACCGGCACCCTGGCGCACCGGGGCTGGCGGGTGAGCGACACGCGCCTGCCCCAGCTGGCCCCCGGGCACGACGCCCGCATCCTGGCCCAGGCGGAGGTGGAACTGTGAGCGCCCGCTACGCCATCGGCATCGATCTTGGCACCACCCACTGCGCCCTGTCCTGGGTGGACCTGCAAGCCAGCGACGGAGAAAAAGTCGTCCAGGGCATGTTCGAGGTGCCCCAGCTCACGGCGCCCAGCACCGTGGAAGCCAATCCCCTGCTGCCCTCGTTTTTGTACCTGCCGCACGAGAGCGAGCTGGCGCCCGGCGACCTGCAATTGCCGTGGTTTTCCGCCCAGACTGGCGCCGTCGGTGAATTCGCCCGCGCGCGCGGCGCGGCCACACCGATCCGCCTGGTCGCCAGCGCCAAGAGCTGGCTGTGCCACCCCGGCGTGGACCGCCGCGCCCCGCTGCTGCCCACCGACGCACCCGCCGAAGTGGCCAAGGTCTCGCCGCTGGACGCCTCGGTGCGCTACCTGGAGCACCTGCGCGAGGCCTGGAACCACGCCCATCCCGACGCGCCGCTGCAGGACCAGGACGTGACGGTGACCATTCCCGCGTCGTTTGACCCCGCCGCGCGCGAACTGACGGCCGAGGCCGCGCAGCGCGCCGGCCTGCGCCAGCTCACGCTGCTGGAAGAACCGCAGGCGGCGCTCTACAGCTGGATTCAGCGCAGCGAAGGCGGCTGGCGCAAGCAGGTGCAGCGCGGCGACGTGATTTTGGTGATCGACGTGGGCGGCGGCACGACCGACCTCTCGCTGATCGCCGTGCTGGAGCAGGACGGCCAGCTGGCCCTGCACCGTGTGGCCGTGGGCGAGCACATCCTGCTGGGCGGCGACAACATGGACCTGGCGCTGGCCTACGGCGTGGCGCGCAAGCTGGCAGGCCAGGGCACGCAGCTCGATGCCTGGCAGACCCGCGCGCTGTCGCACGCCTGCCGCGCAGCCAAGGAAACCCTGCTGAGCGACGCCAGCGTGGCCGCCGTGCCGGTGGTGGTGCCCAGCCGGGGTTCCAAGCTGATTGGTGGCGCCATCCGCACCGAAGTCACGCGCGAGGAGCTGAACCACATCATCTTGGCTGGCTTCCTGCCCGACTGCGCGGTGGGCGATGCGCCGCAGACCCGCGCCCGGGGCGCGCTGACCCAGCTGGGTCTGCCCTACGCGCAGGACGCCGCCATCACCCGCCACCTGGCCGCTTTCCTGAGCCGCCAGCGCGGCGCCACCGACGAACTGCAGGGCTTTGGCGTGCCGGCACAGGCCGGCGCCAGCTTCCTGCACCCCACCGCCGTGCTGTTCAACGGCGGCGTGCTCAAGGCCGAGGCCGTGGCCCAGCGCCTGCAACACACGCTCAACGGCTGGCTGGCCGCCGAGGGCGCCGCGCCCGCGCGCCTGCTGACCGGTGCCGACCTGGACCTGGCGGTGGCCCGGGGCGCCGCCTACTACGGCCATGTGCGCCAGGGCCGGGGCGTGCGCATCCGTGGCGGCACGGCGCAGTCGTACTACGTCGCCGTCGAGTCGAACATGCCCGCCATTCCCGGCATGGAGCCGCCCATCCAGGCGCTGTGCCTGGCGCCCTTCGGCCTGGAAGAAGGCAGCGAGGCCGGCATGGCAGCGCAAGAGTTCGGCCTGGTCGTGGGCGAGCCGGTGCGCTTTCGCTTCTTTGGCTCCTCGGTGCGCCGCCAGGACGGCGTGGGGAGCCTGCTGGACTTCTGGGGCCCCGAGGAGCTGCAAGAGCTGCAATCCATCGAAGCCCTGCTGCCCGCCGAAGGCCGCCAGCCCGGCGAGGTCGTGCCCGTGCAGCTACACGCGCGCGTCACCGAAACCGGTACCCTGCAACTCGAAGCCCTGCCCGTGGGCGGCAGCGAGCGCTGGAAGGTCGAATTCGATGTGCGGGCGGAGGCTGCGGCGGCTTGACAGGGGTTTAAGGTCAAAACGACCTCCAGCCTTTGATTGACCAGCGGTATTAGCTATCAAAACCGAAGCATCCAGCGCCATGCACGCCCGCTACACCGTCGGCATTGACCTGGGCACCAGCCACACCGTCGTGGCCTATGCCGCGCTGGACGCGGCGGCTGGGGCCATGGCGGGCGCGGTGCCCGAGGTCCGCCTGCTGGACATCCCCCAGGCCGTGGGCCCAGGAGAGGTGCAGGCGCTGCCGCTGCTGCCCTCGGTGCGCTACCACCCGGGGCCCGGCGAGCTGGACGCCCAAGACCTGAGGCCCCCCCTGCCCCTGCCTGACGGCGTGGACCCCGCCCTGCACCAGGCCCCGCCCGCCGTGCTGGGCCGCTACGCCCGCAGCTTGGGTGCGCAGGTCCCGGGGCGGCTGGTGGCCAGCGCCAAAAGCTGGCTGTCCTACGCCGGGGTGGACCGCAGCGCGCCCATCCTGCCCTGGGGCGCACCCGAGGACGTGGCCAAGGTCTCGCCCGTGCTGGCCAGCGCCGGCACGCTGGCACAGGTGCACGCCGCCTGGAACGCCCGCTTTCCCGAGGCCCCGCTGGCCGCGCAGGACCTGGTGCTCACGGTGCCCGCGTCCTTCGACGAAGGCGCCCGCGCGCTGACGGTGGAAGCCGCCCGCCTGGCCGGCCTGCCCCGGCTGCGCCTGCTGGAAGAACCCCAGGCCGCGCTGCACGACTGGCTGCTGCGCCACCGCGCCGACCTGCACAGCGCCCTGGGCGAGGCGCGGCGGGTGCTGGTCTGCGACATCGGCGGCGGCACCTCCGACTTCAGCCTGGTGCAGGTGGAAGCCGCCACCGACGGCAGCCCGCCCCGGCTGACCCGCATCGGCGTGGGCGAGCACCTGATGCTGGGTGGCGACAACATGGACCTGGCGCTGGCCCACCGGCTGGAGGCCCCGCTGCTGGACGCCGGCAGCGAGCGCCTGTCCGCCGCGCGCTTTGGCCAACTGGTGCAGCGCTGCCGCGAAGCCAAGGAAGCGCTGCTGGCGCCCGAGGCCCCGGCCTCCTGGCCCCTCACGCTGCTGGGTGGCGGGGGCCGGCTGCTGGGCGGCGCGCGCACCGTGCCCCTGGCGCGGGACGAGGTGCGGGCCTGGGTGCTGGACGGCTTTTTCCCCCGGATCGAGGCCACGGAGCGGCCCCACAAGCGCCGCACCGGCCTGGTCGCGCTGGGCCTGCCCTACCCGCAGGACGCGGCCATCACCCGGCACCTGGCGGCGTTTTTGGCGGCGCATGGCGCCAGCTCCGAAGGAAATCCCGAAGCACGGTGGCCCGACACCCTGCTGCTCAATGGCGGCGTCTTCCATGCGCAGGCCGTGGGCCAGCGCGTGGCCGAGGTGCTGGGCGCCTGGCGCGGCGCTCCCGTGCGCCTGCTGCACAACGACGCGCCCGACCTGGCCGTGGCCCGGGGCGCAGTGGCCTACGCGCTGCTGCGGGCCGGCCGCGTGGCCGGACTGGGCCGGGGCATAGCCGGGGGCACGGCGCGCAGCCATTTCCTGGTGCTGGAAGAAGCCCGCCCCGCCCGCGACGGCCAGCCGGCCCGGCCCGCACTAGGAATTTGCATCCTGCCCCGAGGCACCGAAGACAGCTTGGACGTGGCCCTGCCCGAGCGCCGCTTTGCGCTGCGCCTAGGCCAGGCGGTGCGCTTTCCGCTGGCCTCGTCGGCAGCCGACCAGCCCTGGCAGGCCGGCGACTTGGTGGACCTGGTGGACACCGACGGCGAGCCCTTTGTGCGCCTGCCCCCCATGGCCACCCGCCTGCCCGCACCCGAGGGGCGCCAGCGCGCCGAGGTGCAGGTCCAGCTGTGCAGCCGCATCACCGAGGTCGGCACGCTGGAGCTGGAATGCCGCCAGGCAGACGACCCCGCCCGGCGCTGGACCCTGGCCTTTGAATTGCGTGGCCAGCCTGAAGAAAGCGCTACGGCCGACGACGCCACTGCGCCCGCCCACCCGCGCCTGCAGGGCGCCATCGCGCTGCTGGACCAGGTGTTTGGCCACACCGGCGACAAGCCCGATCCGAAGGCCGTGCGCCAGCTGCGCGCCCAGCTCGAACGCCTGCTGGGCCGCCGCGAGGACTGGGACCTGCCGCTCTTGCGCGCCTTGTTCGATGCGCTGTGGGCCCGTGCCAAGCGCCGCCGCCGCAGCCCCGAACACGAACGCGCCTGGTGCAATCTGGCCGGCTTTTGCCTGCGCCCCGGCTTCGGCGCCCCGCTGGACGCCTGGCGGGTGGAGCAACTGTGGACGCTGTTCCCCCAGGGCCTGCAGTTCCCCGGCGACAGCGCCAACTGGTCCGAATGGTGGACGCTGTGGCGCCGCGCCGCCGGCGGCCTGCCGGAAACCGCCCAGCTTCAGCTGCTGGAAAACCTGGCCGGGCAGCTGGAAGACATCGACAACGCCCTGCGCGCCCGCCAGCCCGTGGCCGGCAGCTACGACGACATGCTGCGCCTGCTGGCCGCGCTGGAGCGCCTGCCGGTGGAACACCGCAGCGACACCGGCCAGTGGCTGCTAGCCCGCCTGGCGAACCCGCGCGAAAAGCCCCTGGCCTGGTGGGTGCTGGGCCGCCTGGGCAGCCGCGTGCCGCTGTACGGCAGCGCCCACCAGGTCGTCCCGGCCGAGGTCGCCACCGAATGGGCCCAGGCCCTGCTGGCGCTGGACTGGAAGGCGGTGGACACCGCCGCGTTCGCTGCCGCGCAAATCGCCCGCCGCAGCGGCGACCGCGCCCGCGACCTGCCGGACGCGCTGCGCGCCACCATCGCCCAGCGCCTGGACGCCGCCAAGGCCCCGCCCGCCTGGGCCGCCATGGTGCGCGAGGTGGTGGAGCTGGACGAATCCGACCAGCGCCGCAGCTTTGGCGAGGCCCTGCCACCCGGGCTCAAGCTGCTGCGCGGCAGCCAGTAAACACTCCTAAAAAAAGAGCACGTACCGCTCGCATCCATTGGCCTGAAGGCCCTTTTGGCCATGAACGAATCCACCACTGTCTCCAGCAAACCCGCCCCCCGCGTGCTGTCGCTCATCCCGCCGATGACGCAGCTGAACACGCCCTACCCCTCGACCGCCTACCTGACGGGCTTTTTGCGCTCGCGGGGCTTCGAGGCTTTCCAAGAAGACCTGGCGCTGGCGCTGGTGCTGCGCCTTTTCTCGCGCGAGGGGCTGGCCGCCGTGCACGCCACAGCCCAGGCCCAACCAGCGCATGCACGCAGCGCTGCGGTAAACCACTTTTTGGACCACTACCCCCGCTATCAAGCAACGATTGCCCCCACGCTGGCCTTTCTGCAGGGCCGCGACAGCACCCTGGCGCACCGCATCGTGGGCGGCCAGTACCTGCCCGAGGGCCCGCGCTTTGCCGCGCTGGACGTGTACGTGGACGACGAGGGCGGCGACCCGCTGGGCTGGGCCTTTGGCGCCCTGGGCCTGGCGGACAAGGCCAAGCACCTGGCCACGCTGTACCTGAACGACTTGGCCGACGTGCTGCGCGATGCGGTGGACGAGCGCTTCGAGTTCGTGCGCTATGCCGAGTCGCTGGCCGGCAGCCAGGCGCAGTTCGAGCCCCTGGCCCAGGCGCTGGCCGCGCCGCCCACCCTGGTGGATGCCGCCTTGCAGGACCTGGCGCGCGAGGCGATCGCCCGGCACCGGCCCCAGGTGGTGCTGCTGTCGGTGCCGTTTCCGGGCTCGGTCTATGGGGCCTTCCGCATCGCACAGGCCATCAAGGCGCTCGATGCCGGCATCGTCACCGTGCTGGGCGGCGGCTTTGTCAACACCGAGCTGCGCGAGCTGGCCGAGCCCCGGGTCTTCGACTTTTTTGATTACGTGACGCTGGACGCCGGCGAGCGCCCGCTGCTCGCCCTGCTGGAGCACCTGCGCGGCGAGCGCGGCCGCTCGCGCCTGGTGCGCACCTTCGCCCGCGGCGATGAAGGCCAGGTGCAGTACCTGAACCTGATGGAGTCCGACATCGCCTTTGCCGAAGTCGGCACGCCCACCTGGGACGGCCTGCCACTGGACCGCTACCTGTCGCTCCTGGACATGCTCAACCCCATGCACCGGCTGTGGAGCGACGGGCGCTGGAACAAGC